>NZ_JBQYLH010000004.1:0-248208 GCF_052677165.1 Sunxiuqinia sp. sy24
CCCCCGCCCGTAAGGGACTTTCACCCTATGGAATGAAAACTCAGATTCCACAGGGTAAACCCTCTGGAATAATTTCAAGCAACACTACCATTTAGCACAAAAAAGTTGTATTTTAAACATTTTCCCAGAGCTTTCAGTAGTGTGTGCACATGCTCATGCTGGGCACACACAATAAATATAGGTCATTTGGCGTGCAGTAGTAAATTTGTAATGAGTACAATTAATAAAAATTATAGCGGATTGATCGGTTGGTGCTTTGAAATGCCAAACGCCCCATATTCGAGCCGTTAGCGTTCATGCTGAAAATCAATTGAGAGTTTAATAATCTCGCTGATAATAAATGCAGAAAATGATTAGCTTGCAAAAATGAGAAACAGAATTTAATATGGATATAATGAAAGTTTTCAAAATTCTTTGCATAATATGTGCTACTGGTTTGACAATGTTAACCTTTTCGTGTAGTGAGAAAATTAAAAATATCGACCAAGAGATAATGGTTAAAGTACCAGAATCTAAACTTTATGTGAGAGTGCGCGGAAATCCTGAAAACCCCATGATTGTTAATTTGCATGGTGGACCTGGCGGATATTCCGGTATCGATATAAAATTAATGGGTTCAGGACTAGAAGATAAATTTATGGTTGCATATTTAGACCAGCGCGGATGTGGTAAATCTTTGGAATGCAAAGATAAAGACTTACTTACAGTACAGCAGTATGTTCAAGATTTGGACATTGTAATTGATTCCTTGCGTAAAAAATACGATAAAGAAAAAGTCTATATCATGGGAACTTCATGGGGTGGGATGTATGGCTTTTTATACCTTTTAACAGACCAAACCAAAGTATATTCTTATGCTTGCATTGATGGAAAAGTTAATAGCAATTACCAAAATCATTCACTCATCGATCTTGAAACTGATAGAGCAAATGAAATACTTCAAACCAATATTACTATAGAACGAAAAGTGGAGTTAGAGCATATCGTAACAGAATTGGAACGGATTAAAAATAGTAATTTTGCACAATTTCATACCGATGTAAACTGGATGAAACATGAGGTTCCTGCCAAACTCGGATTTAACGCATATTTCGCAGATACTTCTAAGATTATTTCATTTAAAGATGTAGTGCAGGATACTGCCTTAATGAGATTGATGAAATATTCAGAAGAGGAATACGCAGAAGTTGGAGAAAAAGCAGAAATTGTAAATACTGCTTTCCGAAACACTCCCTCGTACAACAATATCAATATTGAATCTGATTTAAAGCAAATAAATACACCCACAATTGTTATTCAGGGCGAACAAGATTACGTCGTTGGAACAGGACACGCTGAATTAATTTACAATGCATTAACCAATTTATCCAAGGACAAAAAAGAACTACACATTATTCCCAATGTTGGACATTGCCCTGCTATTGAAAGCCCCCAACTACTGTCTGATATATTAGTTGATTTTTTTCAAAAGGAAAGTTTGAACAATTAATAAATAAAAGCACGAAACGCTAATCGAGTAGACGGCTGACGGACTAATAGTCCGTCAGTGCGCCTCTCCCACCACCGTACGTCAGCGAGCTTCGCTCCTCCCTTTCGCTTTGCTAAGGAGCATATACGGCTTTTCGATACGTATCAGTACTATCGCTCTTTACACCAATAGCACCTTTGCCATACTTTAGAACAAAGCTAGAAGATTCGATCTTCTGACTTCCTTGTCGAATTTAGGACAACGTATCGTTCGGCCCTTCAGCTTATCGGTGAGTCCTCCGCGAGTACTCGAATTACGAGTAGCCTGCTTGTTCAGACACCCGATCTATTGGATGAAATTGACTATTGAAACAATAATATTATATTTGTCTATAAGCTAACCAACTTAACCACAAATCTAAACCTAAAAAAACCTATGAGAGAACGATCCTGCTACAGTTACCACCCCGACACAACCAGCGTTATAACCAACAAGAACAAATACAGATAAAGCCAATATACCCGCAGGACTGCGGGTATACAGATGTTAGGGCAAATTTATTCAGTTCACAAATATTGATAATATTATAGAAAACATGAAGAAGAACAAAAAAATAATTTCAACATTTTGGTTACCAGATAGATTTAGTCTACTTGCTGTCTTAATTTTTGCATGTTCTGTTTTAGGGCAGGCACAAGAAAAAGTGAGAATATGGAATGATACTCCACCCTTTTTCTGCCCCTTCGAGCAATCTGACGCATTCTCATCTATTGGCTTTACAGGTGATATCTGGGCGGGAGGTAATGCAGACACTTTCTATCCTTCCTGGGGTAAAGACGGAAACCTTTATTCATGCTTCACGGACGGCTCAGTAGATGGCGTAAGCGTTAGCTCACGAGGTAACCCACAAAGCAATGTTGCCTACCTGACTATACAAGGCAACAACCCCAAGAAACTAAAATTCACTGACCATGGAATAATAACACACACCACAACACCCTATATAGGTAGGTATCCCAGCGCATGTCTGGTGTATAACGACAACTGGTATATCGGAACTTATTCTCTGGATGATCTTCCGCATACTAATTATGGAACTTTGGGAGGATTTGTTGGTTTTCACGTCTCTACGGATCTTGGAAAGACCTGGGAGCAGTGCCCACACACACCAGACAATGCCCTTTTTGGAGAAACAGGGAAACGCGGTAACTCAGTCAAAATCGGGGCACCTCACTTTGTGGACTTTGGTAAAAATATGGAACACAGCCCCGATGGCAAGGCATATCTGGTGTCTCACGGCTCATCCCTTCCAGATACGCAGCCACGCTATGCTAATAACAGCTGGATCACAGGTGATCAAATATACCTCTGTCGCGTCAGTCCGCAACCCGACAAGGTCAATAATAGTTCAGCATACGAGTTCTTTGCAGGTAAAGACACTAGTGGAATGGACATCTGGAGCAAAGACTTCAATGAGATTAAACCCATTGCAGACTGGAACAACAACATGGGATGTGTAACCATAACCTACAATGCACCCTTGAAAAAGTATTTTATGTGCGTAACGGATGGTCAGACGACTTTGTCACGCTATAATTCCTACATCCTGGAATCGGACAAAATCACTGGGCCCTGGCGCATGGTTTCTTACATGAAGGACTTTGGAGAAATGGGATACTTTCTCAACATCCCTTCAAAGTTTATCAGCAAAGATGGCAAGACCATGTGGCTTTGTTACTCAGCCAACTGGATTAATATCTGGCAGAATCGCACCATTTATCAAGATGATCCCAAGGGTAGCAGTTACTCTATGACATTGGTGGAGATTAAACTTATTGATTAGGACAAAGCAATTGAAAGCGATACAGAACATCCGTACTGTCAATAATCGAAAATTATCTAAATGGTATTTCTAAAATAGTTGCAGAATAATAACAACTTGCCCTAATCGAGTGGGAAGCCGCTAGGCTAAAAGCCTATTGGAGAACCCCTCACACCACCCAGCGTACGGGTCTCGTACTGGGCGGTTCGTTAAGTCATAGGAAACAAAACCGTACTTGGTTTAACTTGATTATAGAATTCCTGTAAAGGAATGTAACCCCGCTTTTTCAATCGATCAATTGTAATTGTAGTCCCCAGAATCGGGCTTTGAGCAATACGCCAACCACCCATTCTCGACCGGCTCCATTGATAGGCTTGTCCCTGTCCAACCCCAATCGGATCAGGTTTTTCCTTTTCCGTTCCCATCCCTGCAAGCTGGCTCCTCCTTTAATTTGTCCACCGGACAAATTCTTAACAGTCGGCCCTGTGCTTGCTTATCCGACCTCATAGCCTCATATCAACCGCTTTACTCTTCTCTCATCAATGATCCACCGGATCATTGGTTTTCTACGAAAACTACATTCATTCACTGTTCGTCAGTACCGGGGTTTGTAGTGGTATTTGCTCTTTAATCAATCGCAAATAACCTTCACTGCTTGAGTCGCCCCAAACCAGCTCGCCACTTGCTAATGCTTCAAGACGTTACTCCTGCGCATAAGGGACTTAAACCCTATGGAATAATTTCATGCATCACACTACCATTTAACACTAAAAAGTTGTATTTTAAACATTTTTCCAAAGCTTTCAGTAGTGTGTGCACATGCTCATGCTGGGCACACACGCGATATAAAATATTGGGGTTTAGGTGGTTATTTAAACATTCTACCACGCATCAAGTTCGGTGTAACTGGACAGGAAAGTAGTCCGCAATCCCCAACGATTTCATACCGCCAAACGTTGGCACCAATAAATGAAAAGACATAATCTGCATAACTAAACAAAATATCATGAAAAAAATAGGATTATTATTAATCGGATTGACATTTGCAATTCTATTAAATGGACAGACTATAAAAATACAAGGAGGAACTTCGATTTCTAAACTTGATTGGCAAAATGCTAATCAACAAGATAACAAGAAACTTATAGGACATTCTGTTTTTGCAGGATTAGATTACTTTGAGAAGCAATATTTTAATCTTTCAAGTAATATCGGATTGATTAGAAAAGGTGGTGAGTATGATATTAATTTCGGTTCTGATGAGGTAGCTTCAGATAAACCAATCTTAGATTATTTATCAATTAATACAACTATTGATTTTAAGTATTCAATAAAGGAGAAATTCGCTCCACTTATCAGCATGGGGCCTCGTGTTGACTTTTTAGTTAATAGTAGGAATTTTTATGCTCTTGAGGGGCTTGGCGAACTAAAAGATACATCGTTTGGATTAATACTTGGCGGAGGACTAAGATACGATATTTCAAATCTTCAATTTGGATTACGAGCGGATTACTATTTAGATTTCACAAAAGTTGCGGACTGGACAATTGAAAGTACTGGAAATGGTGGAGAAGTTTCAGTAAATACTTTTACAATAAATTTGACAATTGGATTTAAACTAAATTGATTACTGGTGCCAATCGAGTAGACGGCTGACGGACTAATAGTCCGTCAGTGCGCCTCTCACACCACCGTACGTACGGGTCTCGTATACGGCGGTTCGTCAAGTTATAGGAAACAACGGTGATTTTGGTCTCACCTCGTTGTACAGATCCAGCAAAGGAACGTATCCCCGCATTTTCAAACGATCAACCGTGATAGTAGTCCCAAGAATCGGACTTTGAGCAATACGCCAACCACCCATTCTCGATCGGATCCATTGATAGGCTTGTCCCTGTTCAACCCCCAAACGAATCAGGTTTTTCCTTTTCCGTTCCCTGCCCTGCAAGCTGGCTCCTCCTTAAATTTGTCCACCGGACAAATTCTTAACAGTCGGCCCTGTGCTTGCTTATCCGACCTCATAGCCTCATATCAACCGCTTTGCTCTTCTCTCATCAATGCTCCACCGGATCATTGGTTTTCTACGAAAACTACATTCATTCACTGTTCGTCAGTACCGGGATTTGTAGTGGTATTTGCTCATTAATCAATCGCAAATAACCTTCACTGCTTGAGTCGCCCCAAACCAGCTCGCCACTTGCTAATGCTTCAAGACGTTACTCCTGCGCATAAGGGACTTACACCCTATGGAAATATTTCATGCATCACTTTATTGTTTAACACTAAAAATTTGTATTTTAAACATTTTCCCAGAGCTTTCAGTAGTGTGTGCACATGCTCATGCTGGGCACACACACGCGGTCATAAAACATAGCGCAGAAAGTGGTATATTTAAGCATAATAACTTTTAATCAACGGCAGCAACGGTTTGATAATTTAGTGCTTCGAAGTGCGCTACGTTTCATACCGCCAAACCGTTGTGCTTCATTAAGAAAAGAAATCGATGATAAAATTCTTTAGAAAAATTCGGCAAAAATTACTCTCTGAAAATAAATTCAGCAAGTACTTAATTTATGCAATTGGAGAAATTTTTTTGGTTGTCATTGGAATATTAATAGCAATACAACTCAATTCTGTTAAGGATGAAAGAGAAAAGCGGATTGAAGAAATTATTCAACTTGAAAACTTATTAGCTGATTTAAGACAAGACAAAACAGAGCTCGATCGGATTATTGAAAGAAGAATATCTAAATCCAATTCTTCAAAAATCCTTGAAAGTATTCAGAATATACAGGAGGTAAATAATATTAATGACTATTATTCTCATGTGATGAATGTGGTGTATTGGGATGCGCATAATCCAAGTTTATTAACTTTTAATGAGCTTATTAATTCAGGCAAGCTATCTTCATTATCAAATCAAAAAATTAAGGATTTACTACTTCAAATTGATTATAACTACAATGAATTATTTGAAGTAAGAAAGCATTTATATGAGGATCACTGGGAGTATTTTTATAGACCATTTGCTGATATTATTGATTATGAAAATGCAATTATAGCTTGGACGGAACCAAACAAAGATATTGAGTTGTCAAAAGAATTCGTTGAGATAGCCATTAAAAGTAAACGTATTAAAAACGGATTTACTCTATCAAACTTTAATAATAACTTGTTGAGAGAGAAGCTATCCGATATATTAACTAAAGTTGACTCAACTATTGTATTAATTGAGGAGGAAATAAATAAATAAATAAATAACGAAAGCACAATCGAGTAGACGGCTGACGGACTAATAGTCCGTCAGTGCGCCTCTCACACCACCGTACGTACGGGTCTCGTATACGGCGGTTCGTCAAGTTATAGGAAACAACGGTGATTTTGGTCTCACCTCGTTGTACAGATCCAGCAAAGGAACGTATCCCCGCATTTTCAAACGATCAACCGTGATAGTAGTCCCAAGAATCGGACTTTGAGCAATACGCCAACCACCCATTCTCGATCGGCTCCATTGATAGGCTTGTCCCTGTTCAACCCCCAAACGAATCAGGTTTTTCCTTTTCCGTTCCCTGCCCTGCAAGCTGGCTCCTCCTTAAATTTGTCCACCGGACAAATTCTTAACAGTCGGTCCTGTGCTTGCTTATCCGACCTCATAGCCTCATATCAACCGCTTTGCTCTTCTCTCATCAATGATCCACCGGATCATTGGTTTTCTACGAAAACTACATTCATTCACTGTTCGTCAGTACCGGGGTTTGTAGTGGTATTTGCTCATTAATCAATCGCAAATAACCTTCACTGCTTGAGTCGCCCCAAACCAGCTTGCCACTTGCTAATGCTTCAAGACGTTACTCCTGCGCATAAGGGACTTACACCCTATGGAATGAAAACTCAGATTCCACAAGGTAAACCCTATGGAATAATTTCATGCATCACACTACCATTTAACACTAAAAAGTTGTATTTTAAACATTTTCCCAGAGCTTTCAGTAGTGTGTGCACATGCTCATGCTGGGCACACACACTTTATAAATTCCATGGCGGCCTCAGTGGTTCGCCAACGGCGGATTCCCGCATCGCAGTTCCGTGTCCTTCGGACAGGAACGCTCTCCGAAATCCGCCCCGACAACATGCACCAACCGTTAGTTGCTATTCCACAAAAGCGGCAATATACGCTGGATTTATAATAAAAAAGTGAACGTTTGTTAAATGAAAGTGTACTGATTGGAAAATGATTTAGCCTAACAAAAAAATAATAAAAATGAAACAATATTTAATATTTGTGATTACTATTTTACTAATCCCAAATACTTTATCTGCACAAAACCCTGAAAGCCAGATTTCATTTGCTCAAGAATCCAAACCACATCCGTATTATGTTGAGCAAGCTGAATTATGGTGGAAAGAAATTGAAAAAGCTAAAACAAATGAACTGAATTGGTATAATTATTTTCGTGCAAACAGAAATGCACAAGGAACAGCTGCCTGGAGTAAAGAATTTGTAAAAGAATCTTCTTACCTAAAATTAGGACCTGAGATTGTGAAATTGATTGAAGAAAATGTGCCCAATACATTTACATATAATTATGTTGTTTGGACGGAGAGAGGATTTGACCCAACAAAAGGTGCATATCTTTTAAAAGCATATGAAATGAATCCTGATTTTGAAGGTATTCATGCAACAATGGTTACATACACGGATTGTGTCTTTGATTATAAAAAACGGAAAGAAGTTAATAATAAGTGGTTTGAACGAAATGAAATGTCCCCTGGTTTGTTGTATTATGGATATAATGTATTAATGTCCTTAGAACCAAACGCCATCATATTTACTCAACACGACAATGACACATATCCACTTTGGATGTTACAAGACGTTAAAAATATCAGGACTGATGTTACAGTATTAAGCTTTGATATGCTACTTGTGAAGAGTTATAGGGATAAAGTGTTTGAAAAACACAACATTATTGAACTTAAAAATGAGTTTTATGAATCGAACCCCTCCAATTTAGAGGCTGTTTTAACTCATATATTAGGGAATTATAAAGGTAACAGACCTATTTACGTTGGTTTTACAGCAAATTCTAATTATTACCAAACACACAAAGATAAAATGTATGTTTCTGGATTGGCATTAAGGTATTCTGAACATCCAGTTAATTTGTTGGATTTTAACATAAATCTGATAGAAAATATGTTTCTTCTCGATTACTTAAACATTCAGATGTCTAATGATAAAAACCAAAAGAACGTTAACAATCAGAATAGAAACTATTTGAATTGTTTTGAAATGGCTTTCAAGCTTTACAGAAAAGACGGACAAAGTAAGAAGGCTGAAAAAATAAGGGATATAGCAGTTTCCATATCAAAGAATTCGGGTGATATGAATTTGATTAATAAAGTGAAACAGGAATATGGTAAATAAAAACTTGCACTAATAATCAAAGAGCATATTACAAATACTCAATAAATTAAAAAAATATAGAAACATGAAAAAAATCATCTGTTTTATTGCCATCTCAATATTTTTTACACTTAGTTCAATTGGACAAAATCTAGGAGATTCTCCCCAAACAAAATTAGGATTCACAACAATAATAAAGTCTGAGATTCTTGAAGATAGTCTGGAAATATTTACTCATCTTCCATGGAATTATAAGAATGACAAAGAATATCCATTGATATTATTGCTTGATCCGCATGCTGCATTTAAAGCCTTCGCTGCAAGCACCGAATTATTGGCATATAATAGAAGTATCCCAACTTGTATTGTTGTGGGAGTTCCACAATACAAATATGTCAATTATGATTCCTTAAGTATAGAAGCTAATATGAATTTGTTTGCAAAATTCCTGGACGAAGAATTATTCCCATATCTTAAATCCAAATACAATTTTAGCAGAACAATAATCTGGGGTCCAGGTGGTCCAGGTATGATTAGCAGCTATTTTATGCTTGAACATCCGGATTTATTCGATGGATATATAGCAGATATTCCTGATTTTAAATTAATAACCCATAAAACCAATTCAAAAAATGCTTTTAATAAACTAAAAGATAAGAATGTGAAATACTATCTTTTTGGGAGTAAGTCAAAAGACATTTACAATGAAGCCTTCCTGAATAATTTAAAATCCAATGCTCCAAAAGGATTAAAATGGAATTATACTATTTCAGAAGAACCGAATAAGATAATATACCGTCTTACTAATTATTTGCATGCACTTGAATTATTTTTCAATGATACAGAAGAATGATTACAGCAACTAATCGAGTAGACGGCGGTTCGTTAAGTATCAATATCATGCTCTTTTCACCATGGAGTTGCTACATTTGATTGGACGGTAGGTTAAGTATTATTTTATTTACCTACATTATGAGTCCTATGAGAAAGAAGTTTGACAAAGAATTTAATAAAAAAGCCATAGAGCTATCCTATGCGAGAGGGAATGCCAGCGAGATTGCAGATGAACTGGGAATCGACCGAGCATTACTTTATCGGTGGCGTAAGGAATTTAGTCAATATAAAGACAATAGTTTTCCAGGTTACGGGAATCCAAAGATGACGGATTTGGAGCGAGAAAATGCCCGCTTACAGAAAGAGCTTCGAGAAGCCAGAATGGAACGCGATATCCTAAAAAAGGCAATCAGCATCTTCTCCGTGAACGATGGGAAATCTACCAATTTATAAGTGATCACCGCAACCGGTTTTCTACCCGGATGATGTGTAAAGTATTCAAAATAAGCAAAAGCGGTTATTACCACTGGCTTCAGAACGGAGAGTCAAACCGTTGGAATGAAAACCAAAAGTTATTGGTCGAAATTAAACGGATTTTTCAGGATAGTGGTCAAAGCTATGGAAGCCCGCGTATGAGCGAAGAACTCCGCGCCTTAGGACACAAGGTGTCACGTTCTCGCACGGCCCGAATTATGAACGCTGCAGGACTGCAAGCCAAGCGGAAACGAAAGTTCAAAGCGACAACCGACTCCAGACACAACTATCCGATCGCTCCCAACCTGTTAAACCAGAACTTTTCGGTTTCTGCCCCTGCCAAAGTTTGGGTTTCCGATATTACCTATATCAGAACCAACAAAGACTGGATGTACTTGACTGTCATTATTGATTTGTTTGATCGTAAAGTGATTGGCTGGGCGATGAGCAAAGGCATGCGTGCGGAAGAAACAACGATTCCTGCATGGAGAATGGCCGTAAAGAATCGTTTGATTACGACTGAACTAATCTTTCATTCAGACCGTGGCATCCAGTATGCCTGCAATGCTTTCACCAATCTATTGGAACGCGAGCAGCTGGTTGCCCGCAGTATGAGCCGTAAAGGTAACTGCTGGGACAATGCTGTGGCCGAAAGCTTCTTTAAAACGATAAAAGTGGAGTTGGTCTATCAACGGAACTTTCTCGATCAGGAACAAGCCCAATTATCCTTGTTTCGGTGGATCGAAACCTGGTACAACAAACGAAGAAGGCATTCGGCTTTAGGGTACAAAACAATAAACCAATTTGAACAACTAAATAATAATCAAAGAATAGCAGCGTAACTCTTAACTAGCCGTACAGTTTTTTGTTGCATATCCACTACACAATATCGCAATAAACAACACCCAAAATACAAGTTACAATACAGGTTTGGAAAAGTTTCATATTCTCTTTATTCTCATTTCAGGTTCAAAGCTTTCATCACAACCTTAAAGTCTTCACAATTTTCCTAAGCAGATTACAGTAAACCCCACGTTAGATTTCATACAACCGCAGACAGATTCTGCTATCCATTGAATCGTATTTAACATTAAAACATGTCATTTCTATTCAACACTGAACTTGTAAATGGTTGATGTATTATACTCCTCCCCCGGATTCAGTATAATTGATGGGAATAGTGCTTGATTGGGACTGTCTGGAAAGTGTTGAGTTTCCAATGCCATTGACTCCCGATAGTCAAATGATCTTCCATATTTCCCGATATCGGAACCATCCATAAAATTACCACCATAGAACTGCAAAGCGGGCTCTTGGGTAAAAATCTCCATTTTCCGCCCGCTTTCAGGTTCAACAACCGTTGCAGCCCAGCTTATTGTCCTTGCTTCCTTCTTGTTCAAAGCAAAATTATGATCGTATCCCAAACCATTTTTAAACTGTACATTTTCATCTTGCAGATGCAGGTCGGCGCCAATGGCCTTGGGGCTTCTGAAATCAAACGGAGTCCCGTCAACGGACACATTTTCACCCAACGGAATCAAGGTTGAATCAACCGCAGTAAACTTATCGGCATTAATGGTTAACAAATGCTTGTTGATGGTTCCGTTTGCCTCTCCTGCCAGATTAAAAAAGGCATGGTTGGTCAGATTTACAGGCGTACTTTTATCGGTTGTGGCCAGGTATTCAATCTTAAGTTCGTTGTTTTTACTCAAAGTGTATGTTACCACCACATTCAGGTTACCCGGATAACCCATTTCTCCGTCCTTCGACAAATATTCCAACACAATTGAAGTGTCGTTAACAGCTTTTACATCCCAAACCACATTATGAAAACCGCCGGGCCCTCCATGCAAATGATTTGGCTCGTTATTAATCGGCAAAGTGTATTCTTTCCCATTCAAGGTAAATTTTCCATGCGCAATACGGTTTCCGACCCTTCCGATTAAAGCTCCGTGAAATACTTCGTTGGCATTTAAATAATCATCAATGCTAGAAAAGCCCAAAACAACATCAGCGGTCTCTCCATTTCTACCAGGAGCACGCAAACTTACAATACGACCACCATAGTTTGTAATTGCAGTGGTAATATCACCGTTTTTAAGGACATACAGATTGGTCTGTTTCCCGTTAATAGTGGTTTTAAAATCCACAGTTTTTAAGGTACCGCAGTTCAACACTTTTGATGCATCCTGGTTACATCCTGAAAGCGTAGCAAAAGCTACACTCAGGATAAATGTCAAATATCTCAACTTCATTGTTCTTATTTTTTGATTGTCTTTTTTTTACCACATTCACTTCTTCCTGTCTGGTAACTGTTGTTCCAACTTAAAGTTATACAGTTTCTCAATTTCCTTTTGTAATAATACACAGCGTAAAAAATGAAGATGAAAATTTTTCACATTTTGCTTTCATTTGTCTTAATTACTTAGTCTTGAGTAACCATACTTCCCCACCAATTATTCCCGGGGTCAAAATCTTCCGACAAAAATTGCAACCGCTGTTTTTCCAAGCGTGGCAGCCATTCATTCACTACCCTCTGCAGGTATTCTATTTCTTTTTGCGGATCATACTCCGGATCTTTTTCCGGGAACCTGGCGCCCACTTCATGCAGGTAGGAAAATAATTTGTCGGACAGTTCCTTTACTTTTGTCGGATTTTTATCTGCCAGATCAATATTTTCTTCCACATCATTTTCCAGATTATACAACTCTTCGTGACCGTCTTCGTAATAATGAATCAATTTCCAATCGCCCAACCGGATGATGGAAGAGGGTTCCCCTCCCTGGTTTCCATAATGCGGATAATGCCAGATGAGCGGACGCTCAGGAATCGAACCTCCTTTTAGAAGTGGAACCAAACTAACTCCGTCGTTATGTTCCGCTGGTTTTAGAGGCACGCCTGCCAGTTCAAGAATAGTGGGATAAAAATCGGTGCCAATAACCGGAGTATTGTTTTTTTGTCCGTTTCCAACACCCGGAACACGGATGAAATAAGGCTCGCGAATACCACCCTCGAACTGATAGCCTTTCCCTCCACGTAGCGGTAAATTCGATGTGGAATAAGAATCGCCGGCAGCTACCCCACCATTGTCGGAGGTAAAAATTACTACCGTATTTTCTGCCAGCCCAAGTTCATCCAGCGAATTTAAAACTTCGCCCACGGCATCGTCCATGGTTTCAACCAATCCGGCATAAACAGGGTTGTCCTGCACCTGACGAATGGGTAAGAAGTGCCCCATTTTGTATCCACTTTCGGCAACACCCAGCTGCTTTGCCTTTTGAGCGTATTTTGCCCATTTCCCCTGCGAAGTTTGAATAGGGCCATGCACTGCATAAAAAGACAGGTAAGCAAAAAATGCCGTATCCTTGTTTTCTTCTAGAAATTGAACGGTCTCTTTTGCCAGCCGCATAGACAGGTTTTCTCCTGTCGGGCCGTCTTCCAGGTTTGGATTTTTATACGGAGCAAAATAACCCCCTTTGGGACCTCCGGAATCCCAGCCTCCTATATTGATGTCAAAACCATGATCTTCGGGCCACGAACCTTTGCTTCCCAAATGCCACTTGCCTGCAAAAAAAGTTTTGTATCCAGCTTCTTTCATTGCTTCGGGCAAAGTGATATAATCCAGTGAAAGTTTATGCTCATATTCCGGCGGGAGCAACTGATTAAAACGGCCTGCTCTCCGCCATTCTTCTCTTGTTGGCGCTCCAATCCAATCGGTAATTCCGTGGCGCGCAGGAAATTTACCGGAAATGATACTTGCCCGTGATGGACTACAAACCTGGCAGTCTGCATACCCTTCGGTAAAAATCATCCCTTCACTTGCAATCCGGTCGATATTTGGCGTTTCGTAAAATTTACTACCGTTGATACTTAAATCGTGGTAACCGTAGTCGTCGGCCAAAATAAACAGGAAATTCATTTTTTGTTTTTCTTCCTTTTTCTGCTGACACCCATTCAGAAAAAAAACAGAAACTAATAAAAACGGTATTAAATATGTTTTCATGATCAATAGTTTAAAATGGATGATCTCATCTTTATTTATTTTATATTTCCATCCGGGTAAATTCTCTCATAATCTTTCTGCCAAATCGCTTCCATTTCTTTTACTTTTTCAGGCATTTTTGTTGCCAGATTATTGGTTTCGGTGCGGTCTTCTGCCATGTTAAACAATTCCCATTCCTCATTTGTCAAGGCTGAAATTTTCCAGTCTCCAATGCGCAGAGCACGCCCCCCCATGTGTTCCCAGAAAAGTGTATTGTGGGTAGTTGCTATTTCTTCTTTCAGTAATGGAAGAATCGATTTTCCTTCTACCGGAGTGGTTTTTAAGCCGTTTACTTCCGAAGGATACTTACCACCTGCCAACTCCAGACAAGTTGGCAAGATATCGATAACATGTCCCACTCCCCCGTTGATGGTGTTTTCTTTTCCTTTTAAGCCGGCAGGCCAATGAACAATGAACGGCGTACAGTTTCCGCCTTCGAAGGATTCCTTTTTCCAGTAGCGGAAAGGTGCATTAATAGCTCCTGCCCATGCTTTCCCCAAATAGCCCCAGGTTCCTTCATATCCCGGGTTATCAAAATCACCGTATTGTATTTCTTCTCCATCACGGTTATGACCGGGTCTGTCAAAACCAGGTGGGTAACCACGCTCTGGTGATGCGCCATTGTCAGAAAGAAAAAGAATGATGGTATTATCATATTCACCCGTTTTTTTCAATTTTGCAATTAGCTGTCCCACTCCCTGGTCCAGGTGATCGACCATAGCTGCGTGGGCTTCCATATGTTTGGCTTCCCAGGCTTTCTTTTCACAATCGTCCCACAATCGTCCCGATTCATTTTTTGCCAAAGGTGCAATCTCAGGACTCACAATTCCTTTTTCAACCAATCCTATGTACCGCTTCTCACGGAGTTTATCCCAACCTTCGTCATACACACCCTTGTACTTTGCAATGTCTTCGGGCAATGCATGAAGTGGCCAGTGAGGTGCAGTGTGAGCCACATATAAAAAGAATGGTTTATCATCTTTATTAAACTCATCAATCATTTCAATCGATTTGTCGGTGACGAAATCGGTCATATAAAAATCGTCGGGCACTTCTTTTATCGCTTCTTCGTTATGTACCAAACTGAATGGATCGAAGTAATCTACTACCCCCCAAATAACGCCCCAGTGTTCTTCAAATCCCCGATTGCATGGATACGATTCGAGTGGTGCAAAAATGCTGCTGTCTTTTCGATGTGAAAGCCACAACAATTGCTCTTCATGATTTTCTAATCCTTTTGTTCTTGAAAGGTGCCATTTCCCGGCCATTCCTGTGTGGTAGCCATTTTCTTTTAATACTTCGGCAATGGTTGCTGCATTTCTTGAAAGTGTTTGCCCGTTAGTGGCCAGTCCCACCTGGTGTGGATACTTACCGGTCAATAAAGATGCCCTTGTAGGACAACATCTTGACGCATTGTAAAACTGTGAAAAACGAACTCCGTTTTCAGCCAGACCATCGAGATTCGGAGTTTGAATTTCGCCTCCGTAACACCCGATATCGGAATAACCAAGATCGTCGGCCATAATGATTACTATGTTTGGACGCTTATCCTGTTTATCGCTTTTTGCCTGCTGGTTGCCGGAGCAACTAAAAAAAACGATTGCAACAATAAAAATTAAATACTTCATATTTTGCTTTTTAAATAATTTCACCTCAATTTCTGGTTATTTTAATATCCTGTAAGTTAAATTCATATTTTCAGATTTATTGCATCGCTTGCCAGCTGGGAATTACCGGACCGGATAGAAATTCCTTCTCATAATACCTTGGATTCTGCTGTTTCAACTTAAAGCTATACAGTTTCCCAATTTCCTTTTGTAGTTCTTGAGCAATATTTTCATTCATTTCAGCAACATTATCCAACTCTCCCGGATCGTCGCTGATTTTAAATAATTCAATACCACTAATTTGTTTGTTATTATCGGGAGCATTTCTTTTCCAAACCAGTTTCCACTGTTCAGTGTTTAGAGCAAATCGTTCGATTTTATCTCCATTCTGGTCAAGGTAAGTAAACCAGATCCTTTCTTCCAGTTTTTCGCCTTGCATGCCTTTCAGTATATTTATTCCATCAATTTCATTTTTGATTTCTCCTGAATAATTTCCTATTTCCATTAAGGTTGGAAATACATCGATATAGCCCATTTTTTCAGTAATGATTTTCCCTCCGGAAATATTTCCGGCAGGCCAGTGAGCCGCTGCAGCAACATCAATACCTCCCTGGTAAACAGTAAGTTTTGCCCCTTTTTTTTCACCATTATCTGCAACATCTTTTTTCCCTCCATTATCGCTAAAAAATAAAATGAATGTATTTTCCAGCTGTCCACGCTTTTCAATGGTCTCAAGTATTTTCCCAATATTTTGGTCCATACAATCAACCATGGCAGCATAAACCTGCCTGTTTCCTTTGCGGTGAGGGTATTTGGCAATATCTTCGGATTTTGCCTGGAATGGTGAATGTGGAGCAGTAAACGGCACATACAAAAAGAAAGGTTCATTTTCGGGAACAGAATTAATTAATTCGATAGATGCATCGCCAATCATATCAGTCACATAACCTTCTTTTTTTGAAGGAGATTCGTTCACATGCCAATCGCGTTCTCCATCTCTAACCTGATTAAAATAATCGACAGCTCCATTTAAACAACCTTCATAAAAAGTAAATCCCTGATTTGTAGGAAGCCACTTTTTTTGCCGGTGGCCCAAATGCCATTTCCCAATTATCCCCCGGTATTTGTAACCAGACTCTGCCAACATTTCGGCAACTGTAAATTCTTCGGGAGGCATTCCATATTTTCTTTGAGGTGGAATTACAGAACGCATCAGGCCAAACCGAATTGGATAACGCCCGGTCATAATTCCGGCGCGAGTTGGTGTACACATGGGACAGGCATAAAACTGCTCCAGTTGAACACCTTCAATTGCCAGCCGGTCGATATTTGGCGTCTTTATATCACTGCCATGAAAACCAACATCGGCATAACCTAAATCATCGGCCAAAAGAATAATGATATTGGGCCGTTTATCTTGTTTATCGCTTTTTGAAGATTGCCCTGTAGAACAAGCAAATAATGCCACCGAAACAAAAACCAAACCTAAATATCTCATCTGCTTCAAATTGTAGTCAGCCTTTATTTATTTCCTTAGTTATTCTTATCTTTTCTGCCTGTAAAGACTTTGTATCTGCTTCCATGGAAGCACGTGATTTGCTGTTGCCCATTTATCATACATTTCAGCCATCTCGTTTACCTTTTCCGGAAGTTGGGTTGCTAAGTCGTGCATCTCCGAACGGTCTGTTTCCATATCGTATAGTTCCCACCCGGTTTCTTGTTGTTTATTCCATTTCGAAACCAGTTTATATTTTCCATGACGTACAGCTTTGTTCCCCTCATGTTCCCAGAAAATAGGTTCAGTATGAATGGCTTTGTTTTCACCTTTAAAAACCGGCACCATGCTTTTCCCTGAAGTTGGAACTATTTTATTTCCCTGATATTCTGTTGGATATGTTGCATTTGCTGCATCGACAAAAGTTGCCATAATATCAGGCAGGAAACCGTATTGTGAAATCAGTTTACCTTGATTTTCTTTTGGGATAACATTGGGCCAGTGAACAATAAACGGTGTACCTATACCACCTTCGTGCACCCAATGCTTGTACTCACGATAAGGAGTGTTCGAGGCATTTGCCCAGGCACCTCCGTATGAAAGCATGTAACCTTCTTTTGTTTCGAGCTGTTCGGCTGGTCCTCCGCCCAGTTCCCCTCCTTCGGCACAAGCACCGTTATCATTTAAGAAAATAATAAGTGTGTTATCAAAAATTTGCTTTTCTTTTAAATAAGAAACCAGCTTACCAATGTTTTGGTCCATTTGGTCAATCATAGCTGAATAAATGGCACGACGTGTATCCATTTCCTTTTTCTTTTCATCGCTCAATGAATTCCAATCGCGCCATGCGTCAGGAGACAAGTCCCAATTTTCGTCGATAAGTCCCAT
The DNA here is from genome assembly GCF_052677165.1 of Sunxiuqinia sp. sy24. Classification (NCBI taxonomy): domain Bacteria; kingdom Pseudomonadati; phylum Bacteroidota; class Bacteroidia; order Marinilabiliales; family Prolixibacteraceae; genus Sunxiuqinia; species Sunxiuqinia sp. sy24. Next base: position 18,038 of record NZ_JBQYLH010000004.1, read on the forward strand.
TTCCTTCATTCGGGTATAACGTGTTTGCCTGAGTTCAGACCAGCCTTCCATGTATTTTCCCTTGTATTTTTCAACTACCTCCTGTGGGGCATGTAAAGGCCAGTGTGGCGCTGTGTAAGCCAGGTAAAGAAAAAATGGTTTGTCTTTGTTTTCCTGTTGTGATTCATTAACAAAATTGATTGCATTATCGGTGAATGCATCAGTAGTATAAAAATCCTCATCGGTAACAGAGATGGTATCGTTCATAGATATAATACCACGCGGATAAATCGGTTTAAAAAAATTACTTGCCCCGGCTGTCAATCCGTAAAATTTATCGAATCCCCGTTGCAAGGGCCATTTTGATTTATCGGAAATTCCGAGATGCCATTTCCCAGTCATCAGGGTTGAATAACCCGCTTCTTTTAAAACTTCGGCAATAGTTACACTATTTTTATTTAGAAATCCCCGATATTCGGGAATTCCCAGGTCGTGGTGGGTAAAATCGGTTGGCATATTGGTCATGTGCCCAATTCCGGTTTGATGCGGATAACAGCCTGTCATCAAACTGGCCCGGGTTGGGCAGCACCGCGCTCCGTTATAGAATTGTGTAAAACGTAAACCATTTGCTGCCAGTGCATCTAAATTAGGCGTTTCCACCTCACCACCAAAACACCCCAGGTCGGAATAACCCATATCATCGGAAAGGATAAGAATAATATTTGGCTTTATCGGTTGCTGCTTGCTGCTTGCTGCTTGCTGGTTGCTTGAGCAACTTACTATTATAAATGCAGCGATAAGAAGTAAAATATTTGTACGTTTCATTTTTCTCATTTTAAAATAATGGTAATGATTAAGACTGTTCCTTATTTCTTCAATTTTTTAGACATGTGTTCAAATGCTTCCATTTCTGTTTGCAATCCTTCGTCGCCACATTCGTTAAGTTTTGTGACCAGGAGTTTAAACTGATGGTCAACACAATAAAGAGCAATTTTATCTTCATCTTTTTGGTGTTTAATAGTGACCGGTTTATTTTTTCCCAGTTAACCTTTTGAATATTTTTATTTCGTCTTCGCTGTATGGAGTACCATCAAAGCGGAACAAATCATGGAACCAGATTTTAGGTTCCGGGAAAGCTTCTCCGGGTTGTACAACATTACCATTATCACGTTCGTGTTTTACACTCCTGTTTCCGTGTTCATCTGTCCGGCTTTTCCAATTCCAAATAGTTCCTGACTTACCGGAAACAAAGCCCCAGTTAACAGCGCCGACCTGAAGTTCTTTAAAAACAGTAAGGCAGTCATCAACGGTACTTCCCTGGTCGCGGGCTAACCATTCTGTAACAATTACAGGACGGCCATTCTTTTTAAATTCACTGACCTGTTTTCTTATTCCTTTCGGGCCGGAATAGGTATGAATGGAGTGTAAATCAGAATTAATGCGGTTAATCCTGATATTTGTTTCTCCCACACTTCCGGCAGATGTTGATGTAATGGGTTGAGAAGGATTTACTTCCCTGGCCCAAACCCAGGAATCGTAAACCAATTGTTTTGATTGATCTCCAATCTTGCTATTTACTTTGGCTGCCCCCATGTCTCCTTCTTCACCTGTACCTCTGCCGGGTTCGTTATAGAGTTCCCACATCAATACACGCTCGTCGTTTTTAAAACGTTTTATGGTTTTTTGTACGTAACCTTTTAAACTTCCGATTTCCTTCGGTGTAGCCTCTCCCCTGGCATATCTTTCTGCCAGCTCTCGTGCCGGACTGTTTACCCAGCCTGAATTATGATAGCCTTTTACTGGTAAAGGTTGTTCCCCCAGTTTAGGATTTGGGAAGTGACAATCGTCGAAAAATACAAACCAGGGCCGGATATTGTATTTTTGGCAAATATCAAGAAACTGGTCCATTCGTTTGTACAGTCCCTTTGCATCATCAGCCCAAACCAAATCGTGCAGGAAAACACGGAGGGTGTTCATGCCCATATCGGCAGCCCATGAAAGTTCAAGGTCGATTCTTTCAGGATTCCAGGTTGAAGCCTGCCACATGTCAATTTGATTGATGGCAGTTGCAGGATAATAATTACATCCCACCAGCCAGGGTTGATTTTCGTACCATTGGTTGATACGCTCAACAGACCATTGTCCGGGCACAGGAAGCGAATCGTTTATTTTGTTTTGTGCGAATAGTTGCACAAAAATCAACATAAACACTACTGTTGTAAAATTTCTTTTCATGAGTATTATTGTTATTCTTATTATGCTAATTCTTTTATATTTAATTTAGAATGAAGAAGATTTAATTCTGAAATGTTTTCCTTTTTTAGCTTTATTCAATTCTTCATACGAATCAATTTCAGCCCCCGGATCGCCCTGCTCTTTCAGCCATTTGTCAAGTTCCTTCGAAAGTTTTTTCTGAATTCCACTTACATCTTTCTGATTGCTCAGGTTCTGCATTTCGTTTGGATCGTCAACCATATTATAAAGCTCTTCTGCCGGACGTTTCTGGTAACGGGTTACCAAATCCAAAATTTCAGGATCATCCGAGGCATCGAAAACCCACGATGGCCAGTATTTATTTAGCGGCATACGCGCCATCAGGTGCCGCTCGATGTAAAGATTTTCCGGGCTAAGATTCCGAATATAGTGATACTTACCATCAGTAACCGAACGAATTGGATATGCCGGACCTTCGGGCACATTGTTATGCATGAAGTAGGCATATTCGCGGTGCGTATCTTTTTCTCCGAGTAGAACGGGCAAAAAGCTGCTTCCGTCAAATTCGGCTTTCGTATTACTTCCAAGCGCATCAAGTAAAGTTGGCAATACATCGTTGTACTGAATAAGCGCATCGCTGCGGACACCACTTTCTACTTTCCCGGGCCAGCGCAGCACAAATCCGGTGTGCACGCCATTGTTCCAGTTGGTCCATTTACAAAATGGCAACTGCGCACCTTGCTCCGATGTAAATATTACGATAGTATTCTCGGCAATATCCAACTCTTCAAGCAGTGCTAAAGTTTCTCCTACTTGTTGGTCCAGCACCTCAACTTCGGCCAGGTATTTGGCGAATTCGGTGCGTGTTTCTTTGTTATCAGCCAGGTATGGCGGAAGTTTTAACTCTTTGGGATTAAAATGCGATGGATCGCCAACCGTCCATGGAATATGTGGAACAACAAGTGCAGTAATTAGACAGAAAGGCTGCTCTTTGTTTCTGCCCATAAATTCTTTTAACCCGGCAGGATCATATTTTGCAGTCTCCGAAACACAATTGCGTTCAACACCATCAACCATTTCGAAAGGAAAAACTTCTCTTGGTTCGGCATGTACTTTACCTGCAATACCAATCCGATAGCCCAATTCCCCCAGGTGCTGAACAAAGCTTGTTGTTCCGGTTCGTGCAATGGTATGATTCCAGCACACACCGCTGTTAACAGGTTGTAGCCCTGTGTACAGTTCTGCCCTGCAAGGCACACACATCGACATGGTTACATAGGCATTATTGAAGGTCATTCCCTGCGAAGCCAGTTGATCGATTTGTGGTGTTTTAACATTTACTCCACCATACAACGGCAAATCGCTGTGGGTGCAATCATCTGCCATTATGATTAGGATGTTGGAGGGATTGGATGTTGTGTTTTGTGCCCTAAGTTCTGAATGAAAACACAAAGCCGCAAAGGTGAGACAAAAAATCAATTTTTGCATTCCAGTTGTTTGTTATTTTATGTAATATGATGCTTTCAAGAAATCATACCAATTACTTTGTTTCACTCTATTTTTCATAGAACCCTGGTTTTTGTTTTTTGAAACAAAAGGGGCTACCCAGAAAGCAGCAGCCCCAAAATCTAACCAAACTATCTATTAATAACCGGGATTTTGTTCACACAAAGGATTTGCATCAATCTCAATTTGAGGAATCGGCATACGTACATGATAATCCTTTGCATTTGTAATTCCTCTTTCGTGCGCCGAACTGATAAACTTTCCGTGACGAATTAAATCCTGACGTCTTTTTCTTTCGCTATAAAACTCCCAACCTCGTTCATTCAGAATATGATCTCTGAGTTCTTCTTTTGAAGCAAAATCAGCAACAAATATATCTCCCAGATTTGCACGATCTCTCACCATATTTATCAAATCAATCGATTCCTGGTTAGGACCATTTAATTCATTTAGAGATTCGGCTCTTGCCAACAGTATGTCCGCGTACCTAATTTGTGGAATATCGTTTCCATTGTCGTTGGTTTGTGCATTTGCATCGGGCCAATATTTGAAAGAACGTGTATTATTTGCATTTAGAAGTGAAACTGTTTCTCCTTTCTTATTTATGAATTCCGAAATTATTAGTTCTTTTCGTTGATCACCTTCTTCGAATGAATTGTAAAAAGAATCGTAAATTCTATATTGAGCGGCCCAGTTTCTCATATTGGAAGTCCAGGTAAAACCACTTTTGGGTTCAATGGAAAAATTAATTGGATAAGCACCATTAATGTAAAAATTTCCAGGTCCTTCAACTACTGCCTGATGCACCCAGATATATTCGTTGTTTCTTTCATTTTCAACCTTGAACATCTCTCTGAAATCAGGATAAAGTTCGTAATAGTTCATATCCATTAAGCTCTTGGCAGCATCGGCACATTTTTGCCACTGCTTTGAGGCCAGATAAAACTTACACAAGAATGCAGTTGCAGCACCTTTATGTGCACGGCCGTAAACTTTTTCATCTCCGGGATCTGGCAGGTCAGTAATAATTTCAGAAAATTCAGTTTCCAGAAACGTTAACATTTCCTGTTCGGTAGCTCTCGGAAGTTCCAACTCATCCATGGCACTTTTTCTTAATGGCACGGGACCAAAAAAGGTGTACATGTAATAATATTCGGTTGCCCGTATAAAACGCGCTTCAGCTCTGATTAACTTCTTCTCTGAATCGGATAATGTTGATTCTTCGATATTATCGAGTATTGTATTGGCATCTCTTACCCCTCTGAAAGGACCTCTCCACATTAAATCAGTTATCCAACCGGTTGATGCATCCCATGTAAAATTTATCATTTGAACGGCAGTACGATTTTCACCACCACCGGTTTCCCATTCAATGTCTGTACACCACTCCTCAAGGTTTAACAAACCTTTTCCACCCCAACCATTCAGTTGACTTTCGGCATAGGCAGCATGAAGTACAGCTTCGGCACCTATAATATCATTAAATAATCCATCCGGATCTAATTCGGAATAAACATCTTCTTCCAGTACATTTTCACAACTATTTATAAAAAACAGCCCGAGAAGTAAAGCTAGTGTATATAATATATTCTTTTTCATAATTAAATCTTTTTTTTAGCGTTTAGAATCCTATTTCACAACCAATCATGTAGGTTCTGGCAACCGGATATGAGTTAAAATCAATTTTCAAACTCGGATTCCCATTGGAGTTGGTCGATGGGTCGAATCCGGAATAATCTGAAATTGTAAACAGGTTCTGTCCGGTAACATATACGTTTGCGGATTTCAGTACTTTATTGTTCAGTTTAAAGTCGTAACTCAACTTAACGGTTTTTAAGCGAATGTATGACGCATCTTCAACCGTAGTAGTATTGACGGCTTTATTTCCCTGTCCGTTTGGATTTACAAATGAAGGATATTCATTGGTTGGATTATCGGCAGTCCATCTGTTCAAATAGGGTTCTGCTAATTTATTTCGTCGGAAGTTAATTGGGAAATAACTATCTACTAAATTATTATTTAGCATTTCAATTCCATGAACTCCCTCAAAAAAGAAGTTTAACGCAAAACCTTTGTATGAAAGATTATTGGATAATCCCCACATAAATGTCGGGAATGAATTTCCAATTATAACCCGATCATCATCGTTAATTTTTCCATCCGTTGCATCTGGCACACCGTCGCCATCAGTATCAACAGTTAGCTGGTCTTTGAATTTTGTATCACCAGGTTCTACAGGGTCTGTAGTAATACTAAAATCGTCGTCAAGCTGCCAAACACCTTCTACTTCATAACCATAGAAAGAATTTAACGGTTCTCCTTCTCTGATTAACGCAATACCATTTGTCCATCCGGCTCCTGCGTGTATAATCTCAGGAATAGGGCCTAAATCCAACACTTCATTTTTAATGGTAGAGAAGTTAAAATTTGTATTCCACTTGAAATCTCCAACAAAGTTTCGTGTTTCGATCATGAATTCGAATCCCCGGTTACGGATACTTCCAATATTCTGCAAAATACTTGTAAAACCTGTTGAGGATGGTATCGGCAAAGCCAGCAACATATCGGTAGTTTCTTTGGTGTAATAATCTATCGTAGCATAAATCCGGTTATCCAAAAATCCCATATCAAACCCAAAGTTTAACTGTTTGGTCGTTTCCCATTTCAATTCCGGGTTTCCAATTCGTGATGGATCGATTGTAGTAGTTTGCTGACCATTTAAAACTGCCTCTGGTCCGGTTGCAAAAGTTGTAAGCGACTGGTAGTTACCAATTCCCTGGTTACCTGTAATCCCCCAGCTTGTGCGGAATTTCAGCAGACTGAAAACATCGAGATCTTTGATAAAATCCTCGTCGTGCATTTTCCAGGCACCTGCTACTGAAGGGAAATAACTGAATTTGTTACTTTCGCCAAAACGTGATGAACCATCAGCCCTAAAGGTGGCTGTAAATAAGTACTTATTTTTAAGGTTGTAATTGACTCTGGCAATGTATGATAGTAATTTATAGGTAGCTTTATTGCTGCTTTCGCCATATAAGGTAGGGTCGGCAGCTTGCATTGCCCAGGTTTTGGTAATGTCATTCGGAAAATTCCGGGCAGTCATTGTTGTTCGATCAGTGTTAAACGACTGATAGGTAACTCCACCCATAAACGTCATACTATTATCCTGGTCAAAATCTTTTATATAAGTGGTTGTTCCTTCAAAAAGGTAGTTGGTTTTAATACCCTGAATGATGGATCCAATTCCCCCTGCTCCTGCTCCGTTTTTCGTAGTGCGATCAACATATACATCGCGCCGACTGTTCTGAACATCAAAACCACCATTTAATTTTGCAGTCCAGCCCGGCAATATTTCGTATTGTCCGAAGAAGCTTCCCAGGGTACGGTAACTGTTACCGAACCCGGCTTTACCATTTGCTAACGCCAGCGGGTTATCAGTTGTAATATATGGCGAAATTTGATAAGTTCCGTTTTCGTTGTAAACACTAATTGTCGGGTCAAAATTTAATGCTGCATACAGTGCACCTGCTTCTTCATTACCGGCATAACCAAATACGACATAATCATCTTGCGTGTATGATGTTGTAAAGTTTGCACCCAAGGTAAATTTATTTACTTTATGCTGAAGATTTAACCGTGCATCATAACGTTTAAATGCCGAATTGGTAACAATGCCTTCCTGGTCAAAATAATTTAGCGATGAATAGAACTTGGTATTTTTATTTCCCCCAGAAAAGGATAAATTATGACTTTGTACCATGGCATTTCGTGTAATCTCTTTTTGCCAATTGGTTCCACCGTTTTGAATTCCGGTAACTGCTTCTTCCGGGTTGCCACCTCCGTCAGCTAAAATATCATTCATAACCTGCATGTATTCTTCGGCACTTAGCAAGTCTACTAGATTTGCAGGAGTTTGAACACCTGCATAGCCACTATAATTTACATCAAAAGTACCGTCTTTACCACTTTTTGTAGTAACTATAATTACACCATTTGCACCACGAGCTCCATAAATTGCTGTAGCTGATGCATCTTTCAATATCTCGATAGACTCAATATCCGAAGGATTGATAGAACTTAAAGGGTTTCTGGGTGCACGAGAACTTGGAATATCAGCTCCTGTACCTGAAAGTACCTGTCCGTTATCAATCGGTAATCCGTCAACCACATACAAAGGGCTTGAACTTGCATTAATTGAACCGGCCCCACGAATTTGAATCGACATTCCGCCACCGGGTTCGGCACTGGCTTGTGTTACCTGAACACCTGGAGTTCGTCCCTGGATAAGTTCATCAACCGAAGAAACAGCACCTGTGTTCATATCATCTTCATTTAAGGAAGATACAGAACCTGTTAAGTCGCTCTTTTTAACCACACCATAACCAATGGCAACTACCTCTTCAACACCAATGGCATCAGCAAGCATTAAAATGTTAATATTGCTTTGCTCCCCAACTTTAATCTCCTGAGAAATCATTCCAACAAATGAAAACACCAGCACATTCTCTTTAGTAACATTCGATATATTGTAGCTCCCGTCAATAGTAGTAACAGTTCCTTTCGTAGTTCCTTTAATAAGCACTGTAACTCCAGGCAGTGGTTCTCCGTTCTCATCGGTTACCGTACCACTTATCCCATCTTGCTGCAGAGCAACCACATCCTCACCAATAGGACTTATAGCAATATATCTATCGATTATTTTGAACTCGTACTTCTCTTTATCAAAGAGTTCATCCATAACTTCGGAGATATTCGCCTGTTTGTAGTTTAAGTCAACCTTTTTATCCAAAAGGTAATCGTCGTACTTCAGCATAAAGTAAAATTCAGTTTCATCTTCAATGTGCTCGATGACTTCTTTTACCGTTGCATTTTTCATGGAAAGACTAATTTTTGTCGATTGCGCGTAGCTGCCGGCAAACGCATGAAAGCTCAAGACAAGAATTAGTAAAGTCGTTAGTTTCATAGTTATTAGAACTTTTTTTAGTTGCCCGTAAAAATCAGGGCAATTCACATTTTTTTTCATAAATTTGACATGTTATTGGTAAATACTAAGTTTTATTTATCATGGACTTTGCAGGTAGTGATATACCGGCAAAGTTTACAGGCTGAAAATATTTCCAGTATTTTCGGCCTGTTTAGGTTTAAGAAGTATTATTTTGTTTCATAATTTTTTGTTTAGTTAGATGTAATTTTATTTCCAGTATATTAAAGTTGGTTTGTTTGCCCGTGGCACAATTTCATATTGAAGAGAGGTTGTAAGTTTCAAAACCTCGAGTATTTGATCAATTGGTTTATTTTTCAGGATAGTTCCAAAATACCGTTCATCGCCCAAACCTTCTTTTTGAATAATAATTTCAACATTATACCAACGTTCAATTTGTTTGGCTATATCTTCCAGTTTTTCATTTCTAAATGTTACAAGCCCTTCCTTCCATGATGTATACATTTCAGTGTCCACTAGTCGGATATCAATTGTTTCATTCTTAGAGAAGTATGCTTTTTCGCCCGGCACCAGTTTTGATACCTCTTCTCCTGTATTATTAAGAATCCCAACACTTCCTTCGATAAGTGTAACTGCAAACTTTCCATCTTCAGGATACGCCTGAACGTTAAATGTGGTTCCATAAACTTTCACACCTAAATAATCTGAGTTAACAATAAAAGGATGTTCCTTATCTTTTGCTATATCAAAAAATGCTTCGCCTTCAAGATAAACCTGTCGTTTCCCATTCGTAAAATCGCCTGAGTACTTAATTTTTGTTCCGGAGTTGAGCATTACCAATGTACCATCGGGTAACTCAATATTGGTCATTTGCCCTGCCGGAGAAATAACGGAGTACATTTGCGAATAAACCGGGGGTTCAACTATTTTTGATACGATACGACCGGCTATAGCGCCACAACTAATCAGAAGTAGAAAAATAGCAGCTCGTGACAACCAGTATTGTAATTTTTTGGTTTTAGCCGGCTTTGATTCCGATGGTTTTATATCACTCCAGGTTTTGCCTTCAACGTTCTCTTCACGAGAAGTTAAAGCCCATATTTTTTTTATCTCGACATATTCATCCTTATTGGAAGTACTCTCATCCAACCAGTTAAACAGTTGTTCCTTCTCTTCGTTACTTGCTTTTCCTTGCAGGTATTTTTGTATAATAGTGTAGTCCATATTTGTCTTTGTTAACTATTGTACACACGAACACTCCGCTACCCTTTATTGAAAGCGAAAAAAATCAAAAAAAATCTCTTTGAAATAAAATTTAGGTTGAATGAGGGGGTAAAAACTTATTTACAGGAAAAGATTAGAACATCCACAGAATCACAGGAAGGATATCTTTTAATTCTTTCCGAAGGATTTTTAAGGCACGGGTAATGTTCGACTCAACGGATTTGAGAGCAATTCCCAATTCATCGGCAATCTCACGGTTTTTTTTGTATTCGAAACGACTTTTTACAAAAACCTGCCGGCATTTTTCGGGTAGTTTATCAAGCGCATTTTGAATCATTTCTTCCAGTTCCATATATTCGAGCCTGTCGAATTTAAAAGATTCCAGAATTTCCTGATCCAAGAGTTTCTCGCGATTCTCAAGTGTGCTTTTTTGGTAGTTTAGCTTGTATTTTTCGTGACGCAAATAATTCAAACAATCTGTTTTTGCGGCCGTGTATAAAAAAGCTCTGATTCCATTAATCGAATTAACCTCTTCCCTATTGGTCCATAGTTTTACAAAAGCTTGCTGAGCTATATTTTTTGCCTCTTCCCGATCGGGAATAAACTGCATACAGAAACCAACAATTCTTTCGTAATTGTTATCATAAACAAGCTTGAAAACTTGTTCATCACCCCGTTTGAACAATACGAGATTAATCGAAATATTTGAGTCAATAAAACTCATTCCCAAAGGCCCAATAGTTAGATTAACTTTGGTAAAGCTAGAAAATTAATTGCATTTCAAAATTTTTTCTTTTCAAGCTCAGCCAATCTTCCTAATAAAATTGACTACAAAAAATCTGCTATTGGTCTCGTATTCCAGCCTTTATGCCTCCGGGGAAATAGTTTTATATAATATAATGCAAAAAATTGTGAGAATGTTCGATTATGATAGTTTTTATTCTGCATCCAAAGTATTCCGCCCTTATGTTAATGGCGGGATTGTATATTTTATTCGACAGAAGCCGGCTGCAACATGTTCCTGATCCTCGACAAGCTGTGCCCATGCTCCCCCGTAGACATTCCGCCCCAGGTGTTCGGTAAATAAGCCAAGTAAATTTCTGGATATTTGATGACGTAAACTGTTATTTGTACCTGTACAAAGGTGTTTCACGTAAGCGTAAGACAAAACATCAGTATTAATAACTATACCATTTTCGTCTTTTCAACTGCTAATTTTGTAAAAATAAACAATCGGAATACGCTCTGTTATCAGCAATAACTTTCACAAGATACATCCCGTTTGTGAGGTGGTGTAAATTAATTGTGCCCGATTGAATGGTTTGTAAGGCTGTAACAGCACTGCCATTAATATCGAACAATTGAAACTGACCGTTTTCTTTTAGTATAATCCCCTAAGGAAATTGGACCAGGAGCTTAATTGAAAATTATATATAAATTAAACTCATGGAAAAAATGAAAAGATCACGACGCAAATTTAGTTCCTCCTTCAAAGCCAAGGTTGCCATTGAAGCTCTAAAAGAAAGAGAAATCCACCAGCATCTTCGACAAGTCTGGAGAACAAAAAAACAATGAAGAAATCGATTCGGACAAGTTGTATTCCAAGATTGGAAAATTGGAAATGGAGAATGATTTCCTAAAAAAAACTTAAAGAAATTGGGAAGACTTTAGATCTTATGTTGCTGGTCAATCGAGATTCGAGCCTGAGTATTCGCACACAGTGTGAGTATTTGGGCATTTCAAGAGCTTCCTACTACTATACTCCCAAAGGGGAAACCCCGGAGAATCTAAAGATAATGCAATTGATGGAGCAACACATATTGGAAGAGCCCACTGCTGATGTTTTAACGATGCAATCCATGCTGAGGGATCATGATATCCATTCCTCCTACGAACGGGTGAGACGCTTGATGCGAAAGGCCAACATTCATGCGATCTATCCCAGAAAGCACCTGACCGTTTTGGGAGAGAAGAAGTATGTTTCCCCCTACCTATTGCGCAATTTGGAGATCAACAGGACCAATCAGGTTTGGGAAATTGATATTACCTACATTCCCATGCAACACGGGTTCATGTATTTGACGGCCATAATTGACGTATACAGCCGTTACATTGTGGGCTGGGGCCTGAGCAACTCACTTGATGCAGATGCTTCACTAAGGGTTTTAAAAGAAGCTGTGGTTACCCATGGCAAACCGGAGATACTAAATAGCGATCAGGGACGCCAGTTCACCTGCAAGGAGTACATTGAGTACCTCAAAGGGGAACAGATCCAAATCAGTATGGACGGCAAAGAAAGAGCTCTGGACAACATTTACATCGAAAGGTTTTGGAGAACATTAACATACCAGTACATTTATCTTAATCCAGTAAATAACGGTCTGGAACTTTACCAAGGGATTAAGAAATGGATTGATCGATACCACAATCGGGATCATCAAGGAATCGAAAGAAACAAGCCCGCATTAATCTATCGTAATGCCGCTTAAGTTCAACTTAAAAACAAGGATTTCTGGTCTAAACATTCGAGGGTACTATACAGGAAAGTACTTCGAAATGCCCAACGCTTCATACACCAACCGTTGTACGTATGCCGAAAAAACGACACAGCAGACTATTAACAATCGATTAAAAAGAGATAAAAAAAAATGCCGATGCACAAAGGCAAGAGTGCTCCAGCCCGTCCCACAACCGTCCCTTCGCTTCCAAACACTTGTTTTCTTTGCCAACGCTTTTCGAAAACATTAGCTAATCTTCGAAATGGCAGAATCTGATTTTTGAAGATTTTTCACTATTTTGCATTAATGTTAAAAACAAAACTAAATAAACCAAATCCAACTTCTAAATTGATCTTTAGAAAGGAATTGATTGATATACTGGAAAATGGCAAAGAAAAAAAATTAACCTTAGTTTCAGCTCCTGCAGGATACGGTAAAAGCACATTAATAGGACAATGGATAGACAATTGTGATTTGCCATATGCATGGTACTCACTTGACAAATCTGATAACGATATAACTAATTTCTTACGATATACCATTGAAGGCATTAAGTCTGCATATAACAACATTGGAGAAGACGCTTTAAAATTAATGGAATCGAATAGCAACCCATCTTTCGAAACCATTGCCACACATATTATCAACGATCTGTACGAGATACAGGAGCATTTCTATATTATATTCGACGATTATCATTTGATAGAAAACCAGCAGATCAACCAGCTAATTTCGTTCCTGCTAAATAAGCTGCCCAACAATATTCACATAGTGCTAATTACTCGTTCAGATCCTCCAATTCCTTTAGCTCGGTTAAGAAGTCAACAATTGATAACAGACATCCGCTTATCCGATTTATGTTTTAATACTAATAACATCTATGATTTCTTTAAGAAGAATTTAAATATTAATTTGACTATTGAAGATGCCAAAAATCTGGAATCAAAAACAGAAGGATGGATTGCAGGACTTCAACTTACTGCTTTATCTATGCAAGGGAAAGAAGATATTACGGAATTTGTTAAACAACTCAAAGGTGATAACCGGTATATAGTGGATTATTTGATTGAAGAGGTTCTTCAACAACAAGCCCCGGAATTAAGAGAGTTTCTTTTGTGTACCTCTATATTAAACCAGTTTAATGCATCTCTTAGCAATTATATGCTTAACGTGAATAATGGGCAAGAAATAATTGAACACTTTGAAAGAAACAACATGTTCATTATTCCTTTAGACAATGAAAGGAACTGGTTTCGCTACCACCATCTGTTTGCCAGTTTGCTTCAGCATCGGCTAAAAGTACAATTAAAGGATAGAATCCCTGAACTTCATGCCAATGCCAGTCAATGGTTTGAAAATAATGATCAACTCGTTTTTGCCCTGGAGCATTCACTTGCTGCCGGAAATAAACATAAGGCATTAAATCATTTTGCCAATGTTATTGATCACCTTTGGAAAACTTCACAATATCAAACCATACTCCAGTTTGGAGGTATGTTTACACACGAGGAGTTAGTTGAAAATGTAAATCTTTGTTTAAATTACTTTTGGATTTTATTTCAGTCGGGTTACATGGAGCAGGCAGAAAGCTTAATATATAGGCTAAAAAACCACACCACCGACAAGGCCGAATTAGCGATGGTCTTTGTTTGTATTAACAATCTGAAGGTATTAACAGGCGATATTGAATCTACATTTACATATTCTGAATTAGAACTCGAGCATATTAAAGAAGATGCCGACTATTGGAATATACTTGCACTTCTGTCTCTGGGCGAAGCTCATCGCCATCGATTTGAGTTAACAAAGAGTTATCAATCGTTTGATCAGGCAGCAGCGAGAGCAGCAGCGTCCCAACTTATCTATTTTGAAATGGTAAACCGGATCAGATCTTCTTTCGTGTTATGGTCATTGGGAGACTTTTCAGGGGCTTATAAGGAAAGCAAGGACCTGCTGGATAAATTGAACGCGGGTGACGCAAATAGTAGTTTTAGTATTGATCTCCTATCTTCAATTTTGCACTGTAAGGTTGGAAATTTTCTGGTACATATCAATCAAATTGAAGAAGGGCTTCAAAAAAGTGTTCGTGGCTACGAATTATCAAAAAAATCAACGAACCAGCTTTTTCTTACAAGTTGTACCTACCTGCTCGCTGAAGCTTATTACCTGGCAGGAGAATACAACAGGGCGATCAGCCTTCTCGAAGAACTGGATGCCATTCCCTACAAGCAGGTTGCGAAATACCTGAGTGACCTGTCGGATTCATTAAGAAGCAAATTGTACCTTTTAACCAACCAGCACGATAAGCTTAAACCGTTTTTTGAAAAGGATATTAAAGCAGATAAAAACCATGCTTTCGAACGCATTATATATACTATTAGCAGGGCACGGTATCAGATTGAACTAGGAAAAATCCTTGAAGCTATAGACCTGCTAGAGGATGTTGCAGAAGAGCTACAAACTGAGAAAGCCTTCGGGTCTCTTACCGAGGTAGAGCTCCTTCAAACAAAGGCTTATTCACTACTTCAGGAACAAGATAAAGCTATCGATTATCTGCTGAATGCAGTCCTCCAAACTCAAGGTGCAGGCTTAATTCGAATGTATATAATTGAAGGTGCTGAAATAGAAACCTTACTGAAAAGAATCAAACAAATAGTAAGCACCAAAGCAAACCCTCAGTTCAAAAAAGTAGATATTGATTATATAAACAGACTATTGCGCGTGTTTGAAAAAGAAAAAAAGGTGCCTGCCTTTACTTCAAACGATTCATTGAGCTCCCGTGAGCTGGACACATTGAAACTCATTGCAGAAAACCTGACAAACCAGGAAATTGCGGAGGCGCTTTTCATATCAATAACAACGGTTAAAACACATGTGAGAAATATCTTGCTGAAGCTGGAAGCCAAAAACCGGAATGAAGCTGTTTTAATAGCAAAAGAAAAAGGGCTGTTGCGCTAAAAACAAAAAGTCCCATTACATCATAAAATTCATCCTTCTAAATCATCCTCAGGGATGATTTTTTTTTGTCCACTCCTCCCGTACTTTGCTAAAGAAATTTTAACATCAAAAATAAATTGAAATGAAAGTAGAAGAATTAAAAATGTACGGTAAGGGCCTGGATATGCCCAAAGAGGCGGTAAAACAACAAATGAAAATTGTATTTCGCTTATTGAGAAAAGAATTCGGATTATTTGGAATTATTAGTTTAGTTTTTGGCATAAGTAAACATGCCAAACGAATTAAAAAGCAGTACCCTGATGCTGTAAAAAAAGCAAGAACAACAGTTAGCACTGTCTTCGAGAAGGAATTAATTATGATGGGTGCTTTATTTTCAGCAATTGCTGATAAACAAGGAAGAAAAAGCGCCCAAGATTTTCTAATTACCATGATGAGAAAAACAGCCCCCACCTCTTTACCAGCAATTTATCAATTACCTGATTTGGTAAAATGTGAAGGAGATGTTTTCGACAATTACAAGAAAATGAATAAGGCTTTGTTTACCGCAATTCATGAGTCTGGTACATGGAAGAATGATGGATTTCACGAAACCAAAGATCTATTGGAGTTCAAAGTTACTTCATGCATAAACATTGAATTATTTGAAGCGATTGAGTGCCCTGAACTAAATGTGCTTGGTTGTGAGCACGATTTAGCTGCATATGATTTAATTAACGGTCCAACAAATAGTGAATTCCAAAGACCTTGCACATTGGCAAAAGGTGGCGATTGCTGTCACTTCCAATTCTACAGGAAAGGAACAGCACCCAATAAGGAATTTGAAAACAAATAAACAATACATATCATGAAAATCAGTAAAATATTATTGGCAGGTGCAACCGGTTATCTGGGCAGATTTGTGGCCAGCGAGTTGCAGAATCAAAATTATCTCACAACAATTTTGGTAAGAGATAAAAACAAAGTATCACCCAATTTAATCGGAATGAAAACCATTGTTGCAGAAATTACCAAGCCCGACACTTTACACGGAATCATGAACGATGTTGATGCAGTCATCAGCACGGTTGGTATTACCAGACAAAAAGATGGCCTCACTTACATGGATGTGGATTACCAGGGGAATCTCAACCTCCTTAATGAAGCAAAGAAAGCAGGGGTAAAGAAATTCATCTATGTTTCAGCTTTTAATGCGGATAAGCTCACCCATCTTAAGATGTGTTATGCCAAGGAAAGGTTTGTTCAAGAACTTAAAAAAAGTGGTTTGGATTATTGCATTATCCGCCCAAATGGCTTTTTCTCCGACATGACCGAGTTTCTGAAAATGGCAAAAAAAGGAAAAGCAGAACTGTTTGGTGATGGAAATTATCGGATGAACCCAATTCATGGTGCAGACCTTGCAGAAGTTTGTGTTAATGCAATCAATGATAAAGAAAGGACAATTGAAGTTGGTGGTCCTGAAGTCTTAACACACAATGAAATAGTTGACCTGGCTTTCAGCACTCTTAATAAAAAAGTCAAAGTAAGTTATATGCCGGAGTGGATGCGTAAAACGACACTTTGGTTTGCACGAAGTTTTTCATCGTCCAAAACATATGGGCCAATGGAATTTTTCTTTACAGTACTGTCAATGGATATGGTAGCTCCGAAATATGGCACGCATACACTCAGAGCTTATTTCGATCAACATAAAAATAATTGAACCAATGAGGTTTTTAAGGATAATTCTAACAGGGCTATTTCAGACATTCAAATGGACTTTTTATGGTCTCAAACTATGGATTCTAATTTCCTTCAATCTCATATACAATTTTAGAATAATTATAAACATACAACAAAGTGAAAGAAGAAAACATCATAACACTATCTGATGGTGCTAACATGTGTTTTGCCGAATATGGTAAACCTGATGGTATTCCGGTTTTGCTTTTTCATGGTAATCCCGGAGTGAGATTTAGCTGGGGTCAATACCCGGATTTTCCATATCTGGATAACATACGGATAATCGCGCCCGACCGGCCGGGTTTTGGAAAAACCGACTACAAAAAGAATGCACTTGAAAAATGGCCTTATGATATTTTAGAATTAATAAATCACCTCTGCATTGATAAGTTTCATCTGTTTGCTCCTTCCGGTGGTGGCCCATATGCACTTGCTTGTGCCTGGAAGATACCCGAAAAACTGCTTTCTGTTGGATTATTTGGCAATATAGGGCCATATCATGAAGATTCCATAATTGGCGTAAACAAGCCTTTAAAGCTACTTTGGAAAATTGCCAATCCCCTTTTCGGATTGATAAAATTGCAAAATAGAATCATGTCCAATATGGCCAGAAAAAACCCACTGAAACTGATAGAAAGGATTAGTAATTTAGAGTTATCGGGAAATGACAAGAAAATAACCGATAAACCTGAAATCCGAAAAATATTCTCAACTGTATTTCCGGAATCCTATCTGCAAAAGGGAATTGGATCAGCGTATGATGTAACCATACCAAAAAACTGGAATATCCCTTTACATGAAATCAGAACAAATATTACAATCTGGCAGGCAGAGGAAGATTGCTTAACGGGTAAAATGGCAGAGTATACCGCTAAACAATTACCCAACTGTGATTTAATTAAGACACCTAAAGTTGGTCATTTTTGGATTATGGAAAATGTTAAAACAGTATTGGAAAATCAAATAGTAAAAAAATGAAATAGAATGAAAAACAAAATTGATCATTCCCTTTGTAAAAGCTGTGGAATATGCACAGAAGTTTGTCCATATAAAATTATCGGACAAAATGGAAATATTCATTTTATAAAGGAAAGAGAACATCTGTGTCTGCAATGTGGACAATGTATGGCTATCTGTCCTACAAAAGCAATACATGTTAAAGGACTTTCCTATGATGATGATTTCTGTGAGCTACCACGTCGTAAAAACAATTACGAAAACTTCGCTGAAATATTGCGTAGTCGTAGATCGGTAAGGACTTTTAAAAATAAACCAGTTAGTGATGAATTAATAGACGAAATAATTGATTCTGTTTCATATGCTCCTTTTGGAGCAGCACCCGAAAAAATGGGGATTAGCGTAATTAATAATCGTGAAACGATTGAATCAGCCTTGCCTTTAATTTCAGACTTCTTAAATGGAATTAAAAAATATATTGAAAATCCGATTGCCTCGGCATTCCTCAGATTATTGACAGGTAAGGAAGAATTTCAAACCGTAAAAAATCACATCTACCCCATCGCTAAGGCTGGAAATTATAGCCTTGATAATGGGGACGGAATAACAAGAGGGGCATCAACAATAATAACTATACATGCAGCTAAAGATGCAGAAGCTCATACAAATAACGAAATTATTTACGCAACTTATATTATGCTACTGCACATGCCATTGGACTTGGAGCCACCATGGTAGAGTGCTTGATAACCCCCATTAACAGAAATAAGAAGTTAAAGCAGATTTTTCAAATTCCTGATAATAACGAAGCGATTATGTCTGCTGTCATTGGTTATCCAAAGTACCAATACAAACGAACGGTTAAACGGAATAAGCATAAGGTACGCAAAGTGAAATAAAATCATCCTTCTAAATCATCCTCAGGGATGATTTTTTGTTGATGGGTGGGCCGTAATTTTGAATAAGAAATAATTCATTAAAAAATTAACACGATGAAAACAGAAAATAAAACAAACAACAAACAAGCAGTTTTAATAACCGGCGCTTCAACAGGAATCGGATATGCAACTGCACTTTATCTTGACAAAGCAGGATATAAAGTATATGCAAGTGTGCGCAAAGAAGATGATAAACAAAAACTTATTGAAGCTGCAACATCAAACCTTACTCCTGTATTGATGGATGTATGTGATGAAGAAACTGTGAACAATGCATATCAGCAAATAAAAACAGAAACTGAAGGATATACATTTAGTTTAGTTAATAACGCAGGAGTATCCCTTAATGGGCCACTGGAATTGATTCCCTACTCAGATATAAAAATGTTATTGAATGTTAATATCTGTGGTTTAATCCTAGTAACAAAAACTTTCTTGCCCCTTATTAGAAATACAAAGGGGAGAATTGCGAACATAAGTTCCGGACATGGATTGCTTGCCATTCCCGACAAAAGTGTATATGCCGCTTCCAAATTTGCTGTTCAGGCTGTTTCCGATTCACTCCGCTTGGAACTAAAGCCATTTGGGGTAAAAGTATCGAATATTGTCGTAGGAAAAATCAACACAAATGTTCTCGATAAAATCCTTGACGACAGGAAAAAGATGATTGGCCAGGCAGAACCTGAAACTGCAAAACTGTATACAACGCAAATGGAATTCTTCGACAGGGAAGTAAAAAATCTTCCCGGAATTGAGGCCGTTGAGGTGGCAAAAGTTATTGCAGATTCTATTGGCAATTCAAAACCTAAAGCCCAGTATCTGGTAGGCCCAGGAGCAAAGAAAATGAAAATGCTGTCCCGCTTTCCAAGGGCAATGAGAGATAATATGCTGTATAAAGCCATTTATAATTAATGATAAATATAGTTGACATGGAACGATTTCAAATTGTAATAAAAGGCTGTATTGATAAAGAATGGGCAGAATGGTTCGGTGAGATAGAAATCAACTACCATGAAGACTCTACAATATTGACAGTAGAATTACCAGACCAGTCGGCACTACATGGATTATTGAATCAAATTCGCGATTTAAACCTAAAACTTATCTCAGTAAATCCTTATTAGCCAATCCAATAACTTTAGAAGTCATGAAGCGACAAATACTTAGAAGACGGATATCAGCCATTTCATTTTTCCTGTTTCCGGCCACATTTGTTTATTTTTCACCTTATGTGATTGTAGATGCCAGTGCAAAAGGAATTATATGCGGAAGCTTCTTTATGTTCATTCTGCTATTTGTTGGATCATTGTTTTTTGGCCGGGCATTTTGTTCATGGGCATGCCCTTTAGGAGGTGCACAAGAAATATTATCCCCGCTAAAAAAGAAGTTTGCGATAAAAGGAAGAATCATAAAGTGGTTTATTTGGGTTCCCTGGATTATCTCCATTGTTGTTGTTGCAGCACGCCAGGGAGGATATCAGGAAATTGATCCTATGTTCAGAACAAGCTATGGTTTCTCCCTTGGAAGTATCTACACAGCCATCGCATACATATCCGTATTATTAATATTACTCTTAGCACAGTTTTTTGTTGGCAAGAGGTCATTTTGCCGACATATATGCTGGATTGCTCCCTTTATGATTTTGGGAACAGAAATTCAAAAGCTCCTAAAAACACCTTCCCTGAAATTAGTCAAAACAGATAATGCCTGTACCAATTGTAAACTGTGTACAAAAAATTGTTTGATGGGGCTTGATGTTGAAAATATGCTTAAAGCCAATAAAATGCAAAATTCCGAATGCATCCTCTGCGGAAACTGCGCTGATGTTTGCAAGAAGGAGTGTATTAAACTGACGTTTAAAAATAAATAGTAATTATTTCATTGATAAAACTAAATAAAATGGAAAACACAAAACTAAAAAATCAA
Source organism: Sunxiuqinia sp. sy24 (assembly GCF_052677165.1). Lineage (NCBI taxonomy): Bacteria > Pseudomonadati > Bacteroidota > Bacteroidia > Marinilabiliales > Prolixibacteraceae > Sunxiuqinia > Sunxiuqinia sp. sy24. The sequence continues at coordinate 38,899 of NZ_JBQYLH010000004.1, forward strand.
CATGAAAGATTATATTATATCGACTGGCTAAGAGTATTGGCCTTTGGTCTGCTGTTTATTTTTCATTCAGCAAGATTTTTCGATGATTATGGATGGCATGTAAAGAATGATGAGCATAGTATGCTGGCAAATATTCTGGTAGGATTCACTCATGGCTGGCGCATGCATCTTATTTTCTTTATTTCCGGTGTAGGCACGTATTTCGCGTTAAAATCCCGCAATGGAGCATTTATAAAAGACCGGTTTACCAGACTCATCGTTCCTTACCTTTTTGGGGTCGTTTTATTGGTTCCGCCTCAGAAATATTACGAATTTCTTTACAATAATTGGTTTACCGGCCGTTTTTTAGAGTTCATTAAGGGATATCCTATGGGACTAATGGAACACCATCCGGGTATAAGCCTGGAATGGACAGGACATTTAGGCTTACATATCTGGTACCTGGCATTTCTTTTTGTGATGACACTAGCCTACCTGCCTTTGGTAAAAGCTATTGCTAAACCCAATTTTCTTAGAAAGTCGTTAACGTTCTTCTCCCGAAATTTTATAGGCCTGTTTGTCTTTATTCTTCCAGTAATTCTGACGGAAGCCTGGTTGAGGCCAACGCATGGGGATTATCTTAGTTGGGCTGATTTCTTCCAATACAGCATGTTCTTCCTGGTGGGGTACTTTTTTATGGTATTTGATAATTACAGAAGCCTGGTAAAAAAATATACTTACCTGTTTCTTGTATTAGGTGCTGCCTCTTCATGGTATATTTTTACCCATTCACTGGAGATAAATCAGGGAGAAACGATGATGACTTCTATAATTCATGCAGGCATTCGCATTACTTCTTCCTATTCCTGGGTGCTGTTCTTCTTTGGATTAAGTCAGCGTAAACTGAATTTCTACCATAAACACTTAAGCAGTCTTAACAATGGCATTCTTCCGTTCTATATATTGCATCAGACAGTAATCATTTTGATAGGTTTTTACATAGTATCCTTCGACTTGAGCATTTTATTTAAATTTCTGATTATCCTTTCTACTTCATTAGTTTCTACCATTCTCCTGTATCAGGCTATTAAAAGAAACAATGTATTGCGATTTGTCTTTGGAATGAAAACACCACTAAAAAAAAAGATATCATGAACAATCATCAATCCAGATCATTTTCAGGGATGATTGTTTATGCTCACTCCACCATTACTTTGATTCAGAAATAAACATAAAATTAAATACGATGAAAAATCATAAGACTGAGCGAACGGCTCGCCAGAAAGCAAAACAAAAAGTTGAATTTAAAATTCACATGATAGCATACATCGTGGTAAATTCGTTACTCGCAATTATTAACCTAACCTTTACTCCTGGATATTTATGGTTTATATGGCCTCTTTTAGGATGGGGAGTAGGAATAGTTTTACATAGAAGAGAGTTTAAATTACCCCCAAAACAAAGCTGGATGGATCGGTTAATTGAAAAAGAGATGGAGAAACATTAATCAAACACAAATGAGAAACTAGTAAAATCAGCAATTATGGCAACTAAGATCAGCGAAACATACTGGAGTCAGTTTTCCTCCGATTTTGAAGAAAAACAAAGTTTTGTGGCCGGTAAAGAAGTAATTTCTTTAACCATGGACGAATTATCAAAAGAGCAAAACCTGGGAAATGTGTTGGAACTGGGATGTGGGACCGGATTATATACCGAAACCTTACAACAGATTTCAGAAGAAATTACAGCAACAGATTTTTCTGAAGAAATGATTAAGGCAGCTAACCAAAAAAGGGGAGATCTTGATCATATTACTTTCATGCAGGCAAATGCGTTAGATTTACATTTCGAAAAAGAAAGTTTTGACACGGTATTTATGGCAAATCTTATCCACGTCATTGAAGACCCGGAAAAGGTCATTAAGGAGAGTTGCCGAGTGCTAAAGAACGGAGGGCAAATCATTATTACCTCATTTGCCATGGATCAAATGAGATTCTTCAACAGAATATCACTTGCAATGCGATATCTAAAAGCATTTGGGAAACCATCTAAAGAATCGGTAAAAGAAAAAACACCAAAAGAAAGAATTGAAAACTTATTGATTAATAATGGTTTCAAAATTTCTAAAAGCAAGGTTTTAGGGCATAAGGAAAAAGCTGTTTATATGACCGGAATTAAAAAGTCAAAACAAATATTAAGATAATGGAAACTAAATTCAGAAAAAGCCCTCCCATATGCCTGTTCATTTCAATTGGCAGATTATTGATCGGGAAATTAAGGTTGTCAAAACATTACCTTAAGGATACAGTAAAAATGGAGGATGGTCAGGAATTCAAAATTTTTAGGCATATTACTGATTATCCTGTTAAAGAAATTGAACAAGCTGTCACATTTATCGTTCGGTTCAAGTTTGCCCGATTATCACACAATGCAAACAGGTTTGCTTCAATAATCCCCATGTTGCTAATCACCGGCTTTCCGGGCTTTCAAACCAAAATGTACGCAGTAAATAAAAAAAATGGCCATTGGCAAGGGATGTATCAGTGGAAAACCCAAAAACACCTTGAAAACTATTTGGAATCATTTGTATATAAAATGATGAATAAACGAGTCATAAATGAAACGATAAAAACTTTTCAATATGAGAACAAATCTTTGGATAATTTTATTAAAAAGAGAATTAGAAACAAATAACGAACGCACAAATGGCAAGTAGTTGAGAGTATGTTTCAGTCCACTTCCACAACCATCCCTTCGCTCTCAGGCACATGCCACAAACGCTGCAAGCCAACCCACACGCCAAACTTGCGGCAAGAGCCTTCAAGCCCGTCTCGCTCCAACGCACGGATAGAGCAACAGTGCATAAATGAACAGATTAGTTATGACTAAAACAGGCCAGCGTACAATCGAGTAGACGGCTGACGGACTAATAGTCCGCCAGTGCGCCTCTCATATACTCTAATATAAAACCAAATTTTCAAGCCACTTTTTCTGAGAAGCTGTTCTTATTATTTCTTTCTCTGGGATCCAAACAGATATAGTCTTGCTTATAAGGTGTTTTATTCTTTACAACGCTGTAGATTGTCCGTAATAGCTTATTCGAAATATTATTCATTATCAAATAATAGGGCTTTCCTTTAAGCATCTTCTTTCGAAAATACAATTGATACTCTTTGTTGTGTTGGACTGCTGACTTCGCCCCCATAAAAAATAAGGATTTTAACTTCTTGTCGGCAAATGGGCTGGTTTTACTCTTAGCAACCATCTTGCCTGAAGATTGAGGGAAAGGACAAACCCCGGCATAAGAAGAAGCTTTGCGTGCCGTATCGATTTGCTCAAAATTCCCTGTTTTGATCAAAAGGTCAGTGGCGATCACTAGACCGACTCCTTTTACACTTCGGGCCAACTCATAGTTTTCCCTCATGCGATCGTCCGATTGTATAATAATCTCGATTTCCTGTTCAATCACTTTGATTTCCTCGTCTAAAACATCCAACATTGTCCAAATATGTCGATGGGCATGAATGCTTTGATGTGGTCGATGAAAATGACCTTTTTCAGTCGTCTGTAGTCCCTTCCGTTCCTTTACTAATTGTGCGCGTAAAGCATACAATTGTTGAAGTTCTGACATGCTTTCATCATCAGCTGTGACGAAGGTTAGTTTATGAGTAAATCACTCCCCATATTCGCGAATTCTCCGAGAATCAATCGGATCTGATTCGCCTTTGACCATTCCAAAACTATGCTTAATCGTATAGCCTGAAACAAGTGCAATCCGAATATTCATCAGGGTACATAGATAAATCAACATCTCTCCATAAACGCCTGTATGCTCAGCACACAAAACGCAGTCGTCGGGAAGGGTCATTAAAAATTTGGAAATTGCACCCAAACTAATATTCACTTGTTTGTTCTTTGCTTTTCCATTGAGTCCGATAAAGTTAACATCAAACTTTTCCATTGATAAATCAATTCCATATACTTGCATAAACATTTTGATTTATGCTCCGCATTGAGTGGCTAACATCGTGATAATGGGTTCTGCCCTAAATACTCTCTGGCTTTTACTCAATAAAGCTGCTGTCCTTAACATGAGAGTTAGATTTTATCTAACACCACCGCAAAGTTAGCGCAGCAGATGAAGCTTTTTTTCAAAGGTATCGATCACGATTAATTTTATCTTTGAACTCCTCTGAGTACAAACTAACGACACCACCCAGCGTACGCGAGCTCCGCTCCTCCCTTTCACCTTAAATATCCACCGGACATTTAAATCTCAGGCACATATACGGCGGTTCGTTAAGTCATCGGAAACAAAATCGTACTAGGTTTAATTTGATTGTAGCGTTCCTGTAAAAGAATGTAACCCCGCTTTTTCAATCGATCAATTGTAACTGTAGTCCCCAGAATCGGGCTTTGAGCAATACGCCAACCACCCATTCTCGACCGGCTCCATTGATAGGCTTGTCCCTGTCCAACCCCAATCGGATCAGGTTTTTCCTTTTCCGTTCCCATCCCTGCAAGCTGGCTCCTCCTTAAATTTGTCCACCGGACAAATTCTTAACAGTCGGTCCTGTGCTTGCTTATCCGACCTCATAGCCTCATATCAACCGCTTTACTCTTCTCTCATCAATGATCCACCGAATCATTGGTTTTCTACGAAAACTACATTCATTCACTGTTCGTCAGCACCGGGGTTTGTTGTGGTATTTGCTCATTAATCAATCACAAATAACCTTCACTGCATGGGTCACGGTAAACCAGCTTGACACTTGCTAACGGTTCGAGGCGTTACCCCCCGCCCGTATGGGACTTACACCCTATGGAATGAAAACTCAGATTCCACAGGGTAAACCCTCTGGAGTAATTTCATGCATCACACGACCATTTAACACTAAAAATTTGTATTTTAATCATTTTTTCAGAGCTTTCAGTAGTGTGTGCACATGCTCATGCTGGGCACACACAAACAATATAGGTCATTTGGTCGATAGGACTAAATTTGAAAATGAAGGGATTGATAGGTAGATATTTCAAAATACCAAACGCACCATAGCCAAACCGTTACCAACTATAAAAAAAAACAGACATGATGTATAAAAACCATATTTTGACCTTATTGATTACGCTAATTGCTTATTCGTTTGGCTATTCTCAAGAACAAATATTATATAAGCAAATTAATTCGACTAAATTATTTATGGAAGTACATTATCCTGAAGCTATTAGCGCTGAGAACAAATATCCAGCGATAGTTTTCTTTTTTGGAGGTGGCTGGATAGGGGGCAATATCAAACAATTTGAACCACACGCAAAATATTTCTCTAAAAGAGGAATGGTTTGTTTTCTTGTTGATTACAGAGTAAAAATTCGACAGGAAACCACACCGTTTGAGTCTTTAAAAGATGCCAAATCAGCTATACGGTTTATTAGAGAAGCAGCAGACGAATTCCATATTGATACTTCAAAGATTGTTGCATCTGGTGGTTCTGCAGGAGGACATCTGGCAGCAGCTACAGCATTAATAAATGATTACAATGAAAAAACCGATAATATGTCGGCAAGCTGTATTCCTAATGCCTTGGTGCTTTTTAATCCTGTTATTGATAATGGGGCAGGTGGCTATGGCTATGATAGAATTGGTGATGACTACAAAAGCTTTTCGCCTCTTCACAATATAAAAAGTGGAGCACCACCAACAATAATATTTTTGGGAACAAATGATAATCTAATACCAGTAGAAACTGCTAAATATTATCAAAAAATAATGGAGAAAGTTAAAAGTAGATGTGAGCTTTACTTATATGAAAATCAGGGGCACGGATTTTTTAATTATCAGAATTTCGAATATTATAAGAAAACAGTTTCTGAAGCCAACAAGTTTCTACAATCACTTGGATATTTAAATAAGGAACCAATAATAGAGATAGAACAATAACAGTTGGTAATCGAATAGCCCGCCCCGCTAGCATACACTAGCAGGGAGAGGCTTTCACACCACCCAGCGTACGCGAGCTCCGCTCCTCCCTTTCACCTTAAATGTCCACCGGACATTTAAATCTCAGGCACATATACGGCGGTTCGTTAAGTCATAGGAAATAAAACCGTACTTGGTTTAATTTGATTATAGAATTCCTGTAAAGGAATGTAACCCCGCTTTTTCAATCGATCAATTGTAATTGTAGTCCCCAGAATCGGGCTTTGAGCAATACGCCAACCACCCATTCTCGACCGGCTCCATTGATAGGCTTGTCCCTGTCCAACCCCAATCGGATCAGGTTTTTCCTTTTCCGTTCCCATCCCTGCAAGCTGGCTCCTCCTTTAATTTGTCCACCGGACAAATTCTTAACAGTCGGTCCTGTGCTTGCTTATCCGACCTCATAGCCTCATATCAACCGCTTTACTCTTCTCTCATCAATGATCCACCGAATCATTGGTTTTCTGCGAAAACTACATTCATTCACTGTTCGTCAGTACTGGGGTTTGTTGTGGTATTTGCTCATTAATCAATCACAAATAACCTTCACTGCATGGGGCACGGTAAACCAGCTTGACACTTGCTAACGGTTCGAGGCGTTACCCCCCCCGTATGGGACTTACACCCTATGGAATGAAAACTCAGATTCCACAGGGTAAACCCTCTGGAATAATTTCATGCATCACACGACCATTTAACACCGAAAATTTGTATTTTCAACATTTTCCCAGAGCTTTCAGTAGTGTGCACTGAGGGCACACAAATTGTAAATTACATTGCGGGTTCGGCAGTAAATTCAAGGTTTGTAGCCCGCATTAAGTTCGGTGTAACATGACAGGGAAACAACTCGCAATTGGCTACTATTCATAGTACCAACCGTTGGCAGCAAGCGAAGTAACAACCCAAAAGGGGTTTAATTAAGAATAAAACATGCAGACATTTATACACTACTTTTTACATTTAGGATTTCCATTTTTTATCGCATACGTATTTTTCAGAAAAGATTGGAAGAAAGTCTATTTGATATTGCTTGCTACAATGTTGGTTGATTTAGACCATTTGCTTGCCACGCCAATTTTTCAAGCAAATAGATGTAGCATAAATTTTCACTTTTTGCATACGTACTATGCTATGATAGTGTATGTGGTACTGCTCTTTTTTCGCAAACCGTTCAACATAATTGGGATAGGACTTTTATTCCATATGCTGACAGATTTTATAGACTGTATGATGATGTATTCTAGTTGCAAAGACTGCTTTTCAGACTCACCAGCAATAGAACTTCTATCCACAGTTTCAAATGCATTAGGAATTTAAAAGGAACAAATGAAAGAGCACATTTAAAGCTGAATATTAAGCACGTGAAATAGAAATGCCAGCTGCCAAGCGCGCAGCCCGCCCCACTCGCAAACACCAGCAGAGAGAGCCTCTCCCACTACCCTACGTACGCAATTTGCTCCTCTCTTTCGTTTCGTGGGTTGAACCCTCTGAAATAATTTCGCACGACAGTTTACTTCCTGCCACTTAAAATTTGCATTCCAACTATTTTTTCAAAACCTTTCAGTAGTGTGTGCACATGCTCATGCTGGGCACACACCATATCGTTCATTGCGCGCTGGCTTTTGAGTAGATGTAATTATCGGAAACTTGGTTAAGGAAATTAAATTTAGTGGCGTTAAATGAAAAACCGCAACGTCGCCATGTACGTAAACGCTATTTACGATGGTAGGCTAAACAGTAATGAAGTAATATATCGAGAGTTAATCAAACTCTCACAAGAGCAGAGATAATAAACGAAAGAAAAAACAAAGAAGAATCTGAAGCAAACGATAGGTGAAATTTCGGATCAAATCAATCAATGGAAGGCAAAAATGATTCGCTAAAAACGCTATTCGAGCTAAATACGAGGAGACACTCAAGTCTTAATTTTAATTTGTAATATAGTGGGTTATATAGATACAATTATGAGCGATAGAATTTTATGAAAAAACTACTTTTTTTCTGGAATGAATTGAAGAACACTTTCTGGTTTGTCCCTATCCTGATAATTCTTCTTTCAATCCTGCTGGCAATTGGATTTGTTTATACCGACCAAATCGCGAAGTTCTCCCGAACTGGCTTGGGACGCTTCTTTTTTGTAAATAGTATCGATTCAGCCCGTAGTATATTATCGACTATATCAGGTGCCATGATTGGTGTTGCAGGGACTGTTTTTTCGGTTACACTTGTAGCATTAACCCTGGCTTCGTCTCAATTAGGCCCCAGACTGATTAGAAACTTTATGTATGTAAGGCTTAATCAAATTGTACTGGGCTCGTATATTTCAACTTATTTGTATTGCCTTATTGTTTTAAATTCCATCCATCAAAACAGCGATTATACCTTCATACCGTCTCTTTCCATTTTGGTGGCGATTATTGCCGCAATTGCCAATATTATTCTTCTTATTGTTTTTATCCATCAAATTGCTGTAAGCATTCAGGCTGACAAAGTCATCTCAGATGTTTCCATTTCCATTTCAAAACAAGTCAAACTATTATTCCCCGATAAAATGGGTGATGACACCGATGCTGAAAAGGTTTTAAATGTTGATGCCGTTCTATCGAAATATTCGAATATAATTTCTGTGAAATGCCCCCAAAGCGGTTACCTTCAATATATCGACGGCGAATCATTGTTGAAGATGATGACAAATTCAGAGGCATTATTTGAATTAAATTACCGGCCAGGAGACTATCTGGTTGAAGGTATTGAGATTGGAAAATTGTACACCAATGAAAAAATGGAAAAAGAAGAAGTAGCAAAAATTCTGTTCCAATTTGTAATTGGGAAAACAAAAAATTCCCAACAAGACCTTGAATTCTCGATCCATCAAATGGTTGAGATTGCATCACGGGCGCTTTCACCCGGAATTAATGACCCTTATACAGCAATAACCTGTATCGATAATTTAACAGCAACAGTGTGTTACCTTGCTCAGGCAAAATTTCCTTCAAAATACCGGATTGACGATAAAAAAGAACTAAGGATAATTGCAGATACCATCGATTTCGAAGGTGTTTTAGATGCTTCGTTCAATCAGATTCGACAGTTTTCGGCAGGAAGCACAGCTGTGATAATCAGACTAATGGAAGTTTTACTGATTATTCATGAATTTGCTACAAAAGAAAATTATAAAAAGGCTATTGTAAAACATGTAAAGATGACTTTAAATGTTGGCAAACAATCTATTAAAGAAGAGAATGACCTGGAAGACTTAATTGAAAGGTCTAAAAAAATTATGATCGAATGAAGCGACACAGACTCCAGTCAATTGGAATGCCGCTAACACAGGAGTAATTACAACACCTTAGCTGGCTGGCTGAATATTCTGGTTAACCCGGAAAAAATTCGTTGGGTCGTATTTCTTTTTGATCTTTGCCAGCCGGTCATAATTGTAACGGTAGCTTGCCTTTACACGTTCCTGCCCTTCATCCATCATAAAGTTCGAATACGCGCCTCCCAGGGAGTACGGGTGCAAGGCTTCCCAGTAATCTTTACACCATTTGATAATGGTGTCGTTATTGGCCGGATTGGTCTCAATACCGACAATAACGCCGGCATATTTGGCATTTCGATAAGCCCAGGGGGTGGCGTCCTTACCCACCCGGGCGGCAACACCGCTAATTGGATACATATGCATTTGGGATAAAGGAGTTGGAATGTGAGAACCAAATTTCAGGTGCTGACTTCTCAGCTCCGGCCCCAGCTCATCAAAGAAATCGGCCCGCCAATACCATTGCATGCCGGAAGGTAGCAAACCATCAAACATGGTCTGAATGGCTGGGTACGGCATTTCCCCCAGATGCTCAAAAAGAGGATTCATGGCCAAAACAGGTTCAAACATGGCTTTCGCCTTGTTCATATCGCCAACATAGCACCACACGATGCCACAGAATTGTTTTCCATGCAAATGGTCGGGGAATGGAGGCCCGGGAATGATCATCGTTGCAACAAAACCATTGAGCTCATCAGGAGCTGAATGAATAAACTCATGATACCAAGTCATAATCTCTTCGGTCTTTTCAATAGGCCACAAGGTGGGACCTCCAAAAACCGTTTTTACCGGATGCCCCTGAAATAGAAATGAGGTGACAATTCCGAAGTTACCACCACCGCCACGAATAGCCCAGAACAGGTCTTCGTGCTGATGTGCATTCACCGTTACGAATGAGCCATCGGCCAACACCATATCGGCTTCCAGCAGGTTATCAATCGTGAGTCCGTACTTTCGCGACAGATGACCAACGCCACCCCCAAGGGTAAGGCCTCCAACGCCCGTTGTTGAGATAATTCCGGCAGGAACAGCCAATCCGAACGGATGGGTGGCATGATCGACTTCACCCCACAGGTTTCCACCTCCTACACGAACAGTATTGTCCTCAACATTAACCCGCACATACTTTATTCCGGATAGATCAATTACCAATCCATCATCGCACAAGCCCAAGCCACCTGCATTGTGACCCCCACCTCTCACAGAGACCAACAATTGGTTCTCCCGGCAAAAGTTAACCGAATATATCACATCGGCAACATCCACACATTTTACAAAAAGACCGGGATGCTTATCAATCATTCCGTTAAAAACCTTGCGTGTTTCCTCGTAAGAAGAGTCCTCAGGATGTATAACTTCACCCCTGATTCCGGCCGTAAATTCATCAATTAAGGCCGATTCTAAATCATTGACATGACGTAACATATTCTATTTCTTTTAAAATTAATTAACTGCTGTTCGATCAAACGAAATATTCACTTTCTTTTCAAGTAGATTCAGAAGTTCACCAAGCCGTCAACCAGCCTTAAATCCGTGAAGTTAAAAGCTTATTGGGCAATGATCATGTCTTTCAATGACCATAAAATAGATAGTACATCTTTTTGAGTTTCCTCATCAATCTTATGCTTCTTTAGTACATCAACAATATCATCCATCGTATGCATATATTCCGCAGGACTAATATTCATTCCCCGATGCGTTGTTGACATATCGCGGCCACTGTATTTTACTGGTCCCCCACTCCCTTCGCTAAAAAAGTGAACACTGTGATTCTTTATCTCATCCAGTTTTCCGGGTGTTTCCAGGTAAGGACGAAACCGGGCAGAAATAGCTGGGTTGTGCATATGTGCTTCAACGGCATCATCAACAATCTGTGTAATCCCTTCGGTGCCACCTAATCGTTCAAATAAACTTTTACTCATAATACTTATTCTTTTGGATTGATATTTAGATCGCCATATTGGCTTTGATTGAAGTCGAGCCTAGAAGTCACTGTCCTCAGAACAAAGTGTGCAAATAGGAAATCATGCCTGTTTATTCAAAGGTACAACTGCTTGATGGCAGCGAACTAACACATTTAACCCAAATATAAATACATTTAGGTCTTTTATTGCTCTTGTAAATGAGTTGCGTTTTAACCGACCAGTTGATGCTGGTAGTCGGATGGCGATAAGCCATATTTTTTATGAAAACACTTCGCAAAATAGGACGGGCTATTGAAGCCGGTTTCGTAAGCGATTTCGGAGATATTTCCGCTTTGCTGGTTGATCAGACTCAGCGCCTTGTTTAAGCGGTACTCCCTGATGAAATTATTGGGCGACATGCCTGTCAATGAAACCATGCGGCGGTACAATTGCGACCGGCTATAGCCCAAATGTTTTCCAAGATCATCGACATGCAGATCCTGGTTTTGCCAGGTTTCCTCGATGTAGTTCATTAACTGATCTAAAAACTTTTCATCCATCGAACTCAACACCACAAACAGATCGACATCAACCGGAACATTCAAATTTTCGCTTCGGTACAGTTTTTTAACTTCATGCGCAACCACAATTTTGGTGTTCGAAATATAAAACATCCGCTCGGCAGCCTGGATGGCCTCTTCAAAAAAGCTTTTATCTTCAGTTACCGGCACACCCACACTGATCCCGGTTTTTAACCTTGCTTTTGCGCAATGAGCGGTATCACTCCACGCTTCAAACTGGCTTTGCACTTCAATAGCGCACCAAACCGCCTGCGAAACAGACTCAAAGGAAACGACAAAGCGATTTCTCTTTTGTCGGGCAATACTACCATCAAAGCGGCTAAAAATATCTTCAAGCGAGTGCAAACAGCTTGCGGGGCCCTTTTCTTCATGACTCCACCTGCTATCATCCATGAATGTTTCATCAAATCCGGTTACCATAATCGCCCGAAATGCGGGATCGGCTATTATATTCAGCTCAAAATCCGGCAATTGCTCCGGGTCTTTAATCCGACCAAGAAACGACTCCACCACATCGGTATCAACCTCAATAATTTGATTGGGAATATCGCCATGCGCTTCATTGTGCATATCAATAATGTGTTGTTCTGAAGGCGCTTCAATCAGGCAAAAAGCCATTTTCCGGTGTTCATCAAACCAATAGGTTAGTGCCCGGCAAGCAAACTGGGTCTGAATTTCTAAATCCTGCTGATGCAGGCGAGCAACAGCTTCGGCAGTTACCTGATCCGATACATCGTGACGATCCATAAAAATAGGCATAAGACAAGTATTAAAGGTTGCATTTCTTCTTACATGTACTTTATACCGTATTTAAAAGGAATTTGTTTTAGATGGGGCCCCATACTGGATGTCGGAAAGTTGGCTGGCTCATGGATGAGAACAGGGGAGACCAAATATTTACAGGAAGTTTTGGGTGATGAATACCCCTCATCTGAAATTGTTGTCATGAGCTACTAGGACCTACCCATGAGCGAAATCACTGCTCTTGCGAGCTTTCTTCCTGGCAGCTAGAGCATATTTTACGTGCCAGGGCAGCAACAACAACAAAGCTAAGGCCCAGAACCAAGCGGTATTCAGCAAGCGGATTTTCAGGAATCAGCTTGGTTAAGGAAACCACCAGCGCCAGAAAAATAACAACCAACACTGCCATTAACAAGTTTCGAAAGGTCTTACGTCGTTTGTTATTCATCATCATTCAATTCTTTATTCAATTTCGTTTGCATATAGCCGGATGAAAACAAAGAGCGGCTGCTAACCACCGCTCTTTGTCTCTATTTTTTGGTATCAATTTTCTATTTAAAAGAAACTTGAAAACGAACTCGCTGTCCTTTAACTAGTTTTTACCAAATGGAAAGGGTTCCGAAGGAATGCGTGCATCCTCCAGAATAGCTTGCATCTCAGCCACGATTTCAGGGTGCTGATCGGCTACATTGTTCTCTTCGCCCAAATCCTTTGTTAAATCATACAGTTCGGTTGTTTGCTTTTCGGCATTGAACACCTGGTAAGTCACATATTTCCAGTTGCCTTTACGAATAGCTTGTCGTCCGCCCCTTTCATGAAACTCCCAATACAGATGATCGTGTTCCTTTTGATCACCTTTACCAAGCAAGGTTGGAAGGAAAGAAATCCCCTGAATGTCTTCCGGAGCCTCTTTCCCCGCTAATTCAGCAAAAGTAGGCATCATATCCCAAAAAGCAGAGATATGGTCTGATTGACTGCCCGCTTGAATTTTCCCTGGCCAGCTAGCTACCATCGGAACGCGAATACCGCCTTCATACAAATCGCGCTTATATCCCTTTAAAGGGCCATTGCTTTCAAAATAGTCAGGATCTGCCCCTCCTTCTTTATGCGGACCATTATCGGAAGTGAAGATCACCAGCGTATTATCAGCTAAGCCCAGCTCTTCGAGTTTTGCCACAATTTCACCTACCTGATCGTCGAGTAAAGTCACCATAGCGGCAAAAGCAGCATGCGTCTCAGGCTGAGATCCATAGCCCCCTTTCCTGAAACCGGGTCCTTCATCAACTCCCTTATAGTTCCGCTCCGGATCAAATTTCCCTCTGAATTTTGCGATGTATTCTTCAGGCGCAAACAGCTCGGCATGTGGAACGATGGAAGGATAATACATAAAAAATGGCTTCTCCTTGTTGTCTTCCAGAAAACGCATCGCATGCTCATGAATCAGATTGGGGGCATAAACGCCTGTTGCTTGTCCGGCATTTTCTTCCAAGACGACCTTCTCCTGGTTACTCCACAAATGATAAGGATAATAGTTATGTCCCAGCATTTGACAGTTATAACCAAAGAAGACATCAAATCCTTGCATATTTGGATCGCCTTCAGTGCCGGGAGCTCCCAAGCCCCACTTACCAAAAGCTCCGGTAGTATACCCGGCCTCCTGTAACATTTCGGCCAAAGTATAGGTGCTTTCAGGAATCGGAAACTGCCCTTCCGGCTTAACTTCCCGGTTGCCACGGATTGCCGTATGTCCGGTATCCAGCCCAGTCAATAGCGAAGACCGAGAGGGTGCACAGACCGTTGTTCCCGCATAGTGCTGGGTAAAAAGCATTCCCTGACTGGCCAGCCGGTCGATATTTGGAGTTTGAAACTTCTGCTGTCCGAAACAACTTAAATCGCCATAGCCCAAATCATCAGCCAGAATGTAAACGATATTTGGTTTGGCAGGTTTTTTATCCTCACGGGCCTGCTTTGCAGGCTGACATGCAGCAAGGGCTGAAAGGGTCGCCAAACCACTTAAAATGAATTGGTTCATAATTGTATTGTTTTGAGTAGTAATTTTTAATATGAAGCTATCAAAGTAACATATAAAGCCTATAAAAACAAAGGCTCAACCCGACAGATTGAACCTTTGTTTATGATTTTAAGCTGAATTTTCAACTACTTATTTTCTTCTGCAAACTGGCGTCCTGCGCGAATCGCTTTCAGGTTGACTTCAACGATTTGTTCTCCCTTGCGAGCAAAAACTTCCCGAATACCGTCTTCCAGTTTGGCAAAGTCGATGTCTATGAACGGACTGGCAGCTCCCAGCATTACCATGTTCGACACACGTGCGTTGCCGGCTTCTTTGGCTATTCCATCCGCATCGATGGCTACAAAACGTGGCAGACCGTGAACTTCTTCCATCACCTTTTCATATTTCGGATAATTGGGAATGTTGATGAAAGGAGTCGTATTGGTCACCAAGTAACCTCGTTCTGACAGGAACGGCAAATAGCGCAAGGCCTCCATCGGTTCAACCGAAAGAATCAAATCGGCTGTTCCCATCTGAATTAAATCAGAAGCAATTGGCGTATCCGAAATGCGCATATGCGAAACGACGGCTCCTCCACGCTGGCTCATCCCATGCGTTTCGGCCTGTTTGATGTGTAAGTTATTTTCAAGAGCTGCTGTCCCCAAAGCGGCGGCAATCGACAAAATTCCCTGTCCGCCTACCCCGGCTAATATAATATTTGATTTCATGTATTTCAGTTTTTAATGGTTGGCATGACGACTTTGATTTCTCTTGCGACGGCTGGCACGCTGAATACACTCGCGGCGCGGAATAATGACCGATACTCCGTCGTATTCCAGTTCTTCGCGAAACAGTTTGACCAACTCGGGATGATTCTTTTTCAACGGTACAATCACTCGGATATGTGCCGGATCAACCCCGAGACCTTCGCAAATGCTTTCAATTTTCCCGAGGGCCGATGAATCCTGTCCTCCAGTCATCGACACCGACTCATTGTCGGAAATAACTATGGTTATATTTGATTTTTCATTTACGGCATCGAGCAAGCCAGTAATGCCTGAGTGGGCAAAAGTAGAGTCTCCAATAACAGCAACAGAAGGCACCAACCCAGCGTCAGATGCGCCCTTCGCCATGGTTATGGATGCGCCCATATCCACACATGAGTTGATCGTTTCGTAAGGAGGCAAGGCTCCCAAAGTATAACAGCCAATGTCGGAAAAAACGCGCCCTTTGCCATAATCGGCCAGCACTTCGTTCATCGCTTCATAGGCATCTTGGTGACCACATCCGTGGCACAAAGCTGGCGGACGATTGGCAACCACCGGAGGAATCGGAATTCCCTGGTATATTTCTTTTCCGAGTGCTTTACCCACCAAATCCGGATTCAGCTCCCCATCGCGTGGCAAACTACCATCCAAACGCCCTTTGATCAGGGTTCCACCGCCAAAATAACCTTTCAAATGTTCTTCCACCAACGGATAACCTTCTTCCAATACCAAAATTTCATCGCACTCAGCTTCCATCTTTCTCAATTGTTTTTCAGGAAGTGGATATTGCGAAACTTTCAACACCGGATAAGGGCAATCATCATCCTGGTAATTCTCCATCAGGTAGTTGTAAGCAATTCCGCAGCAAATAATGCCAAGGCTTTTTTCTTCGCCCTCAATGTAGTGATTGTATGTTGATTCTTCTGATAGCTTAACAAAAGCATCCTGCTTTTCCAGCAACGATTTGTACCGACGACGAGCAATGCCCGGCAACAGCACAAATTGTTTGGAATCCTCAGGCATGCTTTGCTGATTTTCATCCAAAACCGGTTTCAAATCTACCCCTGCCCTTGAATGCGCCAGACGAGTCGTAATACGTAGCATTACCGGAACCCCGGTTTGCTCGGAAAGTGCAAAGCCTTCACGTGCCATATCATAAGCTTCCTGTTGGTTGGATGGCTCCAAAATCGGAATCATGGCAAACTTTCCATAATAGCGCGAATCCTGTTCGTTTTGTGATGAATGCATCGATGGGTCGTCAGCAACAGTCAACACAAAACCGCCATTAACACCAGTAATAGCTGAATTAATGAACGCGTCGGCAGCTACATTCAAGCCCACATGTTTCATGCAAGCCATGGTCCGTTTTCCGGCATAGCTCATCCCCAATGCTGTTTCGTAAGCCGTTTTTTCATTCGCCGACCATTTGCTATGTAACTTACGTTCAATGGCCAACTTATTGTCTTGGATATATTCTGTGATTTCGGTTGAAGGTGTTCCCGGATACGCATAAACCCCTGACATTCCGCCATCTATAGCTCCTTGCCCTATCGCTTCAACTCCTAATAATAAATGCTTCTGCATAATATTGATTTATTAGTTTTTTTTTCGAAGTCCAAAATTAGCAGCCCAGATCATAAAAACAATATAAATTGTCAGGTTTTCAATCAAACCGGAGCCTAAATACAGGAATATGCTGCTAAATTCTCAGAAATTTATATCTCAACTTAAAAATTGAAACTAAGCAGGGTCTTTTCAAGGGAAATTACCCGGCGGATATCGCTTTACAAACAAGAGCATATTCATTAAAGTGCCATTTCCCTGCAAATAATCTTGCGCTAAACGTGCCCCCCTCTCTCGAAAGTCGGGAGATCTTACACTGACGCTTTATCCTTCTTTAAAAAAGTGCGAATAAGTTGCAGGCCTGACAAATTCATCTGATATCGCTTAATCTCCCATGGGCTGAAAAACCGACTCAGGATAAGCAATATTGGCCAAAAATAAGCCCTCGGGTGGTGCTGAAGCGCCGGCTAGCCCCCTATCCTTGGCTTCTATAATTTGTCGGAATCCAGGAATATCGATCTTCCCCTGCCCCACTTCAATCATCGTTCCCACAATGGCTCGCACCATATTGCGCAAAAAGCGGTCGGCTTTAATGGTAAATATCAGCTGGTGTTCTTTTTCAATCCACCGCGCATAATAAATTTGGCAATTGTTGGTTTTTACATCGGTGTGTAGCTTACTAAAACTTGTGAAATCGATGTAGTCAAACAAAACCGCACAAGCGACATTCATTTGGTGCACATCGAGTGGACGGGAAAAATACCAGGATGTTTCCCGGGCAAAAGGATCTTTCCGCTGATTGATGAAATAATGATAAGTCCGTGAGGTGGCATCGAAGCGGGCATGCGCTTGCGGCCCAACTTTGCTGATTCGAAAAATCACCAGGTCAGGACCTAAAAAACTGTTCATTTTGTAGGTGAAGTCCGGATGGTCAAGCGCCGTCTTTTCCGACTCGAAATGCGCCACAAAGTAACTGGCGTGCACTCCGGTATCGGTACGGCCTGCTCCGGTTACCGCAATCGCTTCGCGACAAATGGTACTGAGTGCTTTTTCAAGCGATTCCTGCACACTTTTGGCATTGGGTTGAACCTGCCAACCATGGAAACGGGTTCCATTATAGGCTAACTCTATAAAATATCGTTGTTTCAAAACATAGCATTTTACGCAAATGTAAAAAAGATAAGTTAAAAGGCTGAATGGAAGTCTGAAATTATTAATTTTACAGCTCTTCCAGAGGGAAGTTAACTTAACAATTTTTAACAAAGTTACATCCTTTTTAGGAGATCATTAAACTATTTTCGTCAACCAAAATCGAAACAAATAATTTAAATATGGATCAAGCAGTTGATATTCGTGAATTGAATGAACGAATCCAGAAAGAAAGCTCTTTTGTGGATTTGATCAGTATGGAGATGAACAAGGTCATTGTTGGCCAAAAACATTTGGTAGAAAGTTTATTAATCGGATTACTTTCCGGTGGTCACATTCTTCTGGAAGGGGTGCCGGGATTGGCAAAAACGTTGGCCATTAATACGCTGTCGCAAACCATTAATGCCGATTTTGCCCGTATCCAGTTCACCCCCGACTTATTACCTGCCGACTTATTGGGTACAATGATTTACAGTCAGAAAAACGAAGAATTTATCATTAAGAAAGGCCCGATTTTTACCAATTTTGTATTGGCTGATGAGATCAACCGGGCACCGGCGAAAGTACAATCAGCCCTGCTCGAAGCGATGCAAGAACGCCAGATTACCATTGGCGATGCGACCTTCAAATTGCAGGAACCATTTTTGGTGATGGCCACCCAAAACCCAATTGAGCAAGAAGGAACCTACCCGCTGCCAGAAGCCCAGGTTGACCGTTTCATGCTGAAAGTGGTGATCAACTACCCTAAGAAAGAAGAGGAAAGAATGATTATTCAGCAAAACCTGCTGAAGCAGTTTCCGAAAGCAACAACCATTCTTCAGCCACAAGATATTCTAAATGCCCGCGACGTCGTGAAAGACGTTTACCTGGATGAAAAAATCAGCAAATACATTGTCGATATTGTTTTCGCGACCCGCGAACCCAAGGAATACAAGCTTGAAAAATATGCCGACATGATCTCGTATGGTGGTTCGCCACGTGCCAGTATCAGCCTAGCGCAAGCAGCCAAAGCTTATGCCTTCATTAAGCGCCGTGGCTATGTGGTTCCGGAAGATGTTCGTGCCGTTAGTCACGATGTGATGCGCCACCGAATTGGATTAAGCTACGAAGCCGAAGCCAACAACATCACCTCAGAAGAGATTATCACGGATATTTTAAATACGGTTGAAGTTCCCTAAAACGAGTTATGAGTTACGAGTTATGGGTTGCGAGTTGGGCAACTTGAAACGTTAAACTTTGAACTTTCACAAACTTGTAAATATGGAACATACAGAGCTATTAAAAAAGGTACGGAAGATTGAAATTAAGACACGGGGGCTGAGCCGGAATATTTTTGCCGGCGAGTACCACTCGGCGTTTAAAGGGCGTGGAATGGCTTTCAGCGAAGTGCGCGAGTACCAGTTTGGCGACGACATTCGAAGCATCGACTGGAACGTGACCGCCCGCTACAACAAACCGTACATCAAAGTTTTTGAGGAAGAGCGTGAGCTAACTGTCATGCTGCTGATTGATGTCAGTGGATCGCGTGATTTTGGCTCGCTGGATGTGTTTAAGAAAAATGTCATTACCGAAATTTCGGCTATCCTTTCATTTTCGGCCATTCAAAACAACGATAAAATTGGAGTCATTTTCTTTTCTGAAAAAATTGAAAAGTTTATTCCACCCAAAAAAGGAAAATCGCATATTCTGCGAATTATCCGGGAGCTGATTGATTTTGAACCGGAAAACAAAGGGACCAACATTACCGAAGCTATTCGCTACCTGACGAACGCTATCAAGAAGCGATGCACGAGTTTCATTATTTCCGACTTTCTGCATAACGAGCCGGACTTTGACAAAGCACTGAACATTGCCAACAACAAACACGATATTGTGGCCCTGCGCATTTACGATGAGCGGGAAACCCAATTGCCGCCGATTGGCATGATCAAGCTAAAAGATGCGGAAACCAACGAATACATTTGGGTAGACAGCAGCAGTAAAAAAGTGCGTGACACCTATGCTAAATGGTGGCGCGACACCAGTCAGGAGCTGGATACCTCCTTCAAAAAATGTGGAGTGGATTATGCAGACATCAATACCAATGAAGACTATGTGAAATCGTTGATGACACTTTTCAAAAAGCGAGGGTTAAAAGCATAACAGCATGAAAGGACTAAAAATTACTGGCATTGGATTGGCCCTGCTTTTATTTCAGGCTCCAATTGCTCAGGCACAAAAAATACAAGCACGCGCCGTGATCGATTCCACCAACATCTTGATTGGTGACCAGATTAACCTGCGCATAGAATTGGATCAACCCAACAATGTGAACATTGAATTTCCGGTGATCGGTGATTCTCTTTCAACAACTGTTGAAGTCGTTGAGCAATCACCGCTGGACACGTTTCAACTGGATGCAGAAAATCAAATCAAAATCATCCAAAACCTGACGATAACCTCTTTTGACAGTGGGCGGCAGGCGGTTCCCCCCTTCTATTTCCTATTGAAATATGATGAGTTGTACGACACCATTGAAACATTGCCTGCCGAGTTTTTTGTACACAGCATGCCCATCGACACCACCAAAGGGCCGGTTGACATCAAGAGCCCCTACGGCGCTCCGGTAACCTTAAAAGAAGTTTCGCCATACATTTTGGGGGTTATTCTGATTGGCGCCCTACTTTTCTTCTTGTTCTACTACATTGAGCGCAAACGCAAAAACAAACCAATTTTTGCTAAGCCCGAAAAGCCTAAAGAACCGGCGCACATTGTTGCCCTGCGTGAATTGGACCGGATCAAAGAAGAGAAATTGTGGCAAACCGAAGAGATTAAGAGCTATTACAGTTTGGTTTCAGATACGCTGCGAACCTACATTGAAGATCGTTTCCGTATTCAAGCCATGGAGTACACTACCGATGAAACCCTTCGGGCTTTTGAGAACCATAAAAACTTGGTTTCGCCCAAATCATTGGAAGAATTAAAAAACATTCTCAGTCTGTCGGATCTTGTGAAATTTGCCAAGTACCATCCACTGCCGGATGACCATAACCTGACCTTGATGAATGCATACTTTTTTGTGAATCAAACCAAACTGGAAGACAAAAAAAAGAGCCAACCGAAAGATGAACGGGAAGGCGAAGAAGTCGAGTTTAAATAAGGAGAAACAATGAACGGAGTAAGCTATAAAAATCCGGAGTTTTTTTACCTGCTGCTGGTACTGATCCCCATGATTGCATGGTATGTTTTCATGTACCGAAAAGCAGGAGCAAGCATCCGGTATTCAACCCTAAAAGGATTTCGAGGCTTATCAAGAAGCTGGAAACATTACCTGCGCCATTTGCCCTTTGTTTTGCAACTGGCAGGCATCGGATTGCTCACCGTGGCCTTGGCCCGCCCGCAATCGTCTAACAGCTGGCAGGATGTGACTACCGAAGGAATTGACATTGTCATTGCCCTCGATAT
The DNA here is from genome assembly GCF_052677165.1 of Sunxiuqinia sp. sy24. Lineage (NCBI taxonomy): Bacteria > Pseudomonadati > Bacteroidota > Bacteroidia > Marinilabiliales > Prolixibacteraceae > Sunxiuqinia > Sunxiuqinia sp. sy24. The sequence goes on from NZ_JBQYLH010000004.1 coordinate 60,331, forward strand.
TTCCAGTTCGATGCTGGCCCGCGACTTTCAGCCCAACCGCCTGGAAGCAGCAAAAAATGTAGCCACCGAGTTTATCTCAGGCCGCCGCGATGACAAAATGGGACTGGTTGTTTTTTCGGGCGAAAGTTTTACGCAATGTCCGCTAACTACTGACCATGCCGTGCTGATCAACCTTTTCAAAGACATTGAAAGTGGGATGATCGAAGATGGAACCGCCATCGGGAACGGGCTGGCCACCTCGGTAGCACGACTGAAAGAAAGCGACGCCATCAGTAAAGTCATCATTCTGCTAACGGATGGTGAAAATAACCGCGGAGAAATTGCACCGGAAACAGCTGCAGAGCTGGCCAAAACATTTGGCATACGTGTATACACCGTCGGCGTTGGAACCATCGGAACAGCCCCCTACCCGATGCAAACTCCTTTCGGAACGCAAATGCGCGATGTGGAAGTTAAGATTGACGAGGAAACCTTACAAAAAATTGCTGACATTACAGATGGGCGCTATTTCCGTGCTACCAACAACGATAAGCTGGTTCAGATTTATCAGGAAATTGATCAATTGGAGAAATCCAAAATGGAAGTGAAAGAATACAGCCGCAAAGATGAAGAATTTAGCCGGTATGCGATGCTGGCCGGAGTTATTCTCTTATTGGGCTTATTCTTAAAAACAACTTTATTTAGAAACATTCCTTAATGGAGCAGACTATGGAAATGTTCAGATTTGCACAGATAGAATACTTATACGCACTGGCAATTATTCCGGTGCTCATCCTGCTTTTTGTTATTACACGCCGAAGCCGACGAAAGGCACTGGAACGTTTTGGACAAAAAGAAACAGTCAGCCAACTGATGCCCAACGTGAGCAAATCACGACCAGTTATCAAGTTCATTATTTGGCTGTTGGCCATCAGCGCACTGATTGTAGCTCTTGCCCGCCCCCAATTTGGAAGTAAACTCAAAACGATCAAACGCGAAGGCGTCGAGTTGATTATTGGTTTGGATGTGTCCAACTCCATGTTAGCCGAAGATATTCAGCCAAATCGACTGGAACGAGCCAAGCGGGCTATTTCGCGTTTAATTGAAAACCTGAATGATGATAAAATCGGGCTGATTGTGTTTGCCGGCGATGCTTATACCCAATTGCCCATTACTACCGACTACCCATCAGCCAAATTGTTTCTGAATTCAGTTAGTACAGACATTGTTCCCCGGCAAGGAACGGCCATTGGCGCAGCCATTGAGCTGGCCCAGGTGTCTTTCAGTCCCCAGTTTGAAGGCAACAAAGCCATCATCATCATTACCGACGGTGAAAACCATGAAGATGACGCGATTGGAGCAGCTAAAGCAGCCGCTGAAAATGGCATCGTCGTGCATACCATTGGTATGGGATTGCCGCAGGGAGGCCCCATTCCGGTTTCCCGCAACGGACAAGGTGACTACCGAAAAGACAAGGAAGGCAACGTGGTTATTACCAAACTGAATGAAGAAATGCTGCAACAAATTGCGGCAGGCGGAAGTGGGATCTATGTTCGTGCCAATAATGCACAAGTCGGTCTGAATACCCTATTCAACGAAATAGACAAAATGGAAGAAGCGGAAATGGAATCGCTGGTTTATTCCGATTATGAAGACCAGTTTCAATGGTTTTTGGGATTTGCCATCCTGATGCTTCTATTTGATTTCCTGATTTTAGAACGGAAAAACAAATATTTGAAAAACATCAAATTATTTGGATAATGAAGAAACAATTGATAATACATACCGGATTTTTAGTTTTCATATTGCTGCTAGGATTGAGTGCTCAGGGACAAAACGAACGAAAGTTTGTTCGGCATGGAAACGAGATCTTTGAGCAAGCCTTGCAAGACACGAGTAAGATAGATACCACGGCTTTCAGCCAGGCAGAAACAGCCTACCGCAAAGCCTTGGACAAACGTCCGGATGATCTGAAGTGGAACTTCAATTTAGGTGATGCTTTGTACAAACAAATGAAGTTTGAAGAAGCAACCGCCAAGTTTGAAGAAATTGCAGAAAAAAGTGAAGACAAGATTGAGAAAGCCCGGGCCTTCCACAATCTCGGCAATTCGATGATGATGCAAAACAAGCTGGATGAGAGTATTGACGCCTACAAAAAAGCGCTGCGCAACAATCCGGAGGACTTGGAGAGCAAGTACAACCTGGTTTATGCCATGAACCTGAAAAAGCAGCAGGAACAACAACAGCAGCAACAAGACCAGAATAAGGACCAAAATAAAGATCAAGACAAAAATCAGGATCAGAACAAGGATCAGCAGCAAAACAAAGACCAGCAAGATCAAAATAAGGATCAGAACAAAGACCAAAATAAAGATCAACAAAACCAGGATCAGAAAAAGCAGAATCAAGATCAGAAAAAGCAAGACCAGCAGCAACAACCTCAGCAACAGAAGATTTCGAAAGAAAACGCGGAACGGTTGTTGCAGGCGCTGCAAAACGATGAAGAAAAAATTCAGGAAAAAGTAAAAAAAGCTCAGGCTGCAAAAGCGCAACAGCGCCAAACAGACAAAGATTGGTAGTTGAATATTTCTTACTTTTGCACCGAATTTTAATCAAAGCATAATTAAGCACAATGGTTAAAAAACTTATAGTAACACTATTATTTCTTATTCCGGCCTTTTTTGCCGATGCCGACAGCGTGAAATTCACCATGTCGGGGCCCAATGTGGTTTCTGTAGGCGAACAGTTTCGTTTATCGTTTACGCTGAATGAACGAGGATCGAATCTGCAATTGTCCGAGATATCCAATTTTGATGTATTGATGGGGCCATCCACTTCGCAAAGTTCCAGCATTCAAATTATCAATGGGAAGACGACCCAGACCGTTAGTTTTTCCTACATCTTCATTTTGCGAGCTAAAGAGGAAGGAACCTTTACCATCCGCCCAGCATCGATCCAGGTCGATGGCAAAGTCTACGAATCCAATGAGCTCAAAATTCAGGTCGTCAAAGGCCAGAAACCGCAAAACCCCTCGGGCAGTCAGCAGCAACAGCAATCGGCATCTGCTGCAGCAAACATTAGCAAAGAGGATCTGTTTGTGAAAGTTGATCTGGACAAACGCAACGTTTTCAAAGGCGAGCAGATTATTGCCACCGTGAAAATTTTTGTGGCTCCAGAGGTTCCAATCACCAGCTTCGACGATGTAAAACTCCCCTCCTACGCTGGATTCTGGACTCAGGAAATCGAAATTCCGAATCAGATCAGCTTCTCAAGAGAAGTGTTCAACAATAAAATTTATCAGGTTGGGGTATTGAAAAAAACCATTCTATTTCCACAACAAATCGGGAAAATAACCATTGACCCGTTCGAAATCAAGTGCCTGGTGCGGCAGCGCATTCGGCAACAGCGGAGTTTTTTCGATGACTTTTTTGACAACTACCGCACCATTCAGGCTAAAGTTGTCAGCGAGCCGGTAAACATCAATGTGAAAGAGTTGCCATCGCCACCAGCCAGTTTTGCAGGCGGAGTAGGCAAACTGAATTTTTCAGCTTCGATCGACAAACAACAACTAAAATCAAACGAAGCAGCCACCTTAAAAATCACCATTTCAGGAAATGGAAACCTTCGCCTGATTGATGCTCCCAAGGTCGAATTTCCGGCTGACTTTGAAGTATATGACCCCAAAACCAATGAACGCTTAAAAGCCTCGACGAATGGGCTAAGCGGAAGTAAAACCTTTGAATACCTTTTCATTCCTCGCTTTGCAGGTGAGTACAGCATTCCGCCCATCAAATTCGCCACCTTTAATCCAGCCACAGGTAAATACAGCTACGAGCAATCGAAAGAATTTGTCCTCCAAGTTGCAAAAGGAAGCGAAGATCAAAATACAACGGTTACCAGCGCCTATTCGAAAGAAGATGTTCGGTTTATCGGGAAAGACATTCGCTTCATCAAGCAGGGTCAGTATAAACTAAAAACCAAGGAATCCTCGTTCTTTGGAAGTCTGGCCTTCTACCTCATATACCTCGGAGCCTTAGTGCTTTTCGCCATCGTTGTGTTGGTATATCGTAAAAAACTGAAAGAGAATGCCAATGTATTACTAGTCAAAAACAAAAAGGCAAACAAAATTGCACGTAAACGATTGAAACTGGCCGCCACACATTTGAAACAGAATCATGACGAAGCATTCTACGAGGCAGTATTGAGAGCGTTCTGGGGTTATCTTAGCGACAAGTTAAGCATTCCGGCAGCCGACCTGAACCGGGAAAATGCCGCTGAATCATTAAAAAGGAGGCAGGTTAATCCTGAAGCCATTAATGAATTCATCCATATTGTTGACACCTGTGAGTATGCCCGCTACGCGCCAAGTGCAGTTGAGGGAACCAAAGAGGACCTTTACCAAAAAGCAGCCGAAGTAATGGGAAAACTGGAAAAACAAATTCGTTAACACCTGAAACAATGAAAACAATTTTTCAAATCATAGTAATATCACTCTTTTCCTTAAGCACAATTGCTCAAAACAGCTTACTGGAAAAGTCCAATGATCATTATACCAAGCAAGAATACGAAGAGGCCATTGCCGGTTATCAGGAAGTTCTGAATGGGAATCAGGAATCGGCTGAAGTGTATTACAACCTGGGAAATGCATACTACAAAAGCGGTCAGGTTACGCAAGCCATCATTAGTTACGAACGTGCCAAGCTGTTGGCGCCAAACGATGAGGACATTCAATTTAACCTTGAATTGGCTAACCAGCATGTAGTTGACGCCATTGATCCGCTACCGCAGGTCTTTTTTCTACGCTGGTGGCACAACATCGCCAATAAGTATTCGGCAGACGGATGGGCAAAAATAAGCGTCATCTCCTTTATTTTGGTACTCTCCCTTGCCGGATTATTCTTTTTTACCCGAACAATCGCAGTCAAACGACTTTCCTTTTGGTTTGGAATATTAATCGTAGCCATTTCCATTTTTAGTTTTAACTTTGCCGCGCGGCAGAAAAAACGCATGACTAGCCATAACTTTGCCATAATAACTCAACCTAGTGTAACCGTTAAAAGCTCTCCTTCCGAGAGCGGAACGGAACTGTTTTTGATTCATGAAGGCCTAAAAGTCGAAATAAAAGACAGTTTAGGAGGTTGGAGAGAAATCCGGATTGCTGATGGAAACCAAGGATGGTTACCTGAAAACAGCATTGAAAAAATATAGGAAATCGCCGGCTGCTGCCGGTTTTTTTATTGTTTGATAATTTTTAACAACCATTTTAAAAGAGAGTTGTTTTACTCATAAATTTAAAACCATGGCTTATAATTTACTTAAAGGTAAAAAAGGAATTATTTTCGGAGCACTAAATGCAGATTCCATTGCATGGAAAGTTGCAGAACGCGCTCATGAAGAAGGAGCAACCTTCACATTAACTAATACTTCCGTTGCCCTGCGTATGGGGAACACCGCTGAACTAGCTGAGAAATGCGGTGCAGAGCTTATTGCAGCTGATGCAACTAATGTTGAAGACCTGGAGAACCTGGTCAAAAAATCGATGGAAGTACTGGGAGGAAAGATCGATTTTATCCTCCATTCCATTGGCATGTCACCTAACGTCCGCAAAGGACGTCACTACAGTGATCTGGATTACAAATCGCTGGATAAAACGTTGGACATTTCGGCTGTTTCTTTCCACAAAGTATTGCAAGTAGCACGCAAACTGGATGCGATTAACGAATGGGGTTCTGTTGTTGCTTTATCATACGTTGCCGCACAGCGTACATTTTATGGCTACAACGACATGGCTGATGCCAAAGCATTACTCGAATCAATTGCACGTAGTTTCGGCTATATTTACGGACGTGAGCGCAATGTGCGTATCAATACCATTTCGCAATCGCCAACGGTTACTACGGCTGGTAGTGGGGTAAAAGGAATAGACAAGCTGCTCGATTTTGGCGAACGGATGTCACCTCTTGGAAATGCAACAGGCGATGAGTGTGCGGACTACTGTATAACCTTATTCTCTGATCTAACCAAAAAAGTGACCATGCAGAACCTGTTCCACGATGGAGGATTCTCGTCAATGGGAATGAGCCTGAGAGCACTAGAACAGTATGAAAAAGGATTAGAATGCGACTGTGACTGTGATAGCGAAGGAGAAGATCATCAATACGATTAATTACCTGATAGCAAATCATAAAAAAAAACGAAGCAGAATTCCTGCTTCGTTTTTTTTTATTACCTCTAATTTCGTCTGTTAAGCTTTCAAAAACAGCAAATCATCCTGATAATCAATCTGAATATCCTCATGTAACTTATTCAATCCAGTTTGAATTTTAGCGACTTGCCGGGCATACATATTTTGCAAGGCAACACTTCGGGATAGCGGAATTTTTGTAGTTCTTACTTTTCGGCAGAAATGAATAAGTAAATCCAATTCGGTCGTTTTAATCCCTGAATACTTGATGTACTTATTCGTGTCTTTTAAGATTTTGCGCAAGCTCTTCTTTATCAGATAAGTATTTTTCATGTTCATCGTTTCAAAACCCGAATCAATCTCCTCTTTCACCGACTGAATATAGCCCTGCTCATCGTCCGACTCAAATAGCAGATAAGTGAGTAACTCCTTGTTTTCCTTTTTGTATTTAGCCAGCCTGATGCACAACGCCTGCAATTGCTCTGGCGGATACATTTTTAGCTCGTCGCGTAATTCTTTTAATGATGAAGTTTTCATAGGATTTACTTCTTTCGGTTCAGCCTTCAGGCATACAACCACCGTTCGTACACAGTCTATTTTTCCCTTACAAAATCAGCAGGAAACTCAATTGGCAAGAGCTTCTCACCCGATCCAGTCCGGATCCAGCTGTCAAAAGCCCGTTCGCCTTCTTTTAATAGAATAACTCGTGCGCCATTGGGCAAATCACCATAAGTGGTCTTGCCTCCGGAAAAGCGCCCATACGTTAGGGCTATCCCACGGTAGTAGGACATATAATCATTCACATGGTCGTGCCCAACAAAGGTGCCCATAACATCGCCAGACTGCAACATCGCTGCAAACATGCCTGTGTTGATCTTCGGAGCACATTCGTCTTCAAGACGAACGCCAATCGCCGGATTCTTTTCATTCCGGTAGGCGTCACGGTATTCGGGCAACGGAATATGAAAAAAAGCTAAAGCTGGCAAAACAGCTCCATTCTTTCCCTGTTGGTTCTGGCTCTGTTTCTGATACCAAGCGACCTGACTTAAATCGAACCAACCATAGCCATCAACGCCTTCAAGCGTGCTGTAAGCATTGGAATCCATGCAATAAAGCAATGCGGCATTTCCATCTGACTCAGCCGATTTTACTTCCAGCACATAATTCCCATAGCCATGCACATCTTTCACTTTAGCTTGTAGTAAACTGTATGGAATTTGGCTTATCATTTCTGTCAGTTCCTCACGCGAAACACCATTTTCGTCATCATGATTTCCAAAGACCACCGCAAACGGGATTTCCCTTTCCACACAGGGATTTAAAACTAACTCCCAGCCTTTATTTACGGGTTTACCAGTAACAATATCGCCTGTATAAACTACTAAATCAGGCTTTTCCTGATCCAGTATTTTTACCATCGTTTCAAAGGCCGCTTCAGAAGCCGGATGCCTCGCCTTGATATGCATGTCAGTAAACTGAATAATCTTAAATGTTTGATCAGCATTAAACTGCAAATTAACTTCCTGACTCCACGTTGGAGTTGTTACCATCAATAAAATAATGAGTATTAAATTCGAGTGTTTTTTCATGAGCTAGCTATTTATCTTTACTTTTGTTCTTTCCAAATTACAGAATTCCGCCTTCATTAAACAAATAATATTGGAATTATCATTTTGAAACTGTTTTATCAAAAATGCGAAACCTGTTGACTACAACAAAACTGTACCCGAGACGTTTATAACAGACATGAAAAAAATATTCAATCACATTCCATTTCAGGTAAAAGTTACGGTCACCTTTCTATATTTAGGTATTATTGTGCTTCTATCACTGCTTCCCGTTAAGGATTTACCCAAGGTTCCTTTATTTCCAGGAGCCGATAAACTCATTCATGCCGGAATGTATTTTGTACTTTCCATTCTTATTTTGTGGAGTTTTCACACCAGCAAGGTTGCACGCTGGAAATTGTATGGTTTTGTTATTGGCTGGGGCTTACTGATGGAAATTTTGCAGATTCTGATGCGTTCTGGCCGACAGTTCTCCTTACTCGACATCATCGCGAATGCAACCGGAGTGGTCTTAGGAATTGCGCTATATAAAGTTCTGAATACCCAACTAAAGCTGCAACAAACCTAACACTCCAGGGGTTCTACTTTTTCAACTAAATCGATGGAAACATCAGCAGAAACAACGCATCCCAGGCTTTCAAAACGCAAAATAATTCTCTTCTTTCCTCGTACTTCTGAAATCTCCCCTTCAACGCCTTCGAGCACACCTCCTACCACTTTTACTTTTTGACCTCTCGCAACGGCCTCACTGGTAACACATACTGATGCATTGATTTTATCCAGAAATAACCTTAAATCATTGATTTGCTTTTCGGGAATTTCGGCAGCCACACCACCAAAAGCAACATAAGCGACAACACCGCTGGTTCGAAGCACATCGGCATACTCCGCTTGGCTGACGTTTACAAACAGGTACCCTTTCAAAAGAGGCTCCTCAACCATCTTAACGCGATCGCTCCACTTCTTTTTCTGAATTTGAAGTGGTAAATACGCTTCGATGCCTTTATAGCGTAAATCCTCCAACGCCCGTTTCTCTGTCCGAGATTTGACATAAACGGCATGCCATTTGCATACTTCCTTCTTGATCATATTTTAAAAATTAAGGTCTTGACGCAACCATTGTTAAAAAAATCCATCAACTAAAGAACTAAAACAGGGTTACCATTTTCGTTTTTTCGGAATTCATTATAAGTGAATATATAAATTCGTTGAACAAAGGTATACTTTTCAATGGACCGTTTTATGGCAAAAACAGGCATTGCAACCGAATTCAGTGAAATGATTCAATGAAAGCGAAACAAGAAGATTGATTTCCAAGGAAATCGTTAAGAAATATAAACTAAACGTTTTAATAACACTAAAATCTGTTAAAAAACATATTGCAGATTTATCTTTGCAATATTCAAATCTACTCTTATGACCGATTACTTATTAAATGCTTTTGCTGCCATCACAGCAAGCTTTTTACTTACATATATATCAATTCCAGCCATTGTACGCATTTCAAATGAGAAACACTTGTTTGATGAGCCGAATTCACGGAAATTGAATAAAACAGCAGTTCCTACACTTGGAGGGGTAAGTATTTTCATCGGCATCAGTCTGGGTGCCACTTTGTTTCTTGGAAGTCTAAGATTCCTGGAGCTTCGCTATATCTTTGCAGCCCTGATCATGCTGTTCTTCATCGGGCTAAAAGATGACATTCTGGTTATTTCTGCCCGCAAAAAATTGATGGTTCAAATGGCAGCAGCGGCCATATTAGTCGGTTTAGGCAACGTTCAGATTACAAGTCTTTCAAACTTATTTTTCTTGAATCAAATGAGTATTTGGATGAGTATCCCACTCTCGTTCATGCTTTTGCTGTTCATTATTAACGCCATGAACCTGATTGACGGGATTGATGGACTGGCATCTGGCATTGCTGTTTTGGTTTCTGGTGTTTTAGGAAGCTGGTTCTTTGTTTCAGGGCACATTCAGTATGCTTTGTTAAGCTTTGCTATCGCTGGGAGTTTGTTGGCTTTTCTTCGTTTTAACCTTTGGGGAGGCGATAATAAAATTTTTATGGGTGATACCGGATCTCTGATTCTGGGCGGCCTATTGGGAGTTCTGATTATCCAATTTCTCAATTTCAATGTAGCAGCCCCTACCCTAATAAAGATGCAGAATGCACCAGCCTTTGTATTGGCTTTGTTAATCGTTCCGGTCACAGACACATTACGAGTATTTACCATCCGGATTTATCAAAAGAGATCACCATTTTCGCCAGACATGAATCATATTCATCACCTGCTGATCCGGTCGGGACTGAAGCACATTCAAGCTAGTTCATTTTTGGTTTTGTATACCGCCTTTTTTGCTTCGTTTGCATTGGCGACCAGTCCTTACCTATCGAGTACTTTAAGTTTTATTCTCGTGCTAGGGATGAGCTTTGGCGCCATTGCAATTCTAAAGAAAAGAGCAGATAAAATTAAATACAAAAGAGACCAGCAGATCAAGCTTACCCGCAAGATTCTGTCTACCGGAATTCCTTTACAAGAAGATCCTTTCCGTTTTTTGGAGGCCAAGAAAAAGATCTATCAAAACTAGTCCTTCTAAAGCGGTAGCTCAGTTTACGACTTCATCAGCACAGCTTGCTTGGCTTAGTCGACTCGACAATGGGATGTAAACAAGATCCTTTCGTTCGTTAGATAAAAAGACACCGAGGAAACGATAAAAGTAGCTGAAATTGATGGAAAGCAATGCCTTGCCCAAGATCAGCTGACTCCTGCTTACGACATGCCTGAAGACGATACGCCATAAAAAGAAGGAATTCCGTTGAAGTAAGAACGAAGGCTGTGTTGGGGTGCTAAGCACAAAAAAACAGACCAATGCAGAATTGACGTTTTCATATGGCAATAAACATCAGGGATTCATCGTCTCCATCCAACGGTCATGCAATTAAGATTAGCTTCTGAAACGATCAAATGAATTTTGCCTACTTCAGAGTAAACAGCACACGAAATTCAGCGCCAAAACCCGAGTCAAGCACCGTTCCATCATCATAAGCCAGTTTCAAGGAAAAAGCTAAGGGCTTGTTGGAAAGAAAATAATCGATTTGTGCAGCCAGCGACAACAATTCTTTTGGACTGGCATATTCAGCGCCATGCTGCCCATTGTGCTTGGAGTAAGTCAGCAGAGTTTTCCAGCTAAAGTCGTTCGATAACCATCCACTCATTCCTTGGTGAACAGCCCACAGACGGGTGTTGGGAAATCCACGGGAAACACCATCCGCATTGAATCCGGGAATAAAAAGCGGCAAGCCAATCATGCGGTCGTAGCTAACAAAGCCCGACTGATAAACACTGTTGTTAAAATAATTATCGCGACCATTTCCCATTACTTCTCCGGGCTTATCCGGATTGGGTGCTTTGTGGTATTTTCCACTTTGATGGCGTGTGTTGACATACTCAACAACCATTGCTTCCAGAGGCTGGTGATGCTTGTGCTGTTTCCAGGAAACGCCCCAGAGTCCATCGGGCATATTTTCGAAACGCGTGCCCGAACCATCTTCCCAGGGATGTTGCCAGTAAAGTTCAACCGAGCTGTTTTCGGCTTCGCGGGTAAGCGAAAACGCATAATTACCCAATTGGTTTCCCGCAACGTTATTCCGATCGGTCTCCGGTGCATTTTCGCTTCCGGTATGTCCCAGAACGTACCTCAGGTAATCTTCAAATCCCGGTAGTTTTCCGTGCGTTGGTGAGGTTCCTCCCCAGAAAACCCAATGATCCAGGCCAAGAGACAAACGCCATCCTTCAGCAATCGTATAAATCATATCCAATCGCTTGTGGTGCAAATTCGCATCGGCCACAATCCGGTCATCCAGCAAAAAATATTCGTTGTACTCGAAGTCGAAGGCAAAACGACTAAGCCATCCCGAACGAAACAGCTGAAAGTTGGTCGTTCCGAAGCCCACACGCGGCATGGGCCGCGCATTGTTCGACAAATATAGATTTCCATTGGTCATGCTCAAGCCATTGGCAAAAACCGGCTCCGCTTTGGCTCCCGCGTGAAAGTACCATCCTTTATAGTGCACCCGCCCCCAATATTCATTGGGTTGAAGCACGGCATGTTCCGACAAACGTCCCGCCACATTCAGACCATACGAAAACTGCCATTGGTCAGGATCGAGTACCTGGGGTTGCTGCAACAAATGCAGGACAACGAGTTGTTGAAAAGCATCCGAGCCATCAACCATGCCCAGCTGGTTCATCTGCATCCAAAAAGGAAGCTGATTACCGGTAGAAACAAGCGTTCTTGACTCCAGACTTAAAGCGGGTTTGTTTGCTGTGTTTTGAGCCAGCAAACCCAAGGATAACAATAAAGGAAATACGAGTGTGACTATTTTCTGTACCATGGAATTGTAATGCTTTTGACACCATGCAGCGATGCCCTAAAACTAAACAAACTATTTGCACACAAAAGTTATGCGAATAGTTTGTTCGTTTGTTTTTAATTTAAAAAAGCAGACCTATAAGCCGGGTTCTGTATCCTCCGTCAGAAGACGAAGAACCTCTATCATTTATCTGGCCGCAGCATCACTGCTACGATCTAGCAACCTACCCCTCACGACTTTCAACCAAGTTGAAATGGAACGGGCCGCCCCTGGTCGTGATATATTTGGTCTTGCAACCCATGAGGTGTACGGCTTCCGAAGTTACCTCCGAAACCGGTGAGCTCTTACCTCACCTTTTCACCCTTTCCCCGACGAATCGAGGTGGTCATTTTCTGTTACACTACTGCAAGCTTTCGCCCGCCTTCCCATTAAGAAACATGGTGCCCTGTGTTGCCCGGACTTTCCTCCTTCCCCGATTGCTCAGGAAAAGCGATAGAGCGGTCTGCCCGGCAAAATTATGAAAAATGCTGTAATTCCAACGCTCCGATGAATTTTATTTTCTTAAAATAACCATGGTTGCGCCATAGCCATATTCCTGAAAACTGGCATCTTGAAAGGCATATCGTTTGTACTTGTGCGACAACTCTCGCCGTAGCTCTTGTTTCAGTGTTCCATTGCCCAGTCCATGAATGAAAACCACCTTCTTAACCTGCTTTTTGATGGCCTCGTCGAGCTTCTCGTGAAAATGCTTCATCTGCAAATCCAGCATTTCCTTATTGCTTAATCCTGTTGTATCATCAATTAGCTCATGAATGTGCAAATCAACCTCCAGCAAGTCGGTATTTTCGACTACCGGCTTTACTTTGCGTGCCGGTTCCTTTTGCCGAACCACTTTCTTGACTTCCTTTTCCGTTAAGTTTTCCACCGCCTTTTCCATCAGTGATTGATTCAACTTAACCAGCATCGCTTTTTCGGTAAAAAAATCGTTGGACACAAAACTACCTGATTTGTAAAACTTGACCGGATTGACTTTCACCGAAGCTTCCACTGGCCGCTCCAGCCGACTGGACTTTTCGCGGAAACAAATCAATTGAAAAAAGTACTCCGGCAAGCCTGCAATATCCACCTGGGCAATCGAATCGAGCCACAACTTGGTGTTGGGTTCCAACTCCCCGGCTTCCTTGCTGATGTATTCATTGTCCTTAAACTCTGAAAAATGATAGAGCACGGAGAAATTACTATCGTTGATTAAATACAATTTGATCGATCCTTCCAGCGGATTCCGGCTGTTGTCTGGCACAAAAGCCAATTGAAAATTGGGCTCATCATTACCTTCAATCAGCATGGGGGCTTCTTTAGCTGGTTCTGCTACCGGAGCTTGTTTTTCCGGCTTAGCCTGGGCTACAAACTGCTCAACAGAAGGTTTCTGACCAACATGCAGTTCTTCATTCACCACAACTAATTCCGCCACCAAAGTCGGAATTTCAAAACCATCGTCATTTTCAACATGAACCAACGATTTGCTAATCACTTTAGTGACGATGCCACCACCGACATCATTCATAAACTTTACCCGATCGCCTACTTTTATCATTTCGTTCTATTTTTACTACAAAATTAAGAACAATTTTAACCGAAAATAATTATTCCGTACTTTTGCGGCCCATGAATGAAAAATCAGCCATAAAACCCGTTTTCAATCAGAGTGCTCAGGCGTTGAATTATGAGTTACCCGATGATCGAATTGCCAAATATCCGTTGGACGAACGGGATGCTTCGAAACTATTGGTTTGGAAGAATGGTGAAATCCTCGACAGCAGCTTTGGCACAATTGCCGATCATCTGCCTGAAAGAAGCCTGCTGGTTTTCAACAACACCAAAGTCATTCGTGCACGCTTGCCTTTTCAGAAAAAAACCGGAGCCCAGATTGAGATCTTTTGCCTCGATCCGGAGTCACCAGCTGATTACCAGGTCGCTTTTCAGCAAACCCAAAAGTGCAGCTGGAACTGCATGGTGGGCAACCTGAAAAAATGGAAAAACGAACCACTCGAGAAACAGGTTCTGGTAGATGGACGAAACGTTACGCTAATTGCAAATAAGTTAAGCCAAACCCGGGCTAATGTGGTGGTTGAATTTTGCTGGGACGATGCCACTGTTGATTTTGCTTCCTTAATTGAAGCCAGCGGCATATTGCCCATTCCACCCTACCTGCATCGCGATACAGAGGAAAGTGACCTGGAGCGTTACCAAACCATTTACTCGAAAATAAAAGGATCGGTGGCCGCGCCGACCGCCGGGCTACACTTTACCGATTCGGTTTTTGAAACGCTGAAGAAGAAATCCATTTCATTGGCCGAAGTGACGCTGCACGTTGGTGCCGGCACCTTTAAGCCCGTGAAAGCAGCCACCATTGCCGAGCACGAAATGCATGCCGAAAAGATCGTGGTTTCCCGTCCGTTCATCGAGCAACTCTTACAGCACGAAGGTCAGTTGATTGCCGTTGGAACAACCTCCATCCGTACCCTGGAAAGTATTTACTGGCTGGGAGTTTCAATTCTTGAAGACAAAAGCCTCTCTCCCGAAAACCTCACCGTTGAGCAATGGTCGCCTTACCGCAAGGAGGAAAAACCGGCTGTAAAAACGGTGCTGAATGCCTTACTGGCTTACCTGGATGAAAACCAACGGAGTCACCTGGTGGCATCCACCCAAATCATTATTGTTCCGGGCTATGATTTTCAACTGGTAGATGGCATGATTACCAACTTTCACCAACCCCAAAGCACACTTCTCTTGCTCATTTCAGCCTATTTGGGCGACGACTGGCAGCGGGTTTACCAGCACGCGCTGAACAACAACTACCGCTTTTTGAGTTACGGCGACAGCAATTTGTATTTGAAGTGATAGTCAGTTGGCGGTTGACGGTTGTCGGTATATCAATGCCTAAATAAGGTTGAACGTTTGGGGGCTGCTTCTTTCTACTAAGGTTTATTGGAAAATAAGGTTTATTGGATTCTTCCTTTAACCTTTTCAATTCTCTTCGCGTCTTTGCGGTTAGAAAGGAGTGTCCTCAGTTATCTGTTTTCAGTTGTCGGTTTTCAGTTGACAGTAGTTCCTGAGTTCGTGCCCTCGTGCGTTCACACGTTCGTGCCCTCGTACCTTCGTGTCCTCTCCCTTCTCCCTGCTGCCTGGCTCATCTGCTCACTTCTCCTTAACCCATCCGTCCCGGTTCCCGGGACACCTTCCCTTCGAGAATGGAAGGAAATCCAACCACTAGCGTAAGGTGCGTTTCATAAAACCTTAGTAGCACCATTCAATTTTTCACAAAGCAAACCTTATTACCTTATCCAAAGAGGATATCTACTATTATCAAATACGAATTAAGTCGGATTAAAATAAGGGAATAAGGTTGATCTTTTGGGGGCTGCTTCTTTCTACTAAGGTTTAATGAAAAATAAGGTTTATTGGATTCTTCTTTTAACCTTTCTCCTTGATTCTTTAACCTTTTCAATTCTCTTCGCGTCTTTGCGGTTAGAAAACTGTTGTCAGTTGACAGTAGTTCCTGAGTTCGTACCCTCGTGCGTTCTTGACTTCGTGCGCTCTTCTTACACAATTCTCACGACTCAACGACTGTTTTGATGGATAACTCAGTAAAAATGCCCCTGAAAACCAGTGTTTTTTGCTGCAGTTTGATGTTCCAAAATGTTCGTTCATGAGTCGGGAGGGCTCATTATGGGCTTAAAATGGTCAGTTCATGAAATTTATGGTAAATTCTTAGGAGAGATGAAAAAGAACATTTAACTTTTAGTCACTAATCATTTAATACCTAAACAGATGGAAAATAAAATCAATTATCAGTTACCCGACACAGTAGCCGAAGAAGCGGCAAACCACATTAATGAAGCCGTTACTTTGCTGAAACCTTACCTGATTGCCTTAAATGCCGAAGAGCGGCAGTCGCTACCCAAAATGAGCGATGGCACCGCTCCGTTTGTCGAGAAATGCCTGGATTATTCCAACAGCGATCCTCAATTTGCACCTCCTTTTATGGATGTGGATGGCTTTAAAAATGACATGAATACCTGGGAAAAACTCATGGCGGTTTTGCGCCCGGTGCAGCAGTTGGTGTTGAACCTGGATGACACCACCACGCAGGCCGGATCGGAAAGCTACACCGCAGCACTTACTTATTACAACTCGGTGAAACAGGCCGCCAAACTCAGTATTCCCGGCTCAAAAGCCATTTACGAGGATTTGCGGAAACGATTTGCCAGCAATGGGCCAAGGAGTTCGGCCGAGTAGAACGAACCAACAGCAGGGAGAGCCAAACAGCAAGCCAATTCCGGTTTGCTGTTTTAGCTTCGCTTCAAAAGAGCGCCAGTAAGCTTGCCCCCGGTTAAAACCAAGTGCATTCAGCTTGCGACCGAACTGCCGGAGCTAAAAACCGCTTTCAAGGAGCTTTTGGGTGCGCGGGTTCGGTTCCGACCTGCTCTAATTCACCTTTTTGCCGAATCAATTCACCTCAGACCCGAATGAGTTTGGTTCAGACCCGAATTAATTCATGTTTTACCCAAACTAATTCACCTCCAAGGGAACTGAATTCGGTTTTGACCCTCGCGAGTTCACGTTCGACCTCCGCGAGTTCGGTTTGGAGGTGGGGGGGGGTACTTCGGAAGTACCCCCCTGAGGTGTTAAATAGAAAATGCTCCATAAAGATTATCAGTGATTTAGAACGAAAATAAAAAGGAGCTTATTCGTACATACATTTTGTAAATTTTTATAACTTAATCGACGAAATCGAAAACAACTAAACTTTAAACGATGAATTTAAACACCAGCCCTCCTACCCCTTTTCAAGCCGGCATCGCAAAACGATCATCAAAAGTGTAAAAATCGTTTTAATGAACTCAATTTTATAAAAGAAACGAACTGCACCTAAAGCAGGAAATAACAATTTATCAAATAACTTTAGTGGACGAACAACTGGAGTTAGACACAATTTTAAATGAAATTGGAAGATCATATTTTATTAGAATCCCTGACTATTTTATTAAGTCGCAATAATTATTTCAAAGAATATCTTTTCATCAATTTTATATGAAATACAAGAACAACCAGATAATTTACTCCCCTTCCGACCTCTCTTCTCACAGCAGCTGCAAGCATCTCTCACAGCTCAATAAGCAACATGCAAGAGGAGAAATCACGGATCCTGAAGTATACACCAACAAAGTGTTGATGATGCTTCAAGAAAAGGGTAATGAGTTTGAAGCAAGTCATCTACAGGAGATCAAAAATCAAGGAAAAACTATTGCAGAAATCAGCAATGAAAACCCCCATTCTGAAAAACACACGATTGAGGCAATGCAAGCTGGCGTTGATGTGATCTACCAAGCACGGTTAAAAGAAGATGGTAAATGGAGTGGCTGGGCTGATTTTCTTAAAAAGGTTGATAAACCTAGTAATTTTGGCAACTGGTCTTATGAGGTTTGGGATACCAAGTTGGCAAATGAAACCAAGGCTGGAACAATATTGCAGATTGGTCTTTATTCCGAGCGTGTGGCTCAAGTCCAAGGGATTACTCCGGAGTATATGGGAGTGATAAAGCCAGAAGGAGAAGAGCGTTATCGCTATGATGAACATGCGGCTTATATCCGATTGGTAAAACGAAACCTTGAGGATGCCATTGTCAATGAATACAAAACTTATCCAGAACCTGTTAGCCATTGCGACATCTGCAAGTGGTGGAAGAAATGTAATGCTGTAAGAAGAAATGATGACCACCTTACTTTTGTTGCCGGAATGGGTTCATCTCAGATAAAGGAATTTAAATTGCATGATGTTGACACCCTAGAAAAACTTGCCAACCTTGATTTGCCAGTGCCTTTTGATCCGTCTAAAGGAGTAAAAGAGACATACAACAAACTACGTGAACAGGCACGTGTGCAGAATGAAAGCCGACATGCTGGAGGTAAACCGATTTATGAAACCTTAGAAATTAAAGAAGACAAAGGATTAAACAAACTGCCAGCGCCTTCTATGAATGATATCTACCTCGATTTTGAAGGCGACCGTATGGTTGAACCCGATGGTCTTGAGTACATGATTGGCTATGTACACAAAGGTGTATACCATGCTTTATGGGCTAATAGCGAAGCGGAAGAAAAAGAAATTTTTGAGCAATTCATTGACTTTGCCTTTCAACTAAAACAAGAAGATCCCACACTCCACATATACCATTATGCTCCATATGAAGTCACGGCCTTTAAGCGGCTGATGGGTAAATACGCATCACACGAAAATGAAATTGACACATTCTTAAGGTCAAACACTTTTGTGGATCTCTATAATGTTGTCCGGCAATCTCTACGAGCTAGCGTTGAAAAATACTCAATCAAGGACTTGGAGATCTTCTTTGGCTATGAACGTAAAATGGATTTGCGTGAACTATCAAGTCACAAATCACAATTGGAGTTGATGCTTCAAACTGGGAACATTGATAAACTGGATAAGGAAACAAAAGATGCCGTCCAGCTCTACAATCAAGATGACTGCGAATCACTGGTTCGCCTTCAAGGATGGTTAGAAGAGATTCGAGTAAGTCTTATCAATGAAGGCGAGAACATTGCACGGCCTGAAGATGGGGATGGTAATGCCAGTGATAACATTACAGCTCATCAAGCTCGAATTCAGCCCATTATGAATGCTTTGCTCGACGGTGTGCCTGCTATAAAGGCTGAAAGAAACGATGTAGAACAAGCTCGGTTTATTCTCGCCCATATGCTGGATTGGTATCGCAGAGAGAAAAAGTCATTTTGGTGGGAGTTTTTCCGATTGAAAGAGCTTCCTGAAGATGAACTCTTGGAAGAGCGAAAAGCCATATCTTATCTTCAGTATACCGGGAATCGAGATTCCGTAAAAAAAAGTGTAGTTGATTCATATATAGTTCCACCTCAGGAATGTGATTTGCGTCCAGGTCATTCTTTAGAGGATCAAGAAGGTAATAAGCTGGGCACTATTCATGAGATTGATATTGATGCGGGTATACTCCAAATCAAAAAAGGTCCATCTAAAATCAATCTACCTCACCCTGTTTCTGTCATGAGTTTGGAAAACGTTAATTCCAGCACCAAGGAAGAAGCCATTATCAGGCTGGCAGAATGGGTTGTGGACAATGGCATAGACAGTGCAGATGAAACATACAGAGCTGCACGACAATTACTCATGAATGCTCCACCTAGTTTAACAGAAGTCTCGATTGAAAATGAAGATATTCTAGAAAGAACCTTTGATTTTGCAGCCAAACTTGACAATAGTTATTTGCCGGTACAAGGTCCCCCCGGTGCGGGTAAGAGTTTTACAGGAAGCCACCTTATTGTTCGTTTGGTTCTGCAAGGCAAGAAAATTGGTATTACTGCTCTAAGCCATAAGGTCATCACGAACTTGCTTACCAAGGTTTGGGAGGTAGCTAAAGAGGAAGGAGTTTCGATTCAAATGCTACAGAAAACCGAGCCAAATCCAGATACCCCTTCCCCTTGGACGGTAAGCAATGATGAAAATGCTATCCTAGCCACTATAGGGAATATGGATGTTATTGCCGGAACGTCTTTTATGTGGAGCAAACCGTCTTATGCAGATAGTATAGATTATCTCTTTGTAGATGAAGCCGGTCAGCTGTCTTTGATCGATACACTTGCTGTTTCACACTCCTGCTCCAACCTTGTACTGCTGGGCGATCCTCAACAATTGAAACAACCACAACAAGGTGTTCACCCAGATGGTACTGAAGTTTCTGCTCTGGAACACGTATTGCAGGGGGAGAAAACCATTTCTGATAAGCGTGGTGTATTTTTGGCTGATACATGGCGTATGCATTCGCATATCAATACGTTTATATCTGAGCTTTTCTATGAGAACCGGTTACAATCAAAAGAGCATCTTGATCATCAGCAGATAATAGGCTCAAAGTATGCTGGAGCTGGACTGTATCTTGAAGAGGTTGAGCATACAGGAAATACCAATTCATCATCCGAAGAGGTTGAGATGGTGGCGGAAATTGTAGCGAACTTGACCGGTGGAGATGTTGAATTCGTCAATGAAAAGGGTGTAAAAGCTCCCCTGACTGTCAGTGACATTAAAATCATTACTCCGTACAACGCACAAGTTCAGGCCATCAAACAACGCTGCCCAAATTTAGAAGTTGGCACGGTTGACAAATTCCAGGGTCAGGAAGCTCCAGTAATTATCTACTCTGCGGCTACTTCCAGCATAGAAGAAGCCCCTCGCGGCGTGGATTTTCTGTTTAGTCCAAACCGCTTTAACGTAGCCGTATCTAGAGCACGCATTTGTTTTATTATGGTAGCCAACCCTGCTATTTTTGAAACAGAATGCAAAAGCCCATACCAAATAAAGTTAGCTAATGCCTTTTGTAGGTTTAAGGAACTTTCACAATGGACTTAAGCCCTTGCTGGCGCGGTTTTTCAAATCCTGCCTTGCTGGTAAAAGCAAGAAGTTAATAGCCTTAAAGGGCAAGGCACAAATTGCCAATTGGCACCAGCGGAGGTATACGAAGCTGGTGCATTGAAGCGCATTTTTTAATATCTTTTTTATTATAACCGAATAGGTTACGTCCTGCTTAACTTAACCTACCACTGCTTATGAAACGGAAAAAGAAAAACAATGCCATTCAAAACAAACAAGAGCGTCAGCACCGCCAAAACGAGTTTTTTAAAAAGCTGAAACAAATCATGGCGCTACTGGGCGATGATTCGGCCTTTGATTTACTCAACAAAAGAAGACGCTTGATGATTTACCACACCCGCATTCGTCCTTTTAAGGTCATTAACCCAACCGAAGGGAAGCGGGCATCGAAAGCAGCCTTGCAGATGCTGAATAACAACTTAACTCGCTTATTGCAGCACACCAAGGTTGAGCTGGACAAGCACCAAATCAAGATGAGCTTGTACGATTTTTCAATCTATGCCGAAACCCTGTTCCTATTTTGGCGCAATGTGGCCCGGCAGGAGCCCGATGTTGGCGAACGGTTTTATGCGTGTTTTCCGATTTTTGAAGAAGAGGAGTTTGATGCACAACGCCTCAAAGTATTTAATACGGTTGAACGCCGGTTAGAGAATCTAGCCTGGCTGTTTTCCGATTTTACAAGCAGTACGACCCGTTTTGTTAAAGAAAAGCTGGAGGATAACCGCCCCCCCCTCGATTTATCGCCTTTCTACAACAACTATGTGGTGGAACAAAAAGAGGTCGAAACCGAGTTACTGGAAATTGGCGGGCACCGTCGCACCGTTTTTCGGGTGTGTCTAAATACGCAACAAAAATTTATCCCTTTCACGCTCACCCCCGAAAAACTGGGGCTGAAAGGAGTGATGCAAAAGTTTCCGTTAAAGGTATTTATTCAAAAGCATGCCTTGGTGCGTATGGAAGAACGGCTCGGAAAAGCTTTCGTTCATTTAAGCTATTTGTATATCGTTACGGCCTTGCTGCAAGCACCGCTTCCGGCAGGTAAACCCAACAGCTTTCTGTTCCCAATGACTGAGGGCGACATCCGGCTGGGTTATCTGAAAGCCGATATCATTGGTGATAAGCTGGTGGTTCGTACCTTCCTTTTTGTAACCAACAATGGAACACCCGAAGGGAAAAAGCTTCAAGAGCTGGCCGGCCTGGCCAAACTGGATAAAGCTTACCTGGGAATTGACCGTCTCCACACGTTTATTGCATCCGATATTAAAGAGCATCAGCAACTAAGAGAACTTTTTAACCAAGTCGGATGTGGCGGCTTGTTGCAGTTAAACTATTCCTGGATGCTTAAAGCAAATAAAAAGCAAGGAGCTTGCGCCGATCGACTGGCTTGTTACCTGGGTCTGCAACAGGCGGCAGGTAGCCAGGAAGCAAACAAGCACGAAGAAGCTCCCGTCAACATGGAGCAGCCAGTGGAATCGTCCTAGCAATCGTTTATTTGTTCTAACACTGCTCCCGCGTGCATCCTTTCGCATGGTGAGATAAAACAAAAAAGCAATGAAGCTGTCCAAAAAGAATAGTTCTTCGTCATTGCGAAGGAGGAACGACTGAAGCAATCTTTTGAATAGCAGATTGCTTCGTTTCACTCGCAATGACGGTTTTTCGAGCGAAAGTGACTTATGGGACAGCTTCATTGCAACTATTTAAACACTTACTTCTTCATGAACCAAATTAAAGGTCAAAGGAGTAACATTAGCCAGGTTATCATTAATTGGACAACGATCTTTGATTAGCTTAATCCATTGATTGACTTGCTCGGGCTCGGCATCCGTAATGGGCGAAAACTTGACATTAATTTGCTTAAATCCGGCCCGCTCGGCATCTGCCTGCCCCATCAGGCGGGCAGGATTCAGGTTACCGCTTACCTCAATACCCAATTTTTCAACCTGAATTCCCAATTCTTTTGCTGTAAGATGGGCAACAACATTGATACATCCGGCATAGCTGGCCAGTAGGTATTCAACGGGGTTTGCTCCAAGGTCATCTCCTCCAAGCGCCGGGGGCTCATCAATTACAATCGTAAACTGCCGTGCACCTGCAACAAATCGCGCTCCTGTTTGAGCTTCACCTTCAATTTTAAAATTTAAATCTGCCATTCTTTTTTGAATTTTTAGTAAAAAAAAAGCCCTTCACAAAACTGTGAAGGGCTGAAACCTATTTTATATTTAAGTATCCTATAATTTATAGAAGCACAGCATCACCCTCCACATGTTTGAAAAACATACAGCAACACATATTCGTCATGTTGATGATGGAAAATGATAAATTCATTAATTCTTTTTTACGCTGTGCGATTAATAGCCTGCAATGATACAACTTAAATCCCGAATTTGAAAATTCAGTCCGAATCTGGTGCAAGAAATATTTATCTCCGGTCCAATTGGCATCTCCTCTTAGAAATAAAAATCGCCCAGTTCAGCACCATCGTAGCCAATCATTTTCAGGTGCAGCGAATTGCCGGTTTTGGTCAGAACCATCACCGTAGCGTTGTTGGCACTGTAGCCGCCGCCAATCACTACCGGGTAATCATTACCCAGGCTTTCCGCTTCATGGTAAGCAGAGCTGTGGGTATGCCCGTTTATGGCAACGGCAAACCGGCCCTTATTTAAGGTTTCGCTCCACAGCTCGGCACATGGCAGGTAGTATTTCTCATCCATGCCATACAAAGGAATATGGTGAATCAGCACCCGCTTGGCAGCCTTTTTAAAGGCCTTACTCTTGGTTTCATGGCGAAGAAAATCCAACTGATCGTTTCGCAATTGCTCAAAACTGTTCAAGCCATAATAAACCGGATGGCTGTCGGGTTTGTCCTCGCCGCAATCCAGCATTACAAAACGGGTGTCGCCCCAGTTAAAGGCGCCATAGGTTTTTCCCCCCACATAATCAAAAAGCTGGTTGAATTCAACCGAATAGGCGCCTCTTATTTCATGATTTCCGCGGATGTAAAACACAGGCTTTTCGGCCGCATTAACCTGCTCATTGGAAAAGGTCAAAAAATCAAGCACCTGATCTTCACTACGCGGGTCATCAATGCAGTCGCCGTTGTAAAGCACAAAATCATAGTTCACCCCTTCAAGCTGTGTCATCAGTTGCTGCAGGGTTTGCTTCTTCTGGTGCAAATCGTTAAAAATAATGGCGGTGAAATCGGGGCTCTTCATATCGGGCAGTGTAAACTGGAAGGTCTCACTGTAGTCCACCTCTCCGAATTCTTTTTTGTAGGCTCCATAAGTCAGCACCTCCCTGGAACAAACCCGGTAATAGTAGGTTTGTCCCGGCTGAAGTCCATCCAAACGCACCTTGTGCTGTTTCACATTAGCCACAACCTGTCCCGCAATCAGGGTTTCCATTTTAGTGCCCAGACTTTCGTCCGCACCAAATTCCACCCATCCATGCGTTGGCACATTGGTGAACCACGATACGGTAATTCCTCCACCAATCGGATTTTGCAAAAAGGGTTTGGTACGAAAGACCGACTGAGCTTCAACCGGCTCTTCCCGAGTAGTTTGGGGGCCAGCACTTGCCGATGCCAGGCTTATTTGAGTAGCTAACAGCACTAAAAGCATTAGGCGAATGAGATTGTTCGATTTGATATGCATACGTTTTCGTTTAGTAGTAATTGAACAGCTAATATAAAAAACCATTCGATGATCCGGAAATCGTCCGCCAAAAACGCGCCTCTCCCCTCGTCTTGTGCCAGGATGAAACCAATTACCATGTGGGCACATCCCCGGAACAAAAGGCACTGAAAGCATTCAACCGTATGACTCCACAGACTTCAAGCAAAGCAATAACTCTCGAACCAGGCCGAATGGGCACAACAAAACACATGATTTATGAGGATCAGCAACAGAAATGAAAGTCAACTAAAAGGAGGGAATCCTAATTAAAGTTTAATTAGGAGCAGATGGGCCCATTTTTATCAAGGCCGAAATCAAACTGAAAGCTTAGTGCAAACGAGAAGTTCCGACAAAGGAGGAAATCACTCGTTGAACTTAGCTTTTAGAAAGATAGCGGGTGAAGATAAAAATCAGCCTTAAAAAGCACGTTTAAGTGAAGGCAGCATCCAAGCCTGCTTGGTTCTGCTGAACGTAGTGCTTTCTGAAATTTTCTGTTTACTCTTTGTTTCAAGACGGCAGCGTAAAATCCGTCTGATAAGACTTCATGGATTTATAATGATCAAGTACATTATCAAATTTTGGAGTCCTAATAGAAAAAGACTTTCAAAAAAAAGGTACTCCAAAATGGAATACCTTTTTCAATATGCTTTAATCCGAAAGCGACTACCAGGCAAATAAAGGCAGGTCTTTCATCATTTTATTCACTTTTTCGCGAACTGAAGTGATTACGGCTTCATTTTCCACATCGCTCAGCACTTCGTCAATCAAGTCAACGATAATGGCCATTTGGTCTTCTTTCAAACCACGCGTGGTAATGGCTGGCGTACCTACACGCAATCCTGAAGTGGTGAATGGCGAACGGCTATCGAAAGGCACCATATTTTTGTTGATGGTAATATCAGCTTTCACCAAGGTGTTTTCAGCCACTTTACCAGTCAGTTCAGGGAATTTGGTACGCAAGTCGATCAACATGCTGTGGTTGTCGGTTCCTCCGGAAATAACTTTGTATCCTTTGTCTACAAAAGCCTGCGCCATAACAGCAGCATTCTTTTTCACCTGAGTTTGGTATTCTTTGTAAGAAGGATCAAGCGCTTCGCCAAAAGAAATGGCTTTGGAAGCAATCACGTGCTCCAGCGGGCCACCTTGTTGTCCGGGGAATACCGCAAAATCCAATACGGCTGACATCATTTTCGTTACCCCCTTAGGTGTCTTAAATCCAAATGGGTTCTCAAAATCTTCACCCATCAAGATGATTCCGCCACGAGGACCACGCAATGTTTTGTGTGTTGTTGAAGTTACAATGTGCGCATGTTTAACCGGGTTTTCCAGCAAACCAGCAGCAATCAATCCTGCAGGGTGAGCCATATCAACCATAAACATTGCCCCTACTTCGTCGGCAATCTTACGCATACGGGCATAATCCCACTCGCGCGAGTATGCCGATGCTCCACCAATGATTAATTTGGGCTGATGCTCACGTGCCAAAGCTTCCATCTCATCGTAATCCACCAAACCGGTATCTTCTTTCACGTGATAAGCAATTGGGTGATATAAAATACCCGAAGAGTTAACCGGAGAACCATGTGACAAGTGACCACCGTGAGAGAGATCAAGTCCCAAAAATTTATCGCCAGGCTTAAGAATCACACTTAATACGGCAGCGTTGGCCTGCGCTCCTGAGTGAGGCTGCACGTTGGCATAAGCTGCACCAAATAGTTCTTTTAAACGGTCAATCGCCAGCTGCTCGGTCAAATCGACAAACTGACATCCACCATAGTAGCGTTTACCTGGGTAGCCTTCAGCATATTTATTGGTCATTACAGAACCCATCGCATCCATCACCTGCTCGCTCACGAAGTTTTCCGATGCAATTAATTCAATTCCGCTCAACTGACGCTGGCGTTCTTTTTCAATAATGTCAAATACAAGTTGATCTCTTTTCATGTGCTTATAATTGTTTATTTTATACCCTGACACATGGAACTCACCACCACTTTGCTTTCGGCGAAAACCGTTCTGATGGCGTGTTTCATCTGATGTTTTTTCGAAAAATGAATTAAAGCGTAAAGGTAAAATATTTTACGTCGACCGAAAGCGAATAGAAATGAACAAAGGGCAGTTTTTTTTTACGCTTAACATTCCGCCTGTAATGCGTGCCGCGCCTCTCCATTGGCACTTGCCCCGACATGCCCGCGAAAAGCGGCATGAAACCTGTTAAACATCGTGCTTTTGGTAACAAAAGTTGAATGGATCAGTAGAATTGAATACGTCTGTTGGTATTATTCATTGAATACCCAATTATGCTCTGATTAAAAACTAACCAAAAATCATTTCTTTTCTCACAAGATGCTTTCGCGATGGTTTTTGAGTTAAGTGCTATGTGATGTATGCCAAACATCTGTGATTTACGGTAGTAAAATGAAACATTATGCCTATTAAAAAATTAAAAGACTATCTGGACAAAAACGACATTGAGTACATTACCATCCGCCACTCACTGGCATTTAACGCACAACAAATTGCTGCCACAACGCATATTCCTGGTAAGGAATTGGCCAAAACAGTAATGATTAAAATCGATGGTAAAATGGCGATGGCTGTTCTCCCAGCATCGTATCTGGTTAAGTTGGATGTGTTAAAAGAATTAATTGGCGCCAAAAAAGTTGAATTGGCCAATGAGATGGAATTCAAGCACCTGTTTCCCGATTGCGAAATCGGGGCAATGCCTCCTTTTGGCAACCTGTACGATATGGAAGTTTTTGTTGCACAGAGCCTGGCTGAAGATGAAGAAATTGCCTTCAATGCCGGCACTCATGTTGAACTCATCCGAATGGCCTATGCCGATTTTGAACGATTGGTACAGCCCGTAGTTCTGGCTTTTTCCACAGCCCGGGTCATTTAGTCCGTGCACACTCCTCCTTCTGCAAGCCGGAACAAACGCGCACGATGTTTAAGGAAACCTCATTGCCCTGAGGTTTCTTTTTTTTTGAGTCTGCCCATCACGACCCTTAAAGCGAAATCTTCAGCTGCCCGATTCTATTTTAAGACAGAAATGAATACTTTTGAGCCGAACCAGAAAAAGTTATCATGAAGCAAGACCGCGAAAATCAACCGCTCTTATTTGTATCCACCACCCTGCTAAGCCTGCTTGGAAGCGGACTTGGCGTACTGGTGTTTGGTTTTGTCGCACTCGTTTTTGGGCCATCCAAAAACTGGATCATCAGCGTAACCAACAGCACCAGCATGGACCATTTTACTCCGGTTTACTTTATGCTGCTGATGGCTGTTTCGTTGCTTTCATTGATCGGCGCAATTAAAATCCGAAAATGGCAAAAAGCAGGATTCTTCTTTTACCTGGGAGCACAACTGGCACTGCTGTTTATGCCCGTGCTCTGGCTTGGATGGAGCGCTTTCTCGGTCATCAATTTCATTTTCACCTCCCTGTTTTTGCTGATCTACCTGTCGTTTTACAAACGGATGAGCTAAAAAGCAAGAACCTTTGAAATAGACCAAAGGCATCAGCTCCAAAATTAAAGCGAAGAAGAACTTAGCTTAGCGCCCCAACATCCGAAGCATTTTAAAATGACTGCCAATAGCTTGAAAAAAGCTTGACTCCACACGGTAAGGTAAATTGTATTTCCGGGCCGTTTGCTTGACCAAAGACGCAATTTTCTGATAATGGACATGACAAATCGCCGGAAACAAATGGTGTTCAACCTGAAAATTTAATCCTCCAACAAACCAGGAGAACAAACTATTTCCAGGCGCATAATCTGTGGTTGTCAGCAATTGATGAATGGCCCAATTATTCTCAACCGTTCCACTTTCGTCCGGAACCGGGTATTGAGCACCGGGCATCACATGCGCTGTTTGAAAAATAACAGTTAATATAAATCCACAGATCAAGTGCATACTCAAATAAAACAGAAGGACCATCCACCACGCAACGGGTAGGACCAAAATCGGAATTAGCAAAATGTAGCTGTAATAAAATACTTTGGACACTATTAATTCCATCAGCAACTTTCCATAAGTGCTTTTACGACCCAATAGCACCCCTTCTTTCGAATAACGGTATAACTGTTTAAAATCCTTGCTGGTTGTCCACATCAAGGTCATCAAGCTATAAAGAAACCAGGCATAAAAATGCTGAAACCGATGGAATTTATACCGTGGTTTATTAGGAGAAAGGCGCAATGCCTTTCCTGCATCAATATCCTCATCATGTCCTTCAATGTTTGTATAATGATGGTGCAGCGTATTGTGCTGGTATTTCCAGGTAGACGAAAATCCCCCCAAAAGATTCAGAGAATAAGACAACACTTTATTCACTGTCTGATTTTTTGAATACGAATTATGATTGGCATCGTGCATAACCGACAGGCCAATACCAGCCATTCCAAAGCCCATGGTAACCCATAGGAAAAACAGAATCAGTGGGTTTGTAACAACCGAAAAGATCATTAGGAAATAGGGAGCCAAGTACAAGCTAAACATGAAGGCGGTTTTCAAAAACATGGTGCTGTTACCATACTTCGAAATATTATTCTCTTCAAAATAATCGAAAATGCGTTTTCGGAGTTCAAGAACAAACTCTTGCTGACTGGTATTGGGGAATTGAATTGCTGGTGTTTTCATGGTAGTCATTCTTTAATAAAATAGCCTGTCTGTAAACCTGTAAACAGTAGCGACAAGCCGATGATCAGATCTCCTGATCGCAAACAGCCCTGCTTGTCAAACAGAATGTCTTTCAAGTATGGAGTAACGCTCTGAAAGACTTTACAAAGATACCTCCAATAAACTGCTGCGAAACAGAAAAGGGATTAACGGCTATTGAAAGCACGAATTTCAAAATATTTTGGGACGAGTTTAAAAAAGGAAAGGTGAATACCATTCACCCCATAACCGAAATAACTTCTTTTATTTTCAGTAAATACTGGCGGGAAACGGGTACAGGCTCATCCATATTTTTCATCTTGAGCCAATAGCTATTTCCCTCATGGTTCAGCTTTTCAATATGAAACACATTAACAATGCTGCTTCTGTGGCAACGCACAAAACCAGAAAATGACTTAATCTGCTGCTCGATTGCTTTTAAAGTGTTCCTGATTAACTTTCTTTTCAGCTTGGAGCCTTCCCGGTAAGTGATCTCGACATAGTTGTCAGCCGAACGCAGAAGAAGCAAGTCTGCAACCAATACATTCAGGTGATCAGCATGGTGTTCCGAAATCAGTTCAAGCGATTGATTTTGGTAGTCTTCCTGATAGTGCCTGATCTCTTTTTGAATATTCTCCTTCTCCTGGATCTCGAGTTCAAGCTGCTTTTTCAGACTTGAAAAGGCATCGTAAATCGTAGAAAGTACTGGCGAGACAAGGCAAACAAATATGACCTTAAACACCAGGTGAAAAGTTATGGTTACAGCCCCCACATAGCGCAGGTAAAAAGCAATTGCCAAAGAGCTCAAAATCGTAATTAAAAAAATGCTGGCATAGGAAAACAACAGTAATTCATCCTTACTAAAACGAGACTGGGGCAGGAAACTGCGAAGCAGCCCACGAATCAACACCTGAAAAAAGAAGATAATGGCCACAAAACCAGCGGCAAATAAAAGCCTGTTGTTAAAATCAAACTGATCAAACGGAATAGGTTGAAAGAAAAGAAGAAATAAATAAATGCCTAAGGCAATGCTAAGTAAGAATTTCAAGTCTTCTTTCAAGAGGGTAATTAATCTATCTAATCTTATTGAGCCCATGAGCAAGGAAACTGTAAAATACCTCTTACTCAAAGTTACTCCATTTTTTTGAATTTAAATTCTCCGTTTTCCCAAACCATTATTCAGGATTACCTATTCCGAAAGCGGCACTCTTGCATCTTTCGGAATAGGTGAGCAGGAAGGTTACTCCTGTGAGAAAGTACGAACCGTATCGCGGTAGATTGAGAAAACAGTAGCTCGTGAAATAAACCCGATGTATTTGCCATTATCAATCACAGCGAGGTTATAGCGTCCGCTGGTTTCAAATTTTTCCGCCACTTTATGCATCGAATCCTTCGGCGAAATAAAAAACTCAGGCATATACATCAAATCTTTAACCAGCACTTCGTCATACAACTCCTGGTTAAACACAATATCCCGGATATCATTCATTTTCACCATTCCTTTCAGCATACCATCGGCATCAACAACCGGGAACAAATCACGTTTCGAGCGTGAGATAGCCCTCACCAAATCCCTCAGCGTCGCTTCAGGATCAACCATTTCCAGATCAGTTTCAATCAATTCCTCCACTTCCATAAAGTGAAGCGCGGCCTTGTCCTTATGGTGAGTCACCAATTTGCCATCCATCGCCAGTCGCTTGGTGTAAATGGAGTGAGGCTCAAAACGCATAATGGTGATGTAGGCTGCCAAAGCAGAAATAATTAAAGGAAACAGAAGTTCATAGCCACCCGTAATTTCAGCTGTTAGAAAAATCCCCAGCAAGGGGGCATGCATCACCCCGGCCATCATGGCTCCCATGCCTGCCAAAGCAAAATTATCCAAAGGCAAATTCACGTCAAAAACCAGGTTTAACAGATATGCAAAGAAATATCCGCCTATGGACCCGACAAACAAGGTTGGTGCAAAAATACCTCCAATACCCCCGGTAGCCGTGGTTACCGACATGGCTATCACTTTGAAAAAAAGAAGAGCTATCAGAAACGTCACAAAAAACCAGGGATTGGTGCGAAATTCATAGAACATGGAATTATCGAGAAGGTTAAGCCCCATGTCGTTAAAAACCTTATTAATTGAAGTATATCCTTCACCCCATAGCGGCGGAAAGACAAAAATAAGAACCCCTAAAATTACACCTCCGTAAATTAATCGCGTCGACTGCTTGCCAATGCCTTTCATTTTACGTTCAACCCACATGGTAGCTCGGGTGAAATATAAGGAGAAAAAACCAGCAACAATACCAAGCACAATGTAATAGAGAATATGCTTTGCCTCGAACGAATGAATGACATTGAACTTAAACAAAACAGCATCGCCCATAAAGAAAAAAGCAATAACTGCAGCGGTAATTCCGGAAATCAACAGCGGAACGAGCGATGCCATGGTCAATTCAAGCATCAGCACTTCAAGGGTGAAAACAATACCGGCAATGGGTGCCTTAAAGATACCGGCAATAGCGCCGGTTGCTCCACAACCAATCATCAGCATAATATCGGCCTGATCGAGCTTAAAAAAACGTCCCAGATTTGAACCAATCGAAGCTCCAGTTAAAACGACCGGAGCCTCAGCCCCTACCGATCCGCCAAAACCAATGGTAAAACTACTGGTAATCATGGATGAGAAGGAGTTGTGTGGCTTAATCTTACCCTTCTTCAAGGAAATAGCGGACAAAATCTTCGAGACCCCGTGCCCCAAATCATCCTTTATAAAAAACCGAATAATTAAAACGGTGATGACAATACCAATAAGCGGGAACGCCAGGAACCAATAATTTTCGCTGGTAATGACAAAATGCCCGACCAGGTTATTTCCAATAAAGTGAATCAGATTCTTCAGAATCAACGCTGCCACTCCGCTCACTACTCCAATTATAAAACTGATCCAATACAGTTTTTTTGTCCCCATCAGCTGCTTGGCCAATGAACTCATTTTTGAATGATCTATACCCAACATGTCTATTACTTAATTCTTAATCGTGTGAAAAGTCTGCCATTTTTCTCCGGTAAATAGAAAAAACACGGGCCCTTGAGATAAACCCAATGTATTTCCCATTGTCGATAACAGCCAAGTTGTACCTACCACTCGATTCAAATTTTTCGATGACCTGTTCCATCGAATCAAGGGTCGAAATGGAATGCTCCGGCAAATACATCAAATGGCTCACATGAACTTTATCATAGAGTTCTTGTCTGAAAATAAGATGTCTTATATCGTCCATTTTCACCATGCCCTTCAAATACCCCTTTTCGTCAACAATGGGGAAAAGGTTACGATGTGCTTTGGAGATGGCTTGCGTCAGATCTCTGAGGGTCGCATCCGGGTGCAGAACTTGGAAATCGGTTTCCACCAGTTTCTTAACCTCCATCATCCGGATAATATTCAGGTCTTTATCATGAGTCATCAGCTCTTTGCGCTTAGCCAGCTGAATATGGTAAACCGAATTGGACGTAAATGCTTTTACGGTGAGATAGGCAAAGGTTGCCACAATCATCAACGGAACAAACAATTTATAGCCTCCGGAAATATCCGCAATCAAAAAGATGCCGGTCAAAGGAGCATGCAGTACACCGGCAAGCAATCCGGCCATACCTATTAAGGCAAAATTATTGACACTTAAATGTTTCAAGCCAGTCATATTAATAAACTGGGCGAACAACATGCCTGTGTTTACCCCCATAAAAAGGGTTGGCGCAAAAATTCCGCCAATACCACCTGCTCCAAAGGTAAAAGTAGTGGCTACAATTTTTAACAGGATAACAGCAGCAAGCAAAACAAAAACACTCCAATACTCATCTTGCAAGCTGTGAAAAACGGAATTGTCGTACAGATAAGTCATGTCGCCCTCCAGGCACATGTTGATTGCTTCATAGCCTTCACCATAAAGTGAGGGAAAAAAGAAAATGAGAATACCCAAGCCAATACCTCCAACAGCCAGGCGAGTGCGCTTCCGCTTGAATCCTTCAAATATATTCTCGACATACAAATACATTTTGGAAAAATACGCTGAAACCAGGCCCGTTAAAATCCCTAGTAAAATGTAATATGGTAGGTCATTCATTTCGAAGCTAGTCTCCACCGAAAACGGATACAAGACATCCTGCCCCATAAAAAAATAGGAGGTTAGCACGGCCGTTGAAGAAGCCAGCAACAACGGGATTAATGAAAAAACCGTTAAGTCAATCATAATGACCTCAACGGCGAAAACAATTGCTGCAATGGGAGCTTTGAAAATGGCAGCCATAGCCCCTGCCGCAGCACAGGCCAGCATTAAAATAGTGTTTTTATAACTCAACCGCAGTAGTTTGGCAAGCCAGGAACCATAAGAAGCACCTGTAGCTACGGTCGGCCCCTCCAACCCCACCGAGCCTCCAAAGCCAACGGTAAAAGCTGAAGTAACGATCGAAGAAAACAGATTATGCCTGCTCAATTCGCCCCTGCGCATAGAAAGACTATGCAGAACATTGGGTATCCCATGTCGCACAGGACTCTTAATAATGTAGTTAATAAATAAAACAGCGATAAGAATCCCAATAACGGGTAATATGAAATAACTGTAATGTTCTAGATCCTTCCCAGCGGTCAGTGTATGAACCAATCGCTCGGTTAACCAAACAGCATTTTTAATCAGTGTGGCAGCAAGTCCGGCAAGAATACCAATCACTCCACTTAAGATTACGACAAAGCGGCGTTCGCTTAAATGCCTTAAACGCCAACGGTGAAAACGAACAACTATCGGCAGCTTATTTTCCATTTGAGCGCAAAAGTAATAAAAGGGTATCGATTTCCAGATTGAATCTATTTTTTCTTTTTGAAAATACCTTTAATCACTTCCCAAACTTTTTTCTTCTCCTTTTTTTGTGAAGGATCTTGTATTTCTTTCAATTTCTCTTCTTTCGATTTCCCTGCAAATAACCGATCAATAAAATTGTCCTCGGCATCCAGCTCAATCATTTCCCTATATGGTGGAATATCCAAATCGGCAAGCAACTTATTACCCAGGCGAGGAAAAGAGGCATACTGCATTTTACGATAGCGCGAGTCGCGATACAACTTGTTATAGAACTTTCCAACAATGGGAAGTGCCATGTAGGCTCCTTGACCATAGCGGATAGTCCTGAAGTGCACCCCTGGATCTTCAGCACCAACCCAACAGCCGGTAACCAGTTCAGGAGTCAGTCCGACAAACCAGCCATCGGAATGATTCTGCGTAGTTCCCGTTTTTCCGGCAAATTCACCTGGTATTTTATAGACGGAACGAATAGATCTGCCACTTCCCTGATCCACAACCGACTCCATCATATGCGTGATAATTCGACAGTTCACCCCATTCAGGTTCGTGGGTTGTGCCGGCACCCGGCTAAATTTATCCAGTGTTTTTCCTTGGGCGTCCTTAATCGAAACAAGGTAATTGGGTTCTATGCGCACGCCTCCATTCAGAAGAGTAGAATAGGCATAAAGCATATCTTTCAGACTAATTGAAGCAACTCCCAGTGCCAAGGACGGAAACTCTGGCAGGTCCGAATCCAGCCCCAGTTTACGGCATGTTTCAATCGTTTCATCAATCCCTGTTTTTACCATAACATCCACTGCAACAGTATTAAGCGACTGTGCCAACGCACCCTCCATGGAATAAAAGCCCTTGTATTCGCCGTGTGAATTACTGGGCGACCAATCCTGATAGTCTTTATAAACCTTTTTCTCATTCGGGAAATAATCAAACGGGCTGAGTCCGTTCTCCAGCGCTGCCAGGTACACAAAGGGTTTAAAGGTAGAACCAACCTGCCGGGCAGACATCACATGGTCGTATTTAAAGAACCGGAAATCAATTCCTCCGACCCAGGCTTTTAAGGATCCACTCGACGGTTCAATGGCTAAAAAGCCCGAATTCAGGAATCGCAGGTAATGCTTGACCGAGTCCATCGGACTTGTTTCTACCTGTTTTAAGCCGTCCCACGTAAAGAGCGTTGTTTTTATCTTTTGCTTGAATGCCGTTTCGATCTCCTTCTCTGATTTTCCATTAGACCGCATCGCCTTATAGCGCTCCGAGCGCTTAATTGCTCGCTGCAAAATACTGGCATTTCCGCGCCAGGGATCAGCATTTTTCCAATGGTTGTCAAACACCTGTTGAAGATTTTCCATGTACTCCAGCACCGACTGTCTGGCATAGTACTGAAAGTCGTAGTTTATGGTTGTGGAAACTCGCAAGCCATCGGTATATAAATTGTAAGGTTCGCCATTTTCTTTGGAATGACTAGCACACCAATCGAGCAATTCAGGTTTCAGCATTTCCAGAAAGTACGGTGCCGGGCCTTCATTGTATGAAATTCGGCGGTACCTAACCCCCAAAGGTTTCGCACTGAAAACATCACCTTCAGCATCCGATAAAAAACCATTGTTTACCATCTGGCTAATCACCACATTGCGACGTTCTTTCGATTTATCGGGATTGATGCGGGGATTGAAAGTATAATTAGCCTTCAGCATGCCAACAAGAACAGCGGCCTCATCAACTGTTAAATCCCTCGGACTTTTACTAAAAAAACGCTCAGCAGCTACTTCAATTCCAAAAATATTTTCGCCAAAAGGTACCGTATTCAGGTATAAAGTCAGAATTTCCTCCTTCGAATAAATCCGTTCGAGCCGATACGCGATAATGGCCTCACGCAATTTATTAACCGGCATGCTAAACACCCACAAGTCATTACGTGGAAATAAATTTTTGGCGATTTGCTGACTCAGCGTACTCCCTCCCCCTGCACGGCGATCCTGCATTAAGATGGTCTTAAAAAAGACACGCATCAGAGCAATCTCATCAATGCCACGATGTTCATAAAACCGAGCATCCTCGGTAGCCACCAAGGCATTGATCACATTGGGTGAAATTTCGTCAAAACGAACATTACTTCGATTTTCCACATAATACCGCCCGAGGAGTTTGCCATCTTCGGAAAAAACCTCTGATGCTTGTGGATTCTTGATTTCATTAAGCTGAGCCGAGCTAGGCACATGCCCGGTAAAGCCCAGATAAACAATCATAAAGAAAATAGAAAACAAAATTACACCAACCGCAAACAGCTGAAGTAGGATAAGCCAAAAACTACGTTTAGCTTGTTTCTTTCTATTTTTATTTCGCTTTTTTGCAGGCTTTCGTTTCGTTGTTTGTATCTTTCTATAGCTCTTTGAAGTCATTTCAATCTGGATTAAAAAACAAAATTAGATAAATAAAACGGAAACAGGAGCTCAATTTAGTACTTACAATTAAGAACTTTTCTGTTAGCAACTTTGTCTATAGAAAGAATATTAAGATTTATACCTGAATGAAAGTAGTTATAACTGGCGCCAGTGGCTATCTCGGTAAAAACATAATAGACGCCTTGCGCCACCAAGGGGTAGAGATTAAATCCCTAAAACGAAACCTTCTTTATGGCGATCCAAAACAACTGGCGCATCAGTTGGCACAGGCTGATGTAGTCATCAATCTGGCCGGAGCTCCTATACTTAAGCGCTGGACATCAAAAAATAAGACTATCATATACAACAGCCGGGTAGTTACGACCAAACACCTTTGTGAGGCAATCAACCTGCTCCCCGACCATCAGCAGCCCAAAGCCTTTCTCTCTGCCTCAGCCGTTGGTATCTACCGAAATAACATGAGCCATGATGAAACAAGCTCGAAGTTTGCCAACCATTTTGCTGCCCGTGTTATTGATGACTGGGAGGATGCCTTAATTGGGCTTCCGGACACCACGCGACAAGTAATCTTTCGCATTGGCATTGTTCTAGGAAAGAATTCTCAATTTATGAGCCGCTTATTGCCCGTTTTCAAAATGGGTTTCGGAGGCAAGATAAGCCACGGACAGCAAGCTTTGCCGTTCATTCACATTGACGATTTGACCAATGCCTTTGTGCAGGCAGTTTTTAATAAAAGCTATTTTGGCATCTACAACCTGGTTGCACCCGAACAAACAAGCAATATAACCTTCACCCAGCTTCTAGCCAAGAAGCTCAATCGCCCAGCTATTTTTCAGGTTCCTGCTTTCGTATTAAAACTTATTTTTGGCAAGGCATCAACATTAATTTTAGACAATCCGGTTGTATTGCCTAATCGGCTCAAAGCACAAAATTTCAACTATCAACACCCCACCCTCGAATCGTGCCTAGATGAAATTATAGAGAAATAGCCACTCTCAACCTGACTTTAGCGCAAAAAAAAGCCCTGCAAAAGCAGGGCTTAAATATGATTGCATTCGTGAGATTACAATTGAGGACCAGCAGCGACCAATGCCTTACCTTCTTCGTTATCAGTGTATTTTTCGAAATTTTTGATAAAACGACCACCCAAGTCTTGAGCTTTTGTTTCCCACTCTTTAACGTCAGCATAAGTATCGCGTGGGTCAAGAATGTTAGAATCAACTCCTGGCAATGCAGTAGGAACTTCCAAGTTGAAAACAGGAACAACTTTAGTTTCTGCTTTTTCAATTGAACCATCCAAGATTGCGTTGATGATACCACGAGTATCTTTAATAGAAATACGTTTTCCTGAACCATTCCATCCTGTGTTCACCAAGTAAGCTTCAGCTCCGTGCTCTTCCATCTTTTTCACTAACTCAGCACCATATTGTGTTGGGTGAAGTGTCAAGAAAGCAGCTCCGAAACAAGCAGAGAAAGTTGGCTGAGGAGCAGTTACACCACGCTCAGTACCCGCTAATTTAGCAGTAAATCCTGAAAGGAAGTGGTATTTAGTTTGCTCTGGAGTCAGTTTTGAAACTGGAGGCAATACACCAAAAGCATCAGCTGAAAGGAAAATAACTTTCTTAGCGTGACCAGCTTTTGAAGGAACTGCAATATTCTCAATGTGGTTGATTGGGTAAGATACACGTGTGTTCTGAGTTACAGAACCGTCAGTGAAATCAATTTTACCATCAGCATCAACAGTTACATTTTCTAACAATGCATTACGTTTGATAGCACCAAAAATTTCTGGTTCAGCATCTTTATCCAAGTTGATTGTTTTTGCGTAACATCCACCTTCGAAGTTGAAGATACCTTGATCATCCCAACCGTGCTCATCATCACCGATCAATTGACGGCTTGAGTCAGTTGAAAGTGTAGTTTTACCAGTACCTGAAAGACCGAAGAAGATAGCAACATCACCTTCTTTACCTACGTTGGCAGAACAGTGCATTGAAGCCATACCGCGCAATGGCAAGTAGTAGTTCATCATCGCGAACATACCTTTTTTCATCTCACCACCGTACCAAGTACCACCAATAACCTGCATTTTTTCAGTCATGTTGAATACAGTGTAAACTTCTGAATTCAAACCATGCTCTTTAAACTTGGCATTTGATGTTTTTGAACCGTTCATTACAACGAAATCAGGCTCTCCGTAGTTGGCCAATTCTTCTGCCGTTGGGCGCAAGAACATGTTAGTTACAAAGTGTGCTTGCCATGCTACTTCCATGATGAAACGAACTTTCAAGCGTGAATCTTCGTTTGCTCCACAGAATGTATCAACAACAAACAGTCTTTTCCCAGAAAGCTGATCAGTAGTTGTTTTCTTCAAATCAGCCCATACTTCAGGAGAAATTGGTTTGTTATCATTTGGTGATTCTGGAGATGTCCACCACATCGTATCTTTAGTTACATCGTCTTCTACAATGTATTTGTCCTTTGGAGAACGACCTGTGAATTCTCCAGTCATTACATTAACAGCGTCAAGCTCTGTTAACTGACCTTTTTCGAATCCTTCCAACGCAGGATTCATTTCTTCGTCAAATAACTGTTCGTAAGATGGGTTATGTACGATTTCTTTTACATCAACAATGCCGTACTTTGATAAATCTAAATTTTTCATATTCAACAATTAAAAATTAATAGTTCCAACAAAACCTATTTTCTTCTCGGAAGACAAAAATAATTTTTTTTTCCGATGCAGCTGAGGCTAGAAATTTAATTTGGAAGAAGTTCATATTTTATTAACAAAAAAAAGACAGCGCATTTACCAATGAGCTGTCTTTGAGTGCTATAAAGACCAGAAACTTACAAACTTAAAATGTTAAGAAATCATTAACAGAACCAGGTAATTTCTTAAGATCTTGGATGGAATTGACTAATTGTTGATTTTAAATAATCACGATCCAGATGGGTGTAAATTTCCGTCGTTAAAATAGATTCGTGCCCAAGCATTTCCTGAACGGCTCTTAAATCTGCTCCTCCGGAAATTAAATGGGTTGCAAAAGAGTGACGAAAAGTGTGTGGACTAATCTTCTTATCCATCCCAACTTTTTGTGCCAGGTTTTTAATAATTGTAAAAATCATCACACGACTTAATTTCTTACCCCTTCTGTTCAGGAATAATACATTCTCACTTTCGGGACTAATCTTTAAAGTTTTACGATACCCTCCCAGGTATTTATTAATTTCAACAACCGCTTTTTCGCTTACCGGAACCAAACGCTCCTTCTCTGATTTTCCTTCAACTTTGATAAATCCTTGCTCAAAGAACAAGTTTGTTACTTTCAAGTTGACCAGTTCAGATACGCGCAAGCCGCAGCTGTACAAAGTCTCCAGCATCGCCTTATTGCGCTGACCTTCCGGCTTATCCAAATCAACGGCATCAATAATGGTATCAATCTCTTCCATCGTTAATACATCCGGAAGCTTACGCCCAATTTTGGGTGATTCCAGAAGTGTTGTAGGATCGCCTTGTATTTTGCCTTCGATCAGCAAATACTTAAAAAATGATTTAATACCCGAGATTGTACGCGCTTGCGTCCGAGGTGACACACCTCGATCGTTTAAGTGCTCGACAAAACTTCTTAAGTGATTTAATTTCACCTTCTCTGGTGCCAGTTTTTTAAAACTTCCTTCCAGAAAAACCATCAGCTTATTAATGTCATTGACATAAGCTGCGATGGAATTCTGAGATAATGATTTCTCCAATCGCAAGAAATTTTCAAAACCTTTTTTACTATCTTCCCATTTCATAATTAAAAGCATTTAAATTTGTTCTCAAATCAATTTTTGTAATTTTGGTTCTGCCGCCTAAGAACGTATTAATTAGTATATAGCTTCTTCCCCAAGAATACATAATTTTAAATACGCCCCTAGGCCTGCTAAAGTTACTAAAATTTTAAATTAAAATACAATAAAAATGAAAATATTGTTAATCAATGGGCCCAATTTAAATCTATTAGGAAAACGAGAAAAGAATATTTATGGTGATTTGTCCTTTGATGACTACTTCAAAACCCTCCAAAATAAATACCCACAACTGGACTTAAGCTATTTCCAATCAAATATTGAGGGCGAATTGATCAATAAACTCCACGAAGTTGGATTTGACTATGATGGAATCATCATTAATGCTGGTGCCTATACACATACCTCTGTGGCAATTCGCGACGCGATAGCCGGCATTACTGCTCCTGTTATTGAGGTGCATATCTCAAACATCCTCACACGTGAAAATTTCCGACACGAATCGCTCATCGGACCGGTTTGTATTGGAAGTATTATGGGATTTGGTCTTGATTCATACCGACTAGGCATCGAAAGTATACTCTAACGTTAAGTTTCGAATCATTTAACGGAATGGTGAGGCTATTTTCTTCGCCCTAAAAAGAAAAAAGCGTAATTTTGCAGCCCTTAATTTTTAAATAACAAAGATGAAACACAC
Organism: Sunxiuqinia sp. sy24; assembly: GCF_052677165.1. NCBI lineage: Bacteria > Pseudomonadati > Bacteroidota > Bacteroidia > Marinilabiliales > Prolixibacteraceae > Sunxiuqinia > Sunxiuqinia sp. sy24. The sequence goes on from NZ_JBQYLH010000004.1 coordinate 100,977, forward strand.
CAAAATTGTCGCTTCAATATCAGATCGAAGGTGCGAGCCTGAATTCGTAAAGGCTTTATTTCAAGCAGGGATGAATGTTGCAAGGCTTAACACAGCCCACATTACCGAGGAAACAGCTTTGATGATGGTCAATAATATCCGCTCAGTTTCAGACAAGATTGCGATCTTGATCGATACTAAAGGACCAGAAATCAGAACAGGCGCACTGGAAGACCCAATTGATATAGCTGAAGGCGAACTGATAGAAGTATCAGGAATAGAGCGCAAAAGCGAAAAGGGACGAACAGTCCTTACGGTGTCTTATAATGCCTTCCATACTGAGATTCCGGCAGATGGAACTATCTTAATTGACGACGGAGAATTGGAACTATCCGTTCAGGAAAAACACGACGATTATGTCTTATGTCGGGTTGAAAACTCAGGCCAGCTCAAAAGCAAGAAAAGTATCAACACTCCGGGCTTTAGCGTAAACCTGCCTTCAATAACTGAAAAAGACAGAAAATTCATCGAATTTGCAGCCAAAAACGATCTGGACTTTATTGCCCACTCATTTGTCCGCAATAAAGATGATGTACAAAAAGTTCAGGAACAATTGGACAAATTCAACAGTCCGATCGAAATCATCGCCAAAATTGAGAACCTGGATGGCGTCAATAACATCGACGAAATCTTGGATCACTCCTATGGTATCATGGTTGCTCGTGGTGACTTGGGAATTGAAATTGCTGCAGAAAAGATTCCGGGAATTCAGCGTCTTCTAATTAAAAAAGCTGTTCAGCGGAAAAAACCAGTTATCATTGCGACCCAAATGCTACACAGCATGATCGAAAACCCAAGGCCTACACGTGCTGAGGTGAGCGATGTAGCTAATGCGATCTACTCCAGAACCGATGCAGTCATGCTTAGCGGTGAAACGGCCTACGGCGATTATCCGGTTGAAGCTGTTGCAACCATGCAACGGATAGCAAACCAAGTTGAAGGAAGTAAAGATAAGCGGAATGACATTACCTTGCCTGCGGTAAACAATGAAGTAGCGGCCTACCTGGCTGAAGCGGCAATCCAAGCCTCTGAAGAGCTAAACACCAAAGCGATTGTCACCAATACCCTTACAGGAAAGACAGCACGTTATTTAGCTGCATTCAGGGGTAACAATCCAGTTTATGCCAGTTGCTATGAAATGAGAGTCATTCGCAAGTTGGCCTTATCTTATGGTGTTCGTCCAATCTTAATTGAGCCTAAAAAGGACAAATTTAAAATTGTACGCTCCTCTTTGAAAGCACTGGAGAAAATGGAACGTCTAGCCAAAGATGACATGGTTGTTTATGTCGGAGGAAGCTTCGGTATTGGCGGTGGATCCACATTCATGGAAATATCTACCGTTGATCGCCTGACGTATAAGGAATCAAAATAAAAGATACGAAATAAACTTACATAACAGAGGCTGCCCTTAATAGAGCAGCCTCTGTTATTTTAATCTCTCCTCCTTGCACCTGAAGCCAAACAACAAATCCAGGCTAAAATTAGAAACTTCCAACCTAATTCCTTTGAAGAAAGGGAATCAAAATTATCGCCACTCCCAGGGAAAATCCCACGAACCCATCTCCTTATCAAAATAAAAAAATATCTTTGGCATTTGATGCATAAACCAGCCCAAAGGGATGAAGACCAGACGACTCATTTTTATTTTTCTATTTTTTGCTACTTTTCAGGTTAACGCCCAAATTGGAGGAGAAAACACTTACGAGTTCCTGAACCTGCCCAACTCAGCCCGCATGGCAGCACTTGGAGGCAACCAGGTAGCCATCAACGACTCGACAGACTTGAACGTGGCATACAACAACCCTGCCCTACTTCATAGCCAAATGGAGAACAAACTACTGCTGAACTACATCAGCTACTTCGACGACATTCAATTTGGCTACGTATCCTATGCAAAAGACTATGGTGACCTTGGCGTATTTGCCCTGGGCATGCATTACATTAACTATGGCAAGTTTGTGTATGCCGATGAATTTGGAGAACGCGGTGGAACATTCAACGCGGCGGAGTATGCATTGAACATTCTCTGGTCAAGATCATTTAACCAAATTCAGGTAGGCGCTACGCTGAAGCCCATTTTATCATCGTTCGAGGCCTACCAATCCTTAGGAATTGCACTGGATCTGGGAGTAAGTTACGCCAGCACCAATCAGCTAACCAATGCCGGTTTGGTTTTGAGGAACATTGGAAGTCAAATCACAACTTACTACGAAGGAGCTGAACGTGAATCCATTCCTTTCGACATTCAACTAGGGCTCTCCAAGCGTCTGGAACATGCGCCGTTACGCCTATTGGCCACCCTACAGCACTTGCAAAAGTGGAAACTGGCTCAGCCCGAAAAGGTAGATAACGGTTTCGAAACCACCATCCAGAAAGATAGTTTTGGGAAGCAGTTCATGCGTCATCTTTTGTTAGGAATTGAGTTACTTCCTTCGGAAAACCTAACGCTAAGAGCAGGCTACAACTATCAACGCCGTCAGGAACTTCTATTTGACAATAAAGCCTCGACGGTTGGTTTTTCTTGGGGATTTGGATTTAAAATCAAGCGATTTCACTTCAACTACGGATCGGCCCGCTATCATATAGCGGGCAGCAGCAACCACGTTTCTGTCGCCATCAACCTGAATGAGAGCTTTCATTAATAGTAAAGCGCAAGTCAATATTGCATAGTCGTCCATACAAACCCTGCCCCCAACAAATCAACGGCATCGTGCCACACAAAGAATGAATGTTGTTTTTTTTCACTCATAATGATTGAAAATACATGCCAAGCAGAAAGCAAAACCACCACGACAAATGATTTGTTTGATCCAGTTTTCCATAACTTCCAGAGAAAACAATATATTTGCGAGAATGAATCAGACAAAGAATAAAAAAATTGTTATTGCTATTGACGGGCACTCGTCATGCGGAAAGAGTACCGTTGCTAAGCAACTAGCTAAACAATTGGGATACCTGTACCTGGACAGCGGCGCCATGTACCGTGCGGTTACTTTGTATGCCTTGCGCAACCAGCTGGCCAATAATGGAACAGTTAATGAGCAAGCGTTGGTTGATCGTCTGGAAAAAATCAGGATTGAATTTCGCTGGAACGAAACCACCCAGCAAAACGAGACCTATCTGAATGATGAAAATGTTGAAGAAGAAATTCGACAATTGCCGGTAGCCAACCATGTCAGCCCGGTGGCCACCATCAAGGACGTGCGCCAAGCAATGGTCAGACAGCAGCAGAAACTGGGAGAGAACAAAGGCATCGTGATGGATGGACGCGACATTGGCACCGTAGTTTTTCCACAAGCCGAATTGAAAATATTCATGACAGCCAGTCCCGAAGTACGTGCCCAACGAAGATACGATGAACTGACAGCCAAAGGCCAGCAAGTTCGTTTTGACGAAATTTTGAAAAACGTGGAGGATCGGGATCGCATTGATTCAGGCCGAAAAGAAAGCCCCTTAAGACAAGCTGATGATGCCTTAATTCTGGACAACAGCTACCTTAACCGGGAAGACCAACTGAAATGGGCTATGGAAAAAGCCAAAGAACGAATTGAGGACTGTTAACTGACAACTGAAAAGCTACCGTGAAAGTAGAGATCGACCATAAATCAGGTTTTTGTTTTGGGGTTGTTAATGCCATCAACAAAGCCGAAGAAACACTCAATAAAGGAACTGCCCTTTTTTGCTTGGGCGATATTGTGCACAATGGAATGGAAATCGAACGATTAGAGTCTCTTGGGCTAAAAACCATTGATCGCGAGAAATATTTCACCCTAAAAAACTGTCAGGTCTTACTTCGCGCTCACGGCGAACCACCCGAGACATACGCTTACGCCAAGGCCAATAACATTGAACTGATTGATGCAACCTGCCCTGTTGTACTCAAACTTCAGCAGCGGGTAAAAGAAGCATTCGAGGACATGGAGCAAAAGGATGGACAAGTCATCATCTTTGGAAAAAAAGGGCATGCTGAAGTAATCGGCCTCAACGGACAAACCAACAACCAATCCATCATTATTGAAGATGAAGCTGATTTATCGAAAATCACACACAACAAACCGGCTTATCTGTTTGCACAAACCACAAAACCAGTCGATCAATTTTATAATCTGGCCGGCAAGATTGAAGCAAAATCATCCGGAAAACTTGTTATCAAAGACACCATCTGCCGCCAGGTAGCTAACCGGGTGCCACGTATGAAAGAATTTGCCGCTCAGCATGACGTGCTGATTTTTGTGGGTGGAAAGAAAAGCTCCAACGCGAAATTTCTATTCGAAGTCTGTCTAAAAGTCAATCCCGACAGCCATTTTGTGTCATCGCCCGCCGAGTTGAATTCAAGCTGGTTTGCCGGGAAAAACTCCACAGGCATTTGTGGAGCAACCTCTACCCCTCAATGGCTGATGGAAAAAATTGCCCGGCAAATCGAAACCATGTAAACTGCTATACGCCAAAAAGAAAGTAGAAGCGAGCTGCTCACTCACTCTCCCAAATATCGTCCAGAACAGTCCCTTCCTAATTTTTACAGTGCGCGAAGAGTTCCCCCTTAATCATTAATTATTGGGCGCTGAATGGTCAATTTGCCGCTGCATCTCTTTAATCCAAGAATTCTATGTCTTAGAAAAAAACAAATGATAAATCTTCGCGAAAACTAAAGAAGATTGGCATATTGACTTCCGGAGGAGACGCCCCTAAGATGAATGCAGCTATTCGTGCGATAACACGTGTCGCAATATATCATGAGCCAGAAGTCGTTAGTATTAACCATGGCAACAAAGGAATGGTTGAAGCCGATTTTTGACCGCTTATTTCGCGCGATGTCAGCGGGATTCTTCAGCAAGGAGGAACGATTTTAAAAACAGCCCGCAACCAAGAGTTCCGAACAAAAGAAGGTCTTACCAATCATATTCCGGTTCATACACATGAATATCGAAATGAATGATAGCACCAATTTCACAATCGCCCCATTCGCCTTGCTCTTTAGTGAGTTTTGGAAGCTGAGCAAACACATTCCCAATCCAGCCAGAAATGAAAATCATGATTAAACTATTTTCATCTCTGGCTGATTTATTTAGTCATAAATTTCCATTTCATCGTATAGTCAGCATTCCCCTTCCTATTGGTGGCTATTCCTTCTCCGTTTTTTACAGAAAGGTCAACTAAGGCATATTCACCTTCTTCGTAATGGTAAATTTTACCATCGTCATTATAAAGTTGGAATGTTCCATCTTCTTTTCCGTAAACACGTAACTCAATCGGGAAATCATCCGTCCCCTCCGATGCCTGCCTTATTTTTGGAATCATAGGAAGTATCGCCTCATTTTTAGCCCCGAGGTTTGAAAATCCTTTTGAGCCGACGCCATCATGGCAATTAATGCAAACAACACGAATACAATTTTTTCATATAGAAACGAATTAAATTGTCTTTAGAAAGAGATTGAACTAACGTATGCGTTACTGGATATTATAAACTGAGAAATCACGTATCATAGGCTTCTCGACTGACTCTTTCACCACTAATTTAACCGCCGACAATTCCATTCTATCAAACTGGTGAATGTATTTGTGCCCTATACAACTGCCTTCTCCCAACGAAATCCAGCTACCCGCCTTTTTGCCCAAAATTTCAAATTTACGAACACGCTCCCCTTTGGAAATATCCTCCATTAAAACCACATGATTTATAGCCTGCGCACCGTGAAAACTCAAAGCAAGATCATTCCCTTTGCCTTTTGTTTGCGCAATTGGATGATTAAATCTCTTTTTGATTTCATCACCAAACTCTTTCATGCGTTTTACATCTACCTCAGGAACCAAGCCGCGTGGATCAACGACCACGCCAATTAACATGTTGGTATTGCGTCCGGCAGTTGTATTATATTTATCGATCAGGGTTTCCAACGACATTAGATGCTTGGTATTTTCGGAATGGTAAAACCAACCGCCTTGCCAGCCTCCATGGCGGATAGGAAAGTCGGCTTCTCCGGGGCACCAAAGTGGACCATCGGCACTCCCATGAAGCCGATCTATTTCAACATCCCCCCCACTGGAAGTGCCTGTATGGGTCGTACTCCAGCATGGATAGGGAGCCACGCCACGTTCATTTCCAACCCATCGGATCAACGAATTAGTTCCTTCGGGGCCCTGAAAAACAACTGCTTGTGATTGGTACTTATGCAATAGCGTAACAATATCAGGCCCTCCTTTTTCAGGAGCGAGGCAGCCACCGTCAAACCATATTTCAAAGAATTTTCCATATTGGGAATAGATCTCGGTTAACTGCTGCTCAACCATGGCATTATATTCTTTTTGCGCTACCGGATCATTTCCTCTCACCAAGCCCGGGTTGTCTACTTTTTTGTAGCCATTGGCCGCAGCGCTGTAATAAACACCGGGACGCACATCGTACTTTTTACATGATTGAATGAATTCGGCAAGAATATCGCCCTGTCCATTTTTCCATGGTGAGCTTTTAATACTGTATTCATGTGCCTCAGTAGGCCATAAGCAAAAACCGGTACAGTGTTTTACAACTAAAACAGCATATTCACCCCCCATATCTTTAACCGCTTTTACCCATTGATCGGTATCCAGCTCTTCCGGGTTGAAAATCTTTGGATCGGGATTATAGTCCCATTGTCCACGCCACTCATATTCCGGCTCGTACACATTAATGTCGAAATGGATGATAGCTCCAATTTCGCAATCGGCCCACTCTACTTGCTCTTTTGTAGGTTTTGGAAGCTGGGCCGATAAGCTACCCAGCCATCCCAATACAATCAGTGTAATCAAAAGATATTTCATCATTTGTTGAATTATTTAGTCATAAATTTCCATTTCATCGTATAATCGGCATTCCCCTTCCTTTTTATGGCGGTTCCTTTTCCACCTTTTACCGAAAGGTCAACCAAGGTATATTCACCTTCTTCATAATTGTAAGTCTTACCGTCGTCATTATAAAGTTGGAATGTTCCATCTTCTTTTCCATAAACACGCAATTCAATCGGTAAATCATTCGTCCACTCCGAGGCCTGTCTTATTTTCGGAATCATCGGTAGAATTGCTCCATCTTTTACAAATAGAGGTATTTTATCCAGGCTTGCTTTCACGGTAACGATTTCTCCGTTTCCAACATATTCTCCCGTGTAAAAATTATACCAGTTGCCTTGCGGAAGAACCACTTCTCGCTCGTCTTCCATACTAAATAACGGTGCAACCAAAATAAAGTCTCCCATCATGTATTGATCTTTCACCTCCTTTTTTACAGCCTCAGCATACGGATTAGCCGTAGCGTCCAGTTGTCCTTTCACCTCTTGTTGATTTACCAGATAACCATCCACCAGTTCCATGGCACGAAATGGCGGCTTACCTTCAAAATAATATTGTGCAAAAGTGGAGTAAATATATGGCAGCAACTGCATGCGTAAGAAAGCCACATCCTGACACGCCGGATACACATCAGGAAACGACCATGGCTTGGTGCCATCGGCCCAGGCATTAATCATGGCTATGGGCGAAAAACAAACCGTTTGCATGCGTCGTACCCATTCTTCTGATGAATTACTGGCACGCACTTCCGGTGTCCAAAGCAAACCGCTAAAGCCAGCGTTAATTAAGGCTGTAATAAAATCCTGGTGACTGTAATAGTCATTGTAAATAACATAGGGATACGATACAGATCCGGCATTGGCTGCCCGAATCAAGCCATAGGACCGCTGATTCCTTTCGCGATAAATCTGATCAGTAAGCTCCATCATTTGCGTACCATACGTCTGCCGCATTTGTTCGCCATCGTGTCCCGATGGAAAAGTAGCATTATCGGGCCAAACCCAAACATCAAAACCATCCACTTCGTCAATCTTAAAACCACTAACACCAACATCCAGCTGATGCTTTTTTAGGTGATCCTGCATAATGGTTTTTGCTTTTGGCATCGTAAAATCGGGCACTGTTCCACACCACACGGTATGCGACCCCGTGTATGGTTTCATTTTTTTATCCAGCTCTGAATCCGGCCATAAATAGGGATTGCACCAAAGGTTTAGGTTAATACCTTTCTGAGCCATTTCCTGTGCAAACCCTTTGGGATCAGGGTAGCGACTTTTATCCCATTCGAATGTACAAGGGTAAGCTTTGCTATGCCAACCGGGTTCAAGTCCAATTACATCCAGAGGGAAATTTTTGTTTTCAAAACCTTCCACTTCTTTTCGAATGTCGTTATCCGAATAAAGCGTTGGTGTGCGCTGCCAAAAACCCAGCCCCCACTTGGGAGGGATAAAACCACCGCCACAATAAAGGTTGAATCGCTGCACTACTTCCATCATATTTTTGCCAGTAAACATGATTAACTCTACGCCTTCTTCTGGAATTATAAACTCCAGATTGTCGGAATACGGACGCGAAGACCATGAATGATTGGTGTTGCGGTCAGTAGGAATAGCCTGATTTTTACTATCTTTACGCACGCCTGTTCCAGCATAAACATCGATATAACGGGCTGCATTAATCAATACACCATAACCACGGTCGGAAACAAAAAATGGAACCGGGGCATGAGTGCGGCCATCATCTTTCCCTCCATAGTGATCTACATGCAGTCTCATAATTCGACCACGCTGACGAACCGTTTTAAAGTTTAAACCGAAACCATACAATTGCTCTTCTTTTTTAAGCGGGAAGCGCAAATAAGTACGTCCGTTTTTTGTGAAAGCCGTAATTTCATTTTGATCAACCGGGATTGGAGCATCAGCAAGCATTTCAATAGCCTCAACTCTGGGCTTTTTACTACTAACCGATAATAGGTTAAAGTCAGCGGGATTATTGACTGTTGATTTCCAAACGCCTGAATATTGTTTTTCCCAAACCGGAGAACTTGGCTTGTCGTTAACCGGATTGGAAGAATTACAAGCTGCCAGCAAAGCCAGCCCAATAATTCCTGATAAGATTCTGTTGTGTTTCATACATAGTGGGTTTAGATGTTAATGTAGCTTTAGTTATGCCTGATTTGTTTCAGCATCTCTTTAGGTTATTAATAAACCACGAAACAAGTACGGATAACTTTTTAAATAGTATATTATCACCTAGCAAACTTATCCATCCTCCACATCAAATACGACTTCTTAGAATCAAAGGTACCAATCCACCGTTCTTTTGAATAAAAGTACTTGTAAGGCACTACATTTCAGACACAAAGACTAAGTGTGTCTTTTCTGAAATTCGGAAGGTGTGATCCCGGTATTTATCTTGAAGACTCGGTTAAATGCTGACTTGGAATTAAATCCGCATTCCCAGGCAATGGCCAAAATCGTTTTCTTTTTCTCTGATGGATCCATCAAACGACGTTTTACCTCTTCAATCCGGAATTCATTTACATAGTCGTAAAAAGGCTGACCTATCTGCTCGTTTAACAAAGCTGAAAGTTGGTTCGGACTAACGCATAACTCCTCTGCAAGATCAGTTAATCCTAGTTTGCAGTTCAGGTAGGGTTTATTGGCAGACATCAGTGAATTTAGTCGATCAATCAACTGCTGATCTTCATTAGAAATTGCGATGCGACTATGCTTTCTTTGGTTGGCGTCCCTTTTTCTTCTGAAAAAGACAAGTAAGCCAAACGTGCTCAACATCAAAATAACAGCACCGATAACGGAAGCCATTATGACTTGGGTACCCGAACTTACAACCACAACCATTTTTGCAGGTAAGTTGGTCCATACTCCATCGTTATTGGCTGCTTTTATACTAAGCCGATAATTCCCCGAAGGCAATGCAGTATAAATGGCTTTTGGATTTCCCCCTTCGTAGTTATGCCATTCCGTTTGGTAATCATTAAGTCTCCACTGGTATTTGTTTCGCTTTGGACTCGTAAAGGACATGGCAGAGAACTGTACTTCGAAACGGTTGGTCTTCTTCGGAAGAATTAATTTTAGAATCCCCGAATCATCCCGGGTTAACAGTAATTGACCATCTAAGCTGTCATTCTCAAAATATTGCTGCCCATCAATAAAAACTCCGGTTATTTGAGGCGTTGGAGGTATCTGGTTTTTCGGGAAGTGGGTTGAGTTAAATATATTCACGCCAGCTGCACCACCAAAAAACATGGTTCCGTCGTGATCTTTCCATGCCGCATTTTTACGGAATTTACCTTTAAGCACCCCATCATATTCGGTATAATTAACAAAGCTCTCATCATCCGGATTAAATTTCGAAAGCCCCTTATTGGTTGAGATCCATAAATTGCCAAAATCATCTTCAAGGATGGCATTTACTTCATTGTCCGACAAACCGTCCTTCTCCTGATAGGATTTAAACCAAAATTTTGAGTCTCCACCTATTCCGGTTTCTTCGTATACCCTATTGAAACCGTTCAATGAAGTTCCCACCCACAGACGACGTTTACTGTCTTCAAAAACAACAAAAACCTCGTTATTACTAATACTTCGGGGGTTGTTGGATTGATGCATAAATCGTTCGAACTGTATTTCGCCATTCGGCTTTTCATGCATCAAATTTAAGCCTCCATTAGTCGTGCCCAACCAAATCCGTCCTTGCGAATCTTCAAAAAGCTTAAATACAGCTTTGTTACTAAGCGATAATGAATCGTCTTTTTGATGTCGGTAATTTTGAAAATGATAACCACCCTTTACATTTTCTTGTAATCGGCTTAAACCATTCAATGTACCAATCCATATCCTTCCTCTACGATCCTCTAAAACCGAAATAACCTGATTACCTGCAATGCTTTGGGGATCGTTAATACTGTGCTGAAAATTAATCCACTCCTCCGATTCTGGTTGTTTCAGATTTAAACCACCTCCCCAGGAAGCCACCCAAAAACGGCCTTTTGAATCCTCCAGCATTCCGGCTATATATTCTCCATTTACTCCGTCATCTTTTTGTTTGTGAGAAATATGCTCAAACTCCGGATTTTCTTCAATTTTATTTCCCTTTAAACGTTCGAGTCCATTATCTCGTGTCCCTAGCCAAAGTTGATTATCCTGGTCGCGGTAAATCGCTTGAATAAAACCATTGCTCAATCCATTCCGATTTTCAGGATCATGTTTCCATTTCAAAAAACGCTGTCTCGACCAATCATAAACATCTAGTCCTTCTTGAGTGCCGATCCAAACGACACCGGCATTATCCGAATAAATATCGTAAACATCATTACTGCTTAAAGCATCTTTTTGATTAGGGTGGGCAATTAAGTGACTTATAGAATTGTCCTTCGGATCATATAGCGTAACTCCGCCACCATAAACGCCCAGCAATAATCGTCCATCCCTGTCTTCAGCAATGGAACTAAAGCCACCTTTTAAAGCGGGCTTAACCTTGGGAAGCAGCTCAAAATCTGTTTTGTCGGGCATGTAACGATAAAGTCCTTTGGCTCCAACGCCCCATAAAACACCAAACCGGTCGGTGTACAATTTATAAATCGGGTGCGGATACGTTTTGATTATTTTATCCGTTTCCCTACTATATTTACTTAGTACCTGATCGTGACAAATCCAGAAAATACCTTCCCTGCTTTCATAATAGTTAACGACATTTTTTCCACTGAGCACCTGCTCCATTGTTTGATGATGAACAGAATACCTGAAATTACCAGAACTAGCTGCGATCCAGAGATAACCGGAACGATCCTCAAACAACGATGTTATAAAAGCACTGGCTAGCCTGTTCTTTATTTTAAAGGTATCGGGGAAAGCCACCGAATTACCTATTGAAGGGTTCAGTGCGCACAAGCCAACGGTTGTTCCAACCCAAACCTTCCCTGTTGTTGATGTTTCGAGGGCATAAATTTTATCACTGCAAAGCGAGTTCGGATTAGTCTTGTCGTGCTTATATACTGTAAACCTGTAACCATCGAACGACGACAACCCATTTTGTGTACCCAGCCAAAGCATCCCATTATTGGCTTTTCGTATAAGCCTAATTTCATTGTGAAACAAACCATCTTCAGTCGTGTAATGATGAAGGATGGATTTTCTATTTCCCAAAGCGACAAGGGAAAAAAGGTAAAGGATTGCGAATATTAAGTTAGACTTGAGCATGGTTTAAAGTTGAAACAAAATTAACATTCCTGCTGATTGCTGAAAATAATTGTGAATGCATTTGTTTCAAAACGCTTATCATCAAGTCAAAATATTGTACTTCAATAATCGTAAGGTTGTGACGATTAATATAAAAATAAAACTACCCCACTGAAAAACAGTGAGGTAATAATTATATCAGCATTGGAGTTTACTCATTTTCCCACCAGAACATCGTTGTCCAGTGGTTATCATACCATGCTTTAAAATTTGCTTGACCAGGATACTCTTCATTTGATTTAAGAGGTTCTTGAAATGTAGGCATTTCAAGCGATGGACTGGCATTATTATTCAACAGCCACATCCTTGCTTCATTCCGGTTATCGTCTCCGGTAATTGGTATGTCGAAACCTGTTGCGCGGGCATTGTTATAGGCAGCTGTATTTTCAGCTTCTTCGCTGTCTGGGTATGCAGTTCTTGAGGGAAACTGAGTTCCTGAACCCGAAGATTCATAATTCGCAGAACGATGAGATGCTCTCAGTTCTGGTAACATTGTGCGTCGATGATCGAAATAAGACTCGAATCCAACATACAGCATTGAGATCCATTTCTGTTCAGCAATCAAAACAAGATGATCGCGCCCTGCATCCCAATTTACATGATCCTGCGCAAGATATTCTGAAACACTGCTTAAGCCCTGATCGGCATATGCTCCGTCGTATTTTGGATTTCCACTAAATTCACAATTATACATATCGAATGAAGCCCGTACACCTTCTTCGTAATATTGTTTAGCTGCTGCATCTCCTCCGGAAATAATCCCTTTCGTGGCAGCTTCGGCCATGTTAAACAATAATTCAGCATAAGTTCCATAAATTGCAGGATGATTGGCACAATCTGAGGTGGCCTGCATATTTTCATCTACGGTAATAAACCAGTCGCCAATTCTTGAACAGTATTCCATTCCACCGTTCCACGAACTAGCATCACCATTCCCGGTTGTAATGCCGTACAAATGGCCAATATATTTATCTGGTCCCGGGTTTGTAGGTAAAACATTGGCTTCTGGATTATCATGAACTTTTTGTACCGGTTTGGCATAGACGTATAACCGTGGATCTTTTAATGAAATTAAACGTTCAATCAGGATATTACTCATTGTATTTTCCTTTAATTGCCAGTCTCCGAAACTATACCAACGTGATATTCGATCAACTCCATCGTAATGGATAGCAAAATTATCATCATTCGATTCAAAAACAGGATAGGTATTCGGATCTGCAACTATTTCCTGCATAATTGATTTGGCTGTTTCCGGAGCGGCATTGTACATATACATAGCCATTCGGAAACGAAGCGTATTGGCCAGTTTTTTCCACTTATGAATATCACCAGCATACACATAATCACTTTTCTGATCAATATTTACATCTGAATCTTTAATTAACAATCCTGCCGTTTTTAATTTTTCAAGAATGGCTGGATAAATGTTTTCTTGTGGATCATAATTAATTAGATATTTTACTTCATCGCTGTCATCTATTACATCGAAATACGGAACTGGGCCGTCAATGGTGCAAATGGTGTACATCACGTAGCTTTCCCATATTTCAGCTACGGCCAAGTACCTATCGTCTTCTGAGGCAATTGCCGCTCTTCTCAGGTTTTTGACATTCCGGATACTTGAATAGGCAGGTCCCCAAATGTTTCCATCCAAATCGTGCCACGAACGGTGACGGTTCCCCTGGCTAAGACTCCTTTGCTTACCTGTGTATTCCGAGACAGGAGGCATAACATTCATTACTGTTTCATTAAAGCCAAAAGATGCGTGAATCATTGGGCCAACAAAAAATGAAGGATGGATCGAATTCGACTCCGTGATTTGCGGATTGTTTATATTTGTATTGAAATCTTCATCCCAGGTACGGCAAGCACTAATAGCTATCAATAAAAGGAAGAAGTATATGATTCTATTTTTCATTTCTTTTAATTTTTTATTAATTAATGTTGCCTAGAAGCGCAATCTTAAATTAAGAGTAAACGTGCGTGCGGAAGGCACACCTCCCACTTTTACAATACCAGGAATTGAGCCAGCACTAGAATTGGTAAAAGTTTCCGGGTCAACATGTTTAACTTTAGTCCAGAGTGCCAGATTACGCCCAGTTAAAGAAACCTTTACATCCTTAAAGAAAGTGTTATTGATTAATTTTCTGGGAACGGAATACCCAATACTAACCTCTTTAAGTTTTAAGAATGAGCCATCTTCAATCCAGATATCATTAATCTCTCCGTCAGTCATAAAATCACCCCAATAACTTTCAGGATCTACTTCATCGCCTGGCAAGAAAGGACGAATCCCATCTGGTGATTCCCAAACTCCTTCTGGCAAAACCCCTCCTTCACGGCCTTCAACAGTTCTTTTATCCAAACCTGAAGATACCATTGATTTTTCAAAACCATTGTAAACCGAGTTTCCAACATTTGCAAACAGTAAAGCCGATATACTTAGGTTACCATATTTGAACTCGTTAAACCACGATCCAATCCAATCAGGATTATAGTAACCAATAATCTCTTTGTCGCTTCGAGGCAAATCTTTACTTCCGTCGAAGAAAAGTTGTCCGTTGTATTGCTGCAACGAAGCATCGTGAACCTCGGGATCGTATTTAAATTTGCGGGCTACTCTCGAATAAATTGCGCCTCTTCTTTCGCCAACATAATCGTAAGTAAACAATCGGTAATCGATACTATGAGTAATGGCATATTCCGGATTTTCTTCATCCAACTCCAAAACTTTTGTTCGGTCAAGCGACCAGTTTATATTGGTATTCCATTGGAATTTACCTGCTTTAACCGGAGTTGCGTTTATGGTTACTTCAAGCCCTTCACTTCCCACTTCACCAATATTACGAATAACTTTGTCGTAGCCAGAAATAGGACTTACATCCATCTGCCAGATTTGGTTCTTTGTTTTTACACTGTAGTAAGTAAGATCGACATTTAGCCTGTTATTAAACAGAATAGTTTGAGCTCCAAACTCAAACGAATTTGAATATTCAGGCTTCAGATTACTGTTATTTTTCACAGAGCCTTCTCGTATGTCGGCAACTCCACCACTCCCTTGAGTAAAACTGAAAAATGGATCAAGCTGGAAGGCGCTTGTGGCACTACCAACACCAGCGTAGTTCATCTTCAACTTTAGCAAGTCGATCTTTTCGTTCATGTTGAACATTTTATTCAACAGTAAACTTAAACTAGCTGACGGGTAGAAATACGAGTCGTTTACCTTGTATTTTAGTGTTGAGTTCCAGTCATTACGAGCTGTTATATCCAGGTAAACCATATCCTTGTAGCCTAAGTTTACAAAACCATACAAGGCATTGGTTTTCGTATGCAAATCGTAGCCATTCCCAACAGTTGGGTAAGTTCGATAGTTGGCCAGGTTATAAACATTGGGAATAAGTAACTGCGATGAAGATCCATTAATATAGCTGCCATCGGTTTCCATCATATTTCCACCGAGCGATGCAACCATTGACAAGTTATTGGCAAAACTCTTTTTGTAGGATAACAGGAAGTCAGAGTTCATTTCAAAACCTTTCGACATGCCTGTACTGAACATTCCATACTCGTTATTAGCTCCTTCAGTAGTATATTGTTCTTTGTACCTGCTTTCGTTAACATATCCATTATAACCGCTACGCAGCATCAAACTTAATTCCCTGGTAATCTTAAAATCGAGAGTAAGGTTACCAATGTATTTTTCATTTTGCCAAAAATTAGTATTCTCGTATAAACTGAAATAAGGATTGTTTGATTGTTCTAACCACTGACGTTGCTGAACCCCTTCTTCAATCCAGTAATCTTTTAATACATCCAGATCGAGATTGGTTGGCCACAAACGCGGATCCATTCCTTTATCGTTATCGCTGTTCTTTTTTGCATATTTCACATTGGCTTTAATATTTAAAAGCCCGTCCATAAACGTCCAGCCCGAGGTAATGTCAATTCTGTTTTCACGATATTCGGTATTGGGAATCATCCCATTTTGGCGTATATCGGTAAGAGAAACCCGGAACATACCAGTTTCATTGTCGCCTGCCAGCGAAACATTATTAGTTGCAACAATTCCGGTTTCATAAAAGTCTGTCACATTATCTGGGTGCGATTTCCACGCATTGCTTCCCCATAATTGTTCAACATTCTGTCCGTCGAATTTTGGCCCCCAGCTGCCACTGCGGTTCGACATATAGTTTCCTCCTGATCCTTGTCCGTACTGATCCTGAACATCGGGCAATACCATTGGATTCTGAAAACTCATACTCGAATTTACTTCAACATTCAAACGGCCATTTTGGGGACCATCTTTTGTTGTAATCAGGATTACACCTGCTCCAGCTCGTGAACCATAGAGTGCAGCCGCTGCTGGCCCTTTCAGAACCGAAATTGATTGAATATCTTCCGATGCTATATCGTTAGTTCCTGCCGGTACACCATCAATCACAAACATGGGCTGGTTGTTTCCAGCCAAAGAGGTTTCGCCTCTGATTACAATACGAGAACCACCACCAGCAAGCCCACCGCCGCCTTGTGTGATGTGGACTCCTGAAATTCTTCCTGCAAGAGCATTGACAACATTAAGTTCTTTTGATTCAACAAATTCATCGCCGTCAACCGATTGTACAGCATAACCAAGTGCCTTTTTCTCGCGAGAAAGACCCAGTGCAGTCACAACCACTTCGTCTACGTTAATGTTTTCTTCCTGAAGTACAATCTGGAAACTTGTTTTCCCATCAATTGCGATTTCCTGAGTTTGCATTCCAACAAAGGAGAATACCAGGAACTCTGCATTTGCTGGAATTTTCAGTCCAAAATTCCCCTCAAAGTCTGTTATAATTCCCACCGTAGCTCCTTTCACAATTACAGAAACACCGGGAATTGGTTGACCAGATTGATCTGTAACCTTGCCGGAAACTTCAATTAGATTACTTTGCGTCAATCGGTCTTTGTTCATCAGAATAATCTGACGGTTATGAATTTCATAACTAACATTCGCATTATTAAAAAGTTGACTCAACACCTCTTCTATCGACTGCTCTTGAATCTCGATATTCACCTTGCGGTCTGTATCTATTTCTTCATTTCTATACATAAAGAAATAGCCACTTTGATCTTCGAGATCTCTGAGTACTTCCCGAACAGTTCCGTTCTTGCAGGAAACGTTCAATTTAGGTTGCTGAGAATACACACTTGCACTTACATGCACAAACGTAATTAACAAAATGAATGAGGTTAGTTTCATAAGTCGTAACCATTTTAACATAGCCGCCGAACACGGCCAGTCGTTTAACCACTTTTTTTTCATAAATTTGTAAAATTAAAGGTTATAGCTATCCCTTTGCTGAGGGATTCATGACAACTCATGCTACTGCATGAGATTAGAGGAAAGTGTTGCTGCACTTTCCTTTTTTACTTTTTAGAAATACGTACTACATCAGTTTCTATTTTATAGTTTATATTCGTTGTTATTGATAATACTTCCAGCATTTCCTTCAAACTTTCCGTTTTAATGGTGATTGTATAGCGATCGCTTGTGTCTATATCCGCATCAATATTCATTTTCACGTCATACCACCGCTCCATCTTTTTCAGAATTTCAGCTAATTCAGCGTTGTCAAACCGTAACTTATTCTCTTTCCAGCAGGTAAACAAGCCTGTTTCTACGGCTTTAATCTCATATTCTCCAGAAGACTTTGAATAGGAAATTTGTTGACCGGGAGTTATGCGCTTTCCTTTACACCTTCCGTCGGTAGATACTTCCACAAGCCCTTCTTCAAGTGTAGTACTTACAATTGATTCGTCGGCATATGCATACACATTAAACTTCGTGCCCAACACCTTTACTTTCAACTCTCCTGTATTAACAAGGAATGGTTTTTCATCTGAGTGGGTCACACTGAAATAAGCTTCTCCATCCAGATAAACATTTCGCTGTTCTGAATCAAAAATAACAGGATATTTAAATCGTGTGCCTGCGTTTAACCACACCTCGGTTCCATCATATAGGGTAATCAGCGATTTTTCTCCTTTAGGAACATAGACTTCATTATATACATTCGCAAGTTGATGCGAAGAACCGAAGAAAGAGTATTGCCATGCCAGACATCCAGCCAAAAAAGCAATAATGAATATAGCCGCATATTTGAGGTACTGGTGAATTGATGGAAGTTTCAGAATCTTCCTGGAAGAGGAGTGATTAAAGAATTTACTGCTTTTTAGAGGAGTAACCTTAGCTAAACCACTAAGTACCCATAAATGCTTCAACTCATTATATGTAGTACGATTTTCATCCGATACTTCTATCCAATCTAAAATTGATGCAATCTCTTGATCAGTCAGCGATTGCCCTTGGATGTAGCGCATGAGTTCTTTCTCGTCCATAGTTCAGTGTACTTTATAATATAACCCGATAGGACGTATATACCCTAACGCATTTGTAATTATTTTAAGAAAAACAAAATGTATAAAAGGGGAAGATACTCTTTGAGCTCAACGCGAAGATGTTTGAGTGATTTTGAAATGTGTGCTTCTACCGTCTTTATGCTGATACCAAGTTCTTCAGCAATCTCCCTGTTTTTTTTATCCTCAAATCGGCTTTTTTCAAAAACAAGACGAACTGATGGCGATAATTTTTGTAGTGCTTCCTCAATTTTATACTGCAATTCTTCAAAAACAAACTCGCTCGTATCAAACCCTGAGAGCGATTGGTAATTGATTTCCAATTGCCGTCCCTTCAGGTAACCAGTATAATTTTGCTGGGATCGGAGTTTTTCGATTCGTTTTAATGATTTGTTTTTTGCAACAGTAAAAAGCCATGCCTGAATATTGGTATGATTTGTAAGTTTCTGGCGGCGCTCCCAAAGATCAGTAAAAACGTCCTGTGCAATGCTATTTGACTCAATGGAATCTAACAAATACTGATTGGAGAAATAGGCTATCTTCGGATAATAAAATCGATACAATGCCTCAAATACGAGCTTGTTACCCGACTTAATCTGTTGTACTATTTCTTCCTTGTTTAAATTCACAAAAAAAAATCTAACTGATAAAATTGAATTTAAAAGTAGATAGATTTTTTCTGTTTATGAAAGATGAAATCATTCAATAGTGCAAAAAATTGAATTCAATCACTCAACAACTCTCATGTGAATGTAAATTAAGTTTATTCGCTCAAGACACTTCGTTAACAAAATACATAATAATATCCTAATTTGAAATAACAGATACCAGAGTGCACAAAATAAAGTCTTTTCACAGCACAACGCTCCTATCTTTCGCAACACACACTCTTATCTAGCAGTAGGACAACTCCTTATGCTTCACGACAATCCTTTTTACCCCGAGACATGTACCTGTCCGGATTGAATATTACAATAAAAAATTAAATCGTTAACACCCACGCACTTTCAAAATATCTCGTGTACCTTTTTCCAAGAAAGAATCTGAGCTCAGAACAAAAGCCCATGAGCAATAATAGTTTTCTTCATGGGCTTTATGTTGCACAACACAGAAAAAATAAGTCGTCTTTCTAAATACGATATATCCGAAACCTGCGGTTCGGCTGTGACTACACTGCAACTATCAGCTTTCCAAAAATGAAAGTCCTGAGGCAAAGTATAAATACTCATTTCAGTTATACTTATGAAATGAACTGCTTTGGTATTTTGCTCGCTGCCAACTCTTTTTGGCAGCGAGCTTTATTTCTCCATTATCAGTTCTTTATTCTAAGCCTTCCAGATAAATTTTCGTTACTTGTCGAGCTGGCATCAATTGAAATCTCCCCCTGGCTTAGTCCGGTTCTAATAAGGAATGCGGCAATTCCGGCTTCCGTTTCAATTTTCACTGGGGAAACAACCACAGCATCGCCGCTTATTTGAAGCGCAATCTCGGCGGATGAATCAACACACAATGCTCCATTCTCATCAAGCAGCTCAGCATAAACAAAAACAATGTCATTTGTGCCAAGTTTTCTGCCCGCTTCATCCAGAACCAGCCTTATGCTTGCTGGTTCATCCGGAGTACTTACTTTTTCTTCGGTTACTTTTTGCCCATTCACATATCCAACGGCTTTCAGTTCGCCTTTGCTCCAGCTTACCTTATTAAACGTGAAAGGTGCATGTTTTAGCGAAGTGCCGTTTCCGCTGTCGAACGGATTTCCGCCGTTGTTTCGATCCGAGTTTTCGATTTCATAGGCTGAATCGGAACCTGCATCAGGTTTTTGGCGGGCAATACGCTTGCCATTCACGAACAATTCCACTTCATCTACATTTCCATAAACGATAACTTTTTCGGTATCGCGTTTTGTCCACCAATTGGCGATATAAATCATTGGGGGCATTGAGCCATCAAACATGGGCGAACCAATATCTATTTGACTTCGGTAAAAATAGTATGCGAATTTGGGCAGCCGGTTTAATTCCGAAATACCACTGTGGCAGATATTGTCGCAGCAACCACGGTTGTAATCAAACATATCCCAGTTTGCATCGCCAATGGTCCATGGATATTGCTGGCGATATTTGTTGTGCGACCACTGAAAATTCCAGGCATTCTGAAGAAGTTTATCTTCTCCGTCTTTCCGGCTCACCCGGGTTGTACTGAAATGGCCTCCAAACTCGTAATCGCCATATTCCCGGATGAACCCGGGTTTGTCGCTATCATTTGGGCGGGTCATATTCTCATTCCAGTCGTTGTACAGCACATCCCAGCCATAATAGCCATACATGTCACCAGCAGTAAAACACTGGTCTCCGGGATACTCTTCATGGGCCGTTTTATGAGCAATATCTTTCCACCAAGCTGGCGGCCATGCTTCGTTCAAAATGGTTTCCCAAACAATAATGGAAGGATGATTTCGGTCGCGGCGAATGATATCTCGCACATCCCGATAGGTTTGCTGAGTAAAAACAGAATCGTTATTAAAAAACTGCCATCCCGGAATTGGCTCAATCACAAGTAAGCCCAATTCATCACAAGCATCAAGTACTGATATATCCTGCGGATAATGCCCCAGACGGACGGTATTAAATCCTGCCTGTTTAATTTTATACAAGTCGCGGTATTGGGCGTTATCAGAAATCGCATTGCCCACATACGGATATTCCATATGACGGTTGGTTCCAACCATCCTGACCGGCTTGCCATTCAAGACCAATCCTTTTTCGCGAGTAATCTCAATACGTCGGATACCAATGCTGGTTTTGTTGCTGTCTTCCATTTTTCCATCAACAAAAAGTTCTGTCTTCAATGCATAAAGATTAGGAGCATCAGGCGACCACAATTCAGGATTGTTAATAGCCAGCAAAGATGTGATATGCTGATCTGTACCTTCGCTCAGGAAAACGGCTTCCGATTTTTGAGTTAGCTGAACAATTCCTTTTGAATCAATTAATTGATGAACAAGCTGACAATGCGCTATTTTGCCAGCCTCGTTTTTCACATGAACCTTGACTTCTATCGTCGCCTGGTCAGAAGAAACTTCAGGATAGCTAATAAACACGCCCCCTCCTGCTTTTTGATTTGCGGCAACAGCATCGGTTATGTAGGTTTTATTTTTGATGATTAGGTTTACATCGCGGTAGATGCCACTGTGATAACAAAAATCGAGGCTTCCAAGTGGTTTGCCAGGAGGAATAAGAGGGTTGTCGCGGTTGTCGAGCCTGACCAAAATCTCATTAGGCTGATCGAACAATACCACCTTACTAAGGTCGATAGAAAAAGGCGTGAAGCCTCCTGCATGTTGTATCATATGCTTGCCGTTCACCCATACATCGGCCAACTGCATGGCACCTTCAAACTCTAGAAATATTTTTTTGTCTTTGCCGGCACTATCAATTTCAAAGTTCTTTCGATAATAGCAGATGCCTTGCCAAGGCTTAACAACCGTATAAGGCTCCATGTATGCAGTATGAGGTAAACATACGGCATCCCAGCTTTGGCTGCTAATGGTTTGAAGTTCCTGCTTTAGCATCTCATCGGATACCGTATTTTTATTCAGCATTCCGGCAGTCTCCATATGCTCAACATTGAATTGCGTTTGCCAGTCGGAACCTGTCTGAACCGTTTTCGAATGAGGCTCACGAATGCTTTTTAGGCTATCAGCAAGTCGAATAAATTGCCAATCGAAATTAAAATTGATCTTATCTGTGGGTTTTGTTTGGGATTCGATGCCGCAACTTTGAAAAAACATACAAATCATCAATGGCAGACATGCTCTAAACATTCTGGTTTTCATCATTTTATCGATTAATAGATTGGATTAAGAATGGAGAACCTTAGATAAATATGAACGATTTATCTCTTTAACAAAGGAATAAAAATTTTATCCTCTCAAATACGAAAAGAGGGAAGCAATGCCTCCCCCTATTCTATATATAATCTATGAAAATTAGTAATTCGGATTTTGCTCTATTGCTGGTGTAGCATCAATAACACTTTGAGGAATAGGCCACACATAATGCTTGTTGGCTTGGAAAACTCTTGTTTCTACCTCAATGCGATCGTTCGTTAGCGTTAAAGTACCATTGGTTGCATCTACGGTTCCCAAGCGGGCACCATATACTGTTGCATCCATTACTTCTTCGCCAATTTCCCAACGGCAAATATCAAACCAACGTAAACCTTCCAAAGCTAATTCAACACGACGCTCGCGACGAACCAGTTCACGCAATTTTGCTTGATCATTATATACTGCCCGATCAACTGAAGGCATTCCGGCACGATTACGAATTTCATCGATCGCATCATAAACGGAATCGTCAATACTGTTGGTTTCAATTTTTGATTCTGCGTACATCAGCAAAATCTCGGCATAGCGAATCACGATTGCATTCATTCCTGAATCCCAAATATCAGGGAAGACACTTAAATCGTCAACATACTTACGTGGATTGTATCCGGTTTTTGAGCGACCATAAGGTGCATAGTAATCCCCATTAGGATCATTCACATCAATCGGATTAAAATAGGCTCCTTCGTACAAACCTCCGGGATAAACGATGCTGGCTTCTAGACGTGGGTCGCGATTTTGATACGGTTCGTCTGGATTGAATACAGAAGACTCTGCAATTGTTTTACCATCAATACACTCATAACTATCGACCAATGATTGTGTTGGGTTAACCGAACTCCAACCACCTGAAGAGTTTGGAGGCAGAACACCCAAGACCCAAGTTGTTCCAATGCCTTCATTGTATTGAACATCAAGAATCACTTCGCTATTATCCTGATTCGAAAGTTTAAAGATATCCTTGTACTCAGGCACTAATGAGTAGCCCAGATCCATGATCTGCTGACAAGTAGCAGCACATTCGGCATATTTTCCTTCAAAAATTTCCATTCTCGCTTTAACCGACAAGGCGGCCCCTTTCGTAATACGACCAACATCAGGTCCGGAATAAGAAGCAGGAAGATCAGCCGCCGCCGCAGTCAGTTCATCCAATACAAATTTGACAACATCAGCTTTGGGATTGCGAGGCACATCTGCCTCTGATGGATTAAGCACTTGAGTTACCAAAGGCACATCACCATAAATTGTTACTTTAACAAAATAATCCCAGGCGCGTAAAAAACGCACTTCTGCTGTCAATCTCTTCCGAAGTGTTTCGTCCATTTCAGGACGGGAAATATTCTCCAGAAAACTGTTGCAACGGGTAATTGTGCTAAACCCCATAAAGCTCTGTCCGGCATCGCTAGGAGTAGCATTTCCGCTTGCCTGAACCTGAAATCCTTCCCAAGGGAAAGGGTTATAGCAGTTGTCTGATGCGCAATCCATATAAATCACATAGTACATGTCCCACCAGTCGGAGTAGCACCCATTGGCCGCAGCAATGGCATCTTTTTCATTATTCCAGAACGATTCGTTGGCAATCTGGTCTAATGGATTTTTGTCCATAAAGTCCTGCTCGCATGAAAAAAGGAACAGCAGAGCAATTAATAATAAACTATATCTTCTCATAATCCTGAATTTTTAAAATGTTACACTTAAGCCAATCGTATTGGTTTTCACCTGTGGGTAGTAAGCTCTGGCACCGGCAGGAGCTTCTGGATCTACGCCGTTTCGAAGGCCGGTAAAAGTCAGCAAGTTTTGGCCACTGTAGTAAATTCTCACTTTCGACAATCCAGCAGAATTGGTCATCATTTTAGGCAAAGTATAGCCAAACTGCAGGTTCTTCAAGCGTAAATAGGAACCATCAACAATCCAGAAAGAAGAAGGATAACTGCTGGATGAATTGACATTCCATGAAGAAAGAGGTCGGGGGAAATTCCCGTTTGGATTGGTATCCTTGTCGTAAGAGTCTCTGAAAATATCGGTAGGTTTAGAAGTAAAGCCGTTCAATTCACCTACAAACTCGTTTTGGACGTAACTCTTCACTTGGGCTGCCCCCTGGAATAGAAGCTGAAGATCCAAGCCTTTCCATGAAGCAGACAAAGTGCTTCCAAAGGTCCATGCTGGCATCCAGCTACCTATAAATTCACGGTCTTCGGCATTAATCTTACCATCGTCGTTTACGTCTTTATATTTAATATCGCCCAATGCAGCCTGGCCTCGGTTAATGACAGCACTGTTGTCCAAATCTTCCTGCGTTCTGAATAAGCCCTCAGCAATATAACCACCAAATGAGTTAATCGGGTAGCCTTCCTGCAAGAAACTATAGCCGTTCCAAATCCGGGCACCATCGTTACGAAGGTCAGTAATTTCATTCTTATTATAAGCCGCATTAGCCAGAACATGGAAGTTCCAGTCTCCTTTTTTCAGTTTGTAACCTAACTGAAACTCGACCCCTTTGTTCGTCACCTCCCCCGCATTTTGATAAGGGTCAGTTAATCCAGTAGGTGATGGTACTGGCAATCTTAGTAATACATCAGAAGTAGTCCGGTTGTAAACGTCGGTAGTAAACGTAAGTTTGTTGGAGAAAAGGCCTAAATCGACGCCAATATTAGTGGTGGTTGATTCTTCCCATTTAATATCCGTATTCACACCATCTTTCAAGGTAACACCAGAAACAACAGCTCCTCCTAATCGGTAATCGGCAGCTGACAACACCGATTGGTAAGGATAGTTACCAATGGATTGATTTCCGAGAATACCCCAACCAGCTCTAATTTTTAAGTCCGACACCACATCCTTCACGTTTTCCATAAATGGCTCGTTAATGGCACGCCATGCTCCCGAGAATGAAGGGAAGGTACCCCAACGATTGTCTTTCGAGATGCGAGAACTTCCGTCTTGACGTACATTCGCCTCTACTAAATATTTATCATTGAAGTTGTAAGAGATACGTCCGAAGTATGATCTTAATGAATACTCGTAAGCCGAACCTTCGGCTACCTGACCATCGGCAGAACCGGCATTAACTTCCCATAACTCATTGTTTAAGAATGACTTCCGGTAAGAACTATTCCAGTCGGTACGTGAGCTTTCTTGCGAAAAACCACCCAGTGCCTGAATTGTATGTTTTCCAAACGTTTTTTCATAAGTCACCAACGTTTGCAAACTAACAGTCTGGTAATCTGCCCGAATATCTTTTTGACTGTTTGGTCCTTGGTAAAGCGTCGGCTCACCCGTTTTCCAATTATAAAACTGAATGTCTTTAATGAATTTTTCGTCTGAAGTACCCGTATACTCATATCCCAGGATTTCTTTAATCTTTAATCCTTTGATGGGCTCATAGCTAATATTTCCGATACCGCGTGTCTTCCGGTATTTCTCTTCCCGTATGGCACCCAGATCCATCCAGGCCAAGGGATTACCATCGGCAATATAACCATAGTCTCCGGTTGAGTATTTGTAAGGAACGAAAGGCGCAATCCGATTAATTTGTCGAAATATCTGGTACATATCGCCCGTGTAGGGGTTTGTTGGTTCAGTTGTATTTCCTTGGGTAAACGACATGTTTAAGTTAACCTCAAACTTATTGATTGTCGTGGTTATGTTGGTCCGCCCGTTATAACGCTTAAAGCCTGCATTATCGATAATTCCTCCTTGATCCAAATAACCTAATGAAATCAAGTAAGTGGTGTTATCGCTACCTCCACTGATTTGAGCCCGGTGACTTTGCTGAAAACCACTTTTCTTATAGAATAAGCCAGCCCAATCGGTGTTTGGATAATTGTCGGGATCACTCCCATTCTTGAATTTTTCAATTTCATCCTCTGTGTAAGCAGGCGATTTATTTTCATTAACCAAAGCTTTGTTATACAGCTCGGCATATTCCCAGGAAGGAAGATGTTCAAGAAGTTGCGTTGGTTGTTGCCAGCCAATGTAACCTTCGTATTTCAAGGTTGTTTCTTTGCTATTCCCTTTTTTGGTTGTTACCAAAATCACCCCATTCGAAGCACGTGATCCATAGATGGCTGCTGATGCCGCATCTTTCAAAATAGAGATGGAGGCAATATCGCTGGGATCGATGTCATTGATATTTCCAACAACCATTCCATCCACAACATACATCGGGTTCGAATTATTCAGTGTTCCGATACCACGGATCCGGATACCACCAGCATCTTTACCTGGCTGACCACTCGTTTGAGTAACGGTAGCACCTGGCATAAGTCCTTGTAAAGCTGAAGAAACATTGGTAACAGGCCGGTTTTCCAAGGCATCTGCATTAACAGCAGAAACCGATCCCGTCAGGTTCACTTTTTTCTGAGTACCGTAACCGATAGCCACAACTTCCTCAATACCAATTGCATCTTCAGACAGAGACACATCGATTTGTGTTTTTCCGGCCACAGCTACTTCCTGTGGCTTCATTCCAACAAACGAGAAAACCAGGGTAGCTCCGGCAGGAACTTCAGTAAGCGTATAAAGCCCGTCAAAGTCAGTAACAATACCAATGGTCGTTCCTTTTACCAATACCGTAACGCCGGGTAAGGGTTGCCCGGAAGCATCGGTTACTTTTCCGGAGATTGTTTTCTGCTGCTGCAGGTTCGAGCTTGTACTTCCCGGAGTTAGAACAATATGCCGGTCGTTTACAATTACCTGAACGTTTTTATCTTCAAATAGCTTATTCAGAATAACATCCAGCTTTTCATTGGTAAAAGAAGCATCCACTTTTTTCTGAACATCAATCAACTCACTATTATACAAAAAATACATTCCGCTCTGATCTTCGATCTCCGCCAGAACGTCTTTTATGGTCACATTACTTTTATTCAGCGACAATCTGGTTGACTGCGAATAACTCATGCTTGCAACAACCTGCAAGCTGGTAAAGAGAATTAAAAAAGCTGCATTTCGCATAATAGTAAGAATTTTCCGGTGTGCATTTAAAAATACACCCAATGGTTTTGTCATTTTTTTCATAAATTTATCGTGTTAATTGTTAATAAATTATTTGCCCCTTGCGGGTAAATTCCGAAGGGAAGTGTTCGCAGCACTTCCTTTCTTTGTTTTGGGTTTTGTCATAGGCAACGCCTTTATCTTTTGGTTATAATTATTTTAGATTTAGTGACCGTTTTATCTCCTGGCTTATATTCTGCCTGTTTATATTCAATATTGATTGGGGAGGATAGCTCCAACAGATCGATTACATGTTGGAGTGATTCGTTTTCGAAGGTGGTCGAGAAACGGTATGCCTGAAAATTCTTACCCTGAAGAATAACTTCAACACCATACCAACGTTCCAGTTTCTCGGCAAGTTCATCGATGGAACTTTCATCAAAAACCAACTTGTTTTGATGCCATGCAATGTATTTATCGACACGGACATCGGTAATGGCTAACTCACCAGACCTTTTATTCACTACCAGCCTGTTATTCGGCTTCATTAGGTATTCGCTGGAAATATTATTGTAGCCACTTTCGAAACGAACCGTTCCTTCTTTAAGCACGACTTCTGCAAGCTGATCTTCCGGGTACGACCGGAAATTAAAGCTGGTTCCCAAAACCGTTACCTGAGCCTCGTTCGAAGTAATAAGGAACGGATTATCCTTGTTTTTTGTCACTTCAAAATAAGCTTCTCCCAATAATTCCACTTCCCGGTTTTGACCAATAAAGGGAACCGGAAACTTAATGGTGCTCTCGGCATTTAACCATACGTGTGTGCCATCAGGCAATTCCACTTTTGTGCGACAACCAATAGGACTTGTCACTTCCTGATGAGCAATTAGCGTGCTTCGTACCTGAGGAATCTTCACAAATAAACTCCACAAGGAAAGCAACAGGACGGGGAGAAACAAGACTGCAGCAACCCGCTGAAGTTGACGAAAAATTAAACGATAAGTTTTAGGTTTATTAATTTTTCCAGAGACATTTCCCCAGGCAGTTGTTACATCAACCGCTTTAATTTGGTCGATGATTTTCCCCGCTTCCTCAAGCTGCTGCTCTTCGGTCAATGACTGCCGTTTTCGTATGAAGGCCGTTATTCTGGTATTATTATCATTTTTTTTATGCATCTGGCTCCGATAGATTAGGAATTATTTTCACAAGCATACAATGCTTTTCTACTTTCTTACACTAACAATACAATTGCCACAGCAACTACACGTACGCAGATTTCAAAAAAAAATTGGGGAAAGCAAAAAAAGATTAGAGATTGATGAATCCCAAAAGGGCCAGAAAGCCGATATATTCTTTCAGCTCTACTTTAAGAGTTTTTAAAGCTTTGCTAATTTGAGTTTCAACGGTTCGCTTCGAGATGTTTAATTGCGATGCTATTTCGTCATTTTTCAATCCATTGATCCGGCTCAATATAAAAATTTCACGACATCTATCAGGCAGTGTATCAATAGCCTTCTGTATTTTACCCTGCAATTCAGACGCGATATATAAATCAGGATCATATAACAGATGATCGTCTGATAACTTCTGAATATCACGCAGGTATCGTTCTTCAATTTTCAGACGCTTCAAAACATTGAGACTGCTGTTTTTTACAGAAGAAAACAAATAGGATTTTAAGGAATCAGAAGGTTTTAACGAGGGGTGTCTCTCCCAAAAGCGAACAAAAAAATCCTGCACAATTTCCTCCGCTTTTTCAGCGTCGACTACAAATTGACGAGCATAAACAACTAATCCGGGGTAATAAAACCGGAAAAGCTTCTCAAAAGCTAGCTGGTCGCCCTGAATAAGCCGATTAACCAAAACCCTCTCCTCTACACCATCAATAACTTGCATTGACACAAAAATAAAAGAAAATGGAGTTCTCAATGCAATTCGCGTATTATATCTTCGTCTTATTTATAAATTTTCTGTAATAAAAGACTCTAATTTGCTTAATCATTCGCTCTCGAAGCAACACAAACAGCACATATACAGGAACATGGACGCCTAGCTTACTAAGATAAATTTTTCAGTGCTAAGAAATATGCCAGTGTGTATTTCCTCTCCAGCCATTCGCTAATTCCGTCGCAACGAATCAACATAAACCTGACTATATCGGTCTAATGTATGTTGCTTCCACTTGGGATGTGTCCGCCAAACGGGTTCTGCTAGTTCGTTCTCCCATGCATGAAATTCGTTTAAAAGCTGTTGGGTTAATTCCGGAAATTGCTTGCTCACATCGTTTTGTTCCGAAATGTCATCTTTCAAATTATGTAGCCGAGGCTCACGATCATCAAACCAAATCAATTTCCAATCGCCTTTACGAACTGCCCCATGATAGAATAACCGCCAAAAAAGCTTTTCGTGAGGCTCTCCTTTTTTCTTTCCCAATAAATAGGGCATTAAGTTTACACCATCATACGGCTTATTTTCATCGAGTTTTCCGCCAGCCAAAGCAAGCGCTGTTGGCAAAATATCAAGTGTAATAACCGGCTCATTATAAATTGCTCCTTTCGGAAGAACCCCTTTCCAGTGAGCAACAAAAGGAACATGCACTCCTCCTTCCAGAAAGGTCCCTTTCGTTCCCGAAAAAGGATCATTACAGGATGCATTATAAGGCATCGCTCCCCCGTTGTCGTTAGTAAAGAACACAAGGGTGTTTTCTTCAAGTTCCAATTCTTTCAGTATAGCCGTTACTTTTCCTATATTCTCATCAAGCGAACGGGTCATGGCTGCATTAATCGCTCTTTCATCAGTCTTAAAACGACTTCTTGCTTCTGCTAAATAATCGGGGCGGGCGTGCAATGGCGTATGTGGAGCATTAAACGACAGGTAGAGAAAAAATGGTTGCTCATGATTTTTCCGAATAAACTCGCAGGCTTTATCACCAAATGCATCTGTCAGGTACGGAAGATTTACATAGTCGGCGGGCTCAAAGTTGTTACGTATTCTTCTGGCTGTTCCAGCACGATAGGAACTCCCGCCACCCAGCATGCCAAAAAACTCATCAAAACCTCGGTTGCACGGATGAAAGTGCTCCTTTTCGCCCAAATGCCATTTCCCCACCATGCCGGTATGATACCCCTGCTGCTTTAACACATCTGCAATTGTTTTTTCTTCAACAGGCAAACCAATTAAATTGGGATCGGTATTGGTGTAGTTCTCGCCAATATTTGTTTCATGTCCAAATCGCTGCTGATACCGGCCCGTCATCAAGCCTGCTCTGGACGGGCTGCATACCGGTCCGCTTACATAACCATTTGTAAAAGTAACCCCATTTGCAGCCAAGGCATCAATATGGGGTGTTTTTAGTTGTTGACTGCCCGTAAATCCAAAATCGGCATAGCCAGCATCATCAGCGAACAGAATAATGATATTGGGTTTTGAAGGCAATTCGTCACTCGATGAAACACCTGCCTTACATCCTGAAACTAAAATTGAAAAAGAAGCTAAGGCCAAAACCACGTTATCTGAAAACATAAGCAATAAGTATTTAGTCTAAAGTTCTACCGAAATAGAAAGCTAAACAAGGTTGTTCAATGCAATAATAACGACCGCACCAATCAATAAGGCTATTCCAAGGTTGAGTGTTTTACGTGCTTTTTGCGGAGCTCCGTGCCATTCCCCTCTGAATATTCCCCAGAGATTGCCAATGACAATGGATAGTGACACCAGTAGTGGCCATCCTACAACCAGACCTAAATCACCCAAAATAACAGCTCCATAACCATAGGCATAAAAACTTCCAATCCACATCAATGACATGGCGAAAATTAAGCCCCAATTCATCATCTTGTACTCATTTACAAAGGCCTTCAGTTCTTTACCCCGAATCAGAAGAAACAGGCAATAGCCCATATTCACAATTGCTCCCATGGTGAAAAACAACGACCAGATTACATTTCCGGCGATAGCTTTATCCACGCCATGCTCAACGGCAATGGTCGTAATATCCTGACTAAAGGCAGCGCCCAAATTAGGCAAACACGACGTAAAACCGGAAATAACAGCCAAGATCAAGCCTGTGGTTGTATAGCCCGAGAGTTTTGAACTTTTTTCTTTCTGAGAGGAAGCCCTCGCGCAGTAATAGATTCCGACGACCGAAACCAAAGCTCCCAATAGAACCAACAGTCCTTTAAGCTCTAAAAAGATGGATGCTGAAAAAACTAAAGCCGGAACCAGAGTCCCCGTGATCGCATTGATGCCCATAATAATGGGATAGCCAAGGGCCATCCCCAGCATATCCATCGCTTTGCCAAAAAGGATGGCTCCGATTCCCCATAATAAACCAAAAACAGATACCAGCAACAATAATCGAAACGGGACAGCCGCAATAATTGAAATAATACCGTCGATCGTTAGAAAGGCAATTGCCCAATTAACCAACAACATGGCCAATAACGAAAATGCAAACCAGCTATGTGCCCAAGCCCATTTTCGAGTATAGGTCATGGGTAAAAAGAAAGATCCTTGCAACACGCCTGCAAGAACAACAATGAGTAATCCAGTCAAAAAATTCATGCGATTTAATTAGGTTGTGTTTTTTTATTAAGGCTCTAAAGATAGAATATTAGCTCACGGATTTAATGAACTATATTTCCACATTCATGAACTATATTATCCAAAGACGCAAGAGCAAAAAGCCTGCAGAACAGGGACTCCTCTTATTAGACTACAATTTCAAATTGAAATCCACCTGAGGCTACTTACTTCAGGTGGACTTCGAAAGCTTTCTATTCTCCAAACTCTTCCTGCATTTTCTCAACCTCTTTCAACCCACTTTCCAGTAGCTTTCTTTTTAGCCGTTCGTTTTCTCGTTTCAAATCCTGCAAGGCTCTATCATCCTGATCAAATGTAGAAGTTCCGGTTGAAGTCCTATTTAAGCGTAAGGCCTCCTGCTGGTTATAAACACGTTCCATCGCGGCAGGAATACTTTCAAACACCAATTCGGCTGATACGGGTTGCTGAGCTCCTGCCCATTGCACCTCAGCCACTAACTTTATTTTACCAGCTTTTTTGGTTGATTGAACCAATACAGGAGCTGTTCCCCAACTAATTGGTCGTGGATTAGCCATAATATCAGCGCCTCCCAAAATTCGTCCCTCTCCGTCTATTGAGAATTTCACATTGAAATTGCTCAACCGCTTTATGTTTCCATTTTTATCAGCAATTCCGGCAACAACCGTCACCACATCTGAGCCGTTAGCCACCAGACTGATGTCTTCGTTATCTAACCACAACACTATTTTTTCTGGCTTTCCTGCTGGCTGCACTTTGTGCGTAGCAATGACTTTTCCGTTTATCAGGCCCTCGGCTAACATATATACCTTATCCCGCTGTCCTTTTCTCGAAAGATTTTTCGTATCCATAAAATCGTACACATCCTTAAACGTAATAATTGGAGACGGCATAGCCATTTCTCCTGCTTCCTTTTTATATGTGTGTTGTTTACCATTGCCATAAACAGTTAATCGTACTTCTTCGCAGTTGGAATAAACCACGACATTTTTCCCTGAAAACGGGCTCATTTCGTGAGCGATAAAAACCATCGGACCGGTTTCGGCAATTAAATCAGACTTTACTGGATCCCGCTGCGACATAAATAGGTAGTAGCTGTATTTTGGCTGACGGAAAGCATCCATAATTCCCCCATAAAATGGGACTGGGTGGTAGCCCTGGTTGTGGTCAAAAGCATGCCACATGGTCCCTCCAATATGATGTTTTCCTGCAGCGTACAGCGACTCGAGGCAAGTAAATGGCTTGTATGGAGGATTGGCATAATGCTGAGCCTGTACCAACATGGCTTGCTCTCCCCACGAACGATGAATCCGGCTAGGCGAATTTTGCGAATTCCAGTCATCCACATTATCTCCCCATTCGCGGGTATAGTATGTTTTTGATGAATCAATTTCTGCTACACTGTAAAATGAATTGGTCAATGCAGGATGCGAAAATTGGATTGGGTAAAAATCACTTCCTTTGGCTTTTGGATCGGTAGCCGAATAGTTGCTGTTGGGTCCTGGATATTCTTCATCAACACAGTTTCTTGCTTGCTGGGCAAATTCAAGCGGGTAATGCGTTTCATTTAACACCGGTTCCCACATAATTACTGAAGGATGATTTCGATCGCGCCGTACCATATTGCGGATATCGGAATAAATAAATTCAGCAAATTGAGGGTCTTTATTCCAGAACTGCCAGCCCGGCGTTGGAACGACGACAAAAAGGCCCAACTCATCACAAGCGTCCATAAATGCAGGATCTTGCGGATAATGGCCGTTACGAATAATAGTCATTCCCGCATCTCTCAGTTTCTTTGCATCACGCCAGTGCATGTTGTTTGGCAATGCATTTCCCAATACGGCATGTTCCTGATGCCGGTTAGCTCCAATCAGTTTCTTTTGGTATGGTTTACCATTTAGCCATAATCCATCGGCTCCTTTAAATTCAACGGTACGAACTCCAATACGCTTTTTATAGCCGTCAACAACTTCTCCTTGGTTATTCAGAATACGAACTTTCAACTGGTATAAATAAGGATTGTCGGGAGTCCAACATTTGGGATTGCTAAGGCTGGTTTCACTAAAAAAATGACGAGAAGACGACTTCCTGACTTTGATCAATCTACTTTCCGATAAAACTTTCGCTCCGTCAGCCCGGAACAAATCGTACTGCACCTTGCCTGAGAAGTTCTTTTCAGCTTGATTTCGTATATGCACTTTCAACTTAATCGTAGCCTTTTCATCCGAAATATCATCAAACGAAACAAACAAACCTCCTCCTGCTACTTGATTCTCGTAATTGGGATCGGTAATATACACCTGGTTATGCGCAAGCAACCAACAGTCGCGATAAATTCCACCATAACGACTGAATCCCAACACCGAATGAGCTTTCCCTGGTGGGAACGACGGATCATCACTATTGTCTGCCTTAACAGCAACAACGTTGGGACTCCCCCAGATTAGCTGATCCGTAACATCAACTACCACTGGAAGATATCCTCCATAATGCTTTTGTAAGAGTTGACCATTTATCCAAATTTCAGATTTTCCCATGATCGCTTCGAAATGTAGAAAAATCTTTTTTCCCTTCAGGCTTTCATCAGGAGTAAAGTGTTTACGATACCAAGCCTCTCCCAAGTAGTTAATGGAGCCAGCGGCATCAACCGGTAAGTATTCAAGCCCATGAGGCAACGACACCATTTGCCATTCTTCGTCCTTGCAATTCAGACCTCCTCCATCGTCCATCGAACCTTTATAAAAGCGCCAGGCCACGTTAAAATTGTAAACTTCGCGCCCACTTTGAGCTAACTGAAAAAATCCTGCTGTTGAGAATGAAGGATTCTCTTTAGCATACACAAATTGTAAAAGCAAGCAGAAGGCTGCAAATAGTAATAGTTTTTTCATTTCAGATTCGTATTTATTTCCGTTTTAGCGTTAAATCCTAACCCATAAAGATGACTTTACAGGTGAGGAAATATTAAAATATACTTTAAAAGACTCTAATTATACCCTGGATTCTTAGTCATGTTTGGATTTAAATCAATTTCCGATAGAGGAATTGGCAATTCTACCAATCCTCTTCAATTGATGACAAACGAAAGTTCAAACGACCACTAAATCTCTCACCTACCTTTGAAGGCAACACATAATTTCCCCACCCTAAATCACTGTAGGAAACATGATGCAATATCTTCATAACCACCTCTCCTGTGGCAGCAACAGAACAACGCGCAGCTAATTCGCCGTCTGCAAAAACATATAATCCACACTTATCATTAGTATTGTAAACCTGGTATTCGGTAAGGTTCAGGCGGGTAGTTCTGAAGTCGTTAGTCCCCATTCCCATTTCCGGATCTACTCCACTTTTCTGAAATAGGTAGAAATCTTTTCCGTCCTGCTCCCACTCTTTTTGAGGTTTAACCCGATATTGCTCGGTTGAAAAATTTGAATCGCGAACAGCTGTTCCAACTGGTCGCCCAATGTGATTCTCAGGATATACCGACCACTGTGCATTGCGGTTCCAAGTTATACGGTTCATATCTGAACTCAACAAAAAATTTATCCCTGCTTCGTGTACTGCTTCGGGCATATCTTCAATCGTGTATTTTACTTCCACCTCACCGCTAGCTAGAACCTCAAAAAAATAGGTCACCTTCATGTCATCCATCTGCCCTTTAATGTGAGCCGTAAAACTATTTTTATTGTGTTCATATGCGAAGTTGAATAAACTCCAGTTTTCTTTCAGAGGAATTAATTTGCTTCCCTCGCCCTGATTGACTCCTTTAGCCCAAGAGGGAACAACAACGTTAAAAAAAGGACCTCCTTTGATAATTTCTACTCCATCAATCATCCCTTTCTTTATCAGTCCGCTTTGTTTATCCAAGCAATAGGAGAAACCTTCTCCCGAAACTGTTACATCAGCATCATTTTCCACCACATTCAGAACGCTATTGGGTAAATTTTGGAACTTTTTATCGACCGGTTCTTGAAAAGAGATGCGATACATATCGACCAAGCGCTCACCAAGCCAAAATTTCAATATAGTGCCGTTCTGAGCAAGGTAGGCCGGCACAATCAATTTTCCGCGATGATGAGGAGCAATGTCGGGCATTTCTATCACCTCCGAATTACATTCGAGTTTTAGTTCGCTTAGATTTGTATGATCAAATCGATTGAGGACAGCCATCTGCAATTCGCGTCCCTCCATATTCTTTTCAAACCTGGTACTTTCAAGTTTCACCGGAGTGTGTGCTTTTTTCGTATGCCAAAACTCGGGTTTCTTTCTTCTCCAGGTATCAATAAACCCCCACTGTCCATATCCGACCACCGTATCGGGTAACATAAATATTTCATCAATCATGCCCCAAATGGCTCCACCGAGGCCTCCGTCGGAATCAAAACAGCCAGTCCACATTTTTTCCATGCTCTGCCCCCAAAAGTCGCGAACTCCAGGATCTTCTTTCAAGGTTTGTACGTTGTAACAAGCCACATGTGCCCACTCATCATGAAGTGCCGGCATTCCATCTACACCAAACTTGTGGGTAGATATCCCCATATTATCTCTTAGTTCACCATCGTAATTCACATAGTGCACACTGGCAATATCATATACTTTCTTCTTTGTTGTACCCGGATAACTAAACATGATAGGACGAGTTGTATCATGTGCAACAACATAATCATAGGAAATACCAAAGTTTTCCCCATATCGGTTCTCATTTCCTATGGACCAGATAACTACCGACGGATGGTTACGGTCGTTTTCAATCATTTCAGCCAGCTGCCCCAGGTATCTGTCCGTGTAAGCAGGATCATCCTTACTTTCGTCTTCTTTACTATACGGCTCTGCCTTCCAGGTTTTCACAAAACACACTGCAGTTTCGTCTTCCACATAGATGCCGTATTTGTCACAATATTCCAAAAACTTCCTGCTTGGAGGATAATGAGAAGTGCGGATGTAGTTCATGTTGGCTTCCTTAGCCAGCATGACATCTTTCAAGTCATATTCTTCATTTGTGGTTCTTCCCAGCAATGGATGGATATCGTGACGACATGCCCCCCTGAGCTTAACAGGCATTCCATTGACCAGCATTTTATTACCTTTTACCTCAACTTTCCTAAATCCTATTTTACGCTCAATACTTTCAGTGACCGTTCCTTTTTGTTTCAATTTTATGGTTAAGCTGTATAAGTACGGTTTTTCAGCCGTCCATTTATGGGGATTTTCAATTGGCTGAGCCACCTGAATACTACTGGTGCTCTTTTCTAACTGTTCTGCCTGCTCAAATAACAAAATGTTATCTTCATCGCGTAATTCAAACACTAACTTGCACTTTGCGCTTTTGTTGATTCCTACATTTAGCTTAAGCTTGGCATCTTCATAGTAATTGTCCAGTTCCGTTTCTATCTCCAGCCTACTTACATATATTTCCGGCAAGGCAATTAATTCCACATCTCGAAGAATTCCGCCAATGCAATGTTTAGCATATCCTGAACCAAACGAGATATCATCCACCGGATCCAAGAATGCCACAATTAGTTCTACAGGCTCATCTTGTTTGACAAAAGGGGTTAGGTCGCATTCCCATGATGTGAATCCTCCCCAGTGTTCACGCAAATAGGTTCCATTCACCCACACTTTAGCGTGACTATATACTCCGTTAAATCGCAATACAGTCTTCTTTTCCGCAAACTCAGATGGAATCGTGAACACTTTCTTGTATGCATACCAGGCATCGTGCTCGATCATAAAACCCTGCATAGCAGGCTCCCCAGGAACTTGTATATTCTCCCATTCCTCTAAACTTAACTGCTCTCCACTCGCTATATTCAATTGCTTCCCTGAAAATTGCCAGTGACCGTTTAAACTTACAACAGGTATTTGTACTCCCGTAACTTGGGTAGGCAGTTCGCACAATTGATTGCTATATTTTTCAAAAGAATTGTTTACACTTGTCTCCTGCGAATAGGCTCCTAAAGAGCAATAAACAAAAAGGCAGATTACCAATGCCTGCCTCATAATTTCTAGCTTTATTGATCGAACTTTCATTATTTCTAAATATCTAAATAATACTGTACTCCTAAAAATAAATTTTCTCCCATAATTTTCAAATAACTCAAGAGAGGTGGTTATTTTCAATAGCTTTTGAAATAACCACCTCTTCCTCCCGATTTATCCCTCAATATTTTTAATCTTGGGCTCCGGTATCAGCCTCTTTCAGCCAATTAGGATTTTGATAAATAGGTGAACCATCTACACTTGAATCAGCAGATGATTGTAAAAAATGGGATACAGCAATTGGCTCCAAATAATGAGCTTTATGCCATTTATATCCATTGTAAACACGGTTATTCGTATTCGCTCTGTGAGGTTGTAAATACATACTACCTCCTTCTTCCGGTGGTGAAGAAACATTATTGTCATTGCTAGCCGATCCGTATTTCAAATACGATACTCCATTTTCCTTATACCACTCCTGCATAGTTCCCCAAAGTTTAAATCCTTCAACAATGTACGGAGTCGTTTCTAACTGATCAAAAGAACGCCAACGCTTAAGATCCTCATAACGGAATCCTTCCGAAAAAAGCTCACTCCGTCTTTCTCTTCGAATATTATAGAGTATCTTGTCGTTAAGCATCTGACCGCCTGAGTATGCAGCCCAGTCATTGGCAGCCTCTTGAGAGATATCTGTAGCATCAATTGTTACGGAAGGATCTTCAGGCAAATGAGCCCGAGAGCGCAGCTCCTTCCAATACTCCAATGCATCAACATCCAATGTTCCATTTTTCTCATACGAAGCCTCGATATAGTTTAGATAAGCCTCTGCAGCCCTGAAAACAATATGACCAATACCACTTCCTCCATTTAAGGCATGGGCTGCATCAGGATTCATAAACTTCCTTAGGGCATAGCCTGTAGTCATTCGCCCCTCTCTGCCATTATAGGCTCCAGTTATCCATGGATAATCTTCAATAGGGTTCAATTCGTGGGTGCCATCACCCCGGTTAATCCAAAGGTTATATTGCCCAGGCTCTTTAATAAATAAATACAAACGATTATCTCTATTTTCACGTACTAAACCAATCTCATCATCTTGATAAGTAAGACTACTAGAATAAATCGGTTTCCCATCTTCCATTAGAAAACTTTCAACTGCCGAACGCGTTACGCCAACCTGACCATTGTCTTCTTGAAAACCACGTGAAATTTGATTGGTTACTACTCCTAATTTGAATTCGCGCCAAAGAACCACTTCTGAATAACCAGCCATATCCACATCCCCAAACATCTCAAAATATCGATTTTGACCAATTGGATAGGGCACTGGAGCATTGTCTGGCTGCGGAACACCACCGTCATTCGGAGTTAAAGCATATTTATCAGCAACAATTTTAGCTGATTTCATAGCTTCACCCAGGAAAAAATCAATCTCACTATCAATATTTCCTGAGGGGAACTGAATATCTTCAGATTCACCAGGCCAACCCGTACCTCCCGGAACACGAGCAGTACCTTTATGATACTTGAGCCAAGTTCCTTCATATAAAGCAACCCTAGACCGAAAATGATGAGCAACATCCTTATTTATTTGTGTTTTATTGGCGACGACAGGAGATGCGTCTGCGAGGTATGTCAATGCCGTATCAATATTGGCAAGGATAAAGCGTGCCACCATATTTCGAGGTTGTCTCTTTGTAGCTTCACTTAGTATCTCTTTGTCATCTGGCAATTCGCTAGTAATAATAGGGAAATCACCTAACGCCTGTAGTTTACTAAAATAAACACAAGCCCTGAGAAAATACATTTCTCCGATATGATGCCGTATTGCTACTTCATCTCCAGAGATTTCCCCGGCTTCGTATTTCGGAATTACTCTTTGTAAGAAATAATTGCATTGTCGTATTTCATTGAAAGACCAACTTCCACCAGCTGACGGTACTTTATATTCGCCAGGCACAAAAACATTGCTTGCTCCAGGGGAAGCCTGGTTGTCGGTATTATTATCTACTGGGATCCAGCCATTTGGGTATGAATTTGGGATATACGTGTATTTATCAATTACGTAGGCTGACAAATGACTCACATCAGTTAGGTATGATTCAGGAGTAACTTGGCTTATCGGTTCTTTATCTAAAAGATCATCGCAAGCGCTAAACAGAAAGAGCACAATGCTTAGTCCTGTTATATATTTTATGATTGTTTTCATATGATTCCTTTTTATCAATTTATTAATTTTACAGACTTAAGCTTAAGCCTAAAGAGTATGTCCTAAAAATGGGATATGAATTCCGCTTATCTGTTCTAATCAGTTCAGGATCATAAATCTTAGTTAATCCAGTAAAAGTAAATAGGTTTTCTCCTGATGCATATACTCTCAAATTACTTATTCCTAGCGCATTGGTTAATCCTTTAGGAAGTGTATACCCTACAGTTAAGTTTTTCAATCTCACATAAGAGGCGTCCAAGATATACTTTGTTTGAATTTCTCGGTTCCTATTATCCATCAGTGGTCGTCCATAGTAAGGATCCAGATTCTGTCCCAAGGGGTGATTCTCATCAGCTCTAAAATAATCCAGTTGGTCATCCAAGACTATGACACCCCACTGCCAACCACCTGGGAAAAACATTTGTGAAGATGTTGCATAATCTCTTTTTAAAACTCCTTGAAAGAATGCTCTTACATCAAAGCCCTTATAACTAGCACTCAAGGTAGTTCCCAAACGAAATCTTGGCGTATTGTTACCAATAACTCTACGGTCACCCGGATCATTTAAAGTATTAGCTCCTGAACTAATTTTATTATCTCCATTCAGGTCTTTATACATGACATCGCCTGCGGTCAAGTTTGTTAAGCCAAACTGTCCGCCATCGTTTAATGGTGCTAAATGGGCATCCATTTCCTCTTGGGTCTTAGCAATACCAACTGTTTCATACCCCCATATCTCTCCTAATTTCTGTCCTTCTCTATAAGTTGACAAGCTTTTACTTTCATTGGGGTAGCGGGTAATTTCAGTCTGCGAATCGGACAATACCAGAGAAGCCCCATATTTAAATCGATCCCCTCTTATATCCAAACCATCGTTCCACACTACGGATAACTCCCAACCATAAGTTTTTAAGTCTGTATTATTTTGTTTTGGAACTGCTGTTCCCAGGGTATTTGGAAGCTCTGGTGCTGGACCGACCATATCTAAGGTATTACGCACGAAATAATCAAACGAACCGCTCAACCGACTGTTTAATAAAGCAAAATCTAATCCGTAGTTATAAGACTCTACCTTTTCCCACGTAAGACTACTACTAATCAAGCCAGGAGCATAAGTAGTGTTGGGTTGACTACCTGAAACTAACCATCCTCCATCTTGAACACCAACAGGCTGCGTTAAATATGTTGGATACCACACATCGGTATTTTGATTACCCAGCGAACCATAAGAAGCCCTGACCTTTAACTGATCCACAATATCAACATTCCAAAATTTCTCATTGGCAACATTCCAGCCTAAAGAAAAAGAAGGCACCAACAACCATCGACTACCTTGTCTGAAGCGAGAAGAACCATCATATCGGAGATTGGCTTCAAAAAGATAACGATTGTCATAGTTATAATTAAGGCGTCCAAAAAAGCCACCAACAGCCCAGTCATAATAATTACCATCTAATGAAGGAGGTATTTCTTCTCCTCGGGAGTTTATACCAGTAGTCGTACTAATAGACTGAACATCTGGAGAGATGCTCCCCGTGCGCTGCGCCATTAAGTCTCGCTGAGAGAAATTTTCGAACTGCCCTCCAGCCATCAATTTAAACTTGTGAGCTTTGATTTCTAACTCATAGTCAGAGTATACATCAAGGTTGTAATAGTCTGATTTAAAAGCATACTCATTTACATTACTTTCAGTTCCTCCACTTCCATAATAAGGATTCCCGTTTTTATCATAGTTATAAAAAGGCTTTTGATACCACTGCCTAAATTGATTCGATGACTTGTAGCTACCACTACCTACAATCTGCCATCCTTCAAGTGGTTTAAGTGTAAACTTTAATTGATGCGTATTTACATCTACAATTTCATTATGCTCACCACCATCTCTCAATTTCAAGATCGGACTTGCTGCATTATCAAACAGTTTTCCATTGTCATCATAAATCGGCATCGTAGGCCATCCCTGGCGTAAAATATTATCCCAAATACCATCATTCAAAAAAGTAGGACGCTGGTAATCTTTTCTTGAAAAACGGTTAATAAACTCCACATCAAGATAAGAAGTCAGAGACGCATTTATTTTACCGGTAATATTATACCGCTGATAATTATCAGTGTTAATTTTAAGAAGTCCTTCCTCCTCAATAAATCCCCCTGAGATATAATACTGCATCTGTTCGCTACCTCCCTTTATGCTGAGGTTATGCTCTTGAGAAAACGATTGATCATCAAAAACACCTTTTAACCAGTTACTATTGGCATGGCCTGCATTATAACCATTTACCCAACGACCTTGGCTATTGGCAAGCATAGGTACATCTTCGCCATTCTTGTATCTTATAATTCGATCCAACCACTCGGAACTAAAGTAGGGCGCATTCCCGCTATTAACACTATTGTCATTAAGGACATAAGCAAAAGTTTCAGAGTCTGAAACACTGGGCCAATGGTTAGGCGAACCGCTCCTAAAACTATTATTATAATTGACCTCAACCTTTCCTTTTTCTCCTTTTTTTGTAGTAATCAGAATTACCCCAAAAGGAGCCCGGGAGCCATAAATAGAAGATGATGCGGCATCTTTCAAAACCGAAATATTTTCAATGTCCTGTGGATTAATCAAAGATAAGTCCCCTTCTACTCCATCAATCAAAACCAACGGAGAACCATTGGATCCTTCTCCCAAGGTGGTTACTCCCCGAATATTAATCGAGGCTGTTTCTCCAATATTCCCAGAACTCCTTGTTATGTTTAGTCCTGGGGCTACTCCCTGCAACATGTCCACAGCATCTTTTGCCGGACGCTCTGCAAGTGCCTCGCTTTTAATAACTGCAACTGAACCTGTTAGGTTTTCCTTTTTTTGAACGCCGTAACCAATAGCTACAACTTCCCCAAGCCCAATAGCATCATTCTCCAAACTTACATTGATTACCTTGTTCGTTCCAATTGGTATTTCCTGTGTTTTCATACCAACAAATGAGAATACAATCACTTTATCTTCTTCTGGACTTACTTCCAGAGAATAATTACCATCAAAATCAGTAATCGTTCCAGTTGTTGTCCCTTTTATAAAAACAGATACCCCCGGCAATGAAGTGCCAGTCTCTGCTTCGGTAACATTTCCTGACAATGTTACCGATTGTGCCCTCAGAAAACTGGTTCCAGCTAAAAGTACCAAGAAGGCCAACAGTACTTTCCGAACCATTTTGCTCATCAATTCATAATTTTTCATACGTTTGAACGTTAAAGTTTAAAAATAGCCACTATGGGCTGTTAACATACCTGCATGATGTTGGTAGCATCATGTTTATTGCCAGCAAATGCGCAAACACTTGCCGATTTTTTTATTCTTAGTTTGATTAGAATTCAGTTGGTTTTATGCTTGATAAATATAA
Source organism: Sunxiuqinia sp. sy24 (assembly GCF_052677165.1). Classification (NCBI taxonomy): domain Bacteria; kingdom Pseudomonadati; phylum Bacteroidota; class Bacteroidia; order Marinilabiliales; family Prolixibacteraceae; genus Sunxiuqinia; species Sunxiuqinia sp. sy24. Next base: position 144,465 of record NZ_JBQYLH010000004.1, read on the forward strand.
AGGCTTTCCACCATCTATCGATGAACTATATTGCCGTACTTATGAACGATATTGTCCGAATACGATCCCTACGGGAATATATACTTTAATGATGACATGGCTGCGCTCCACTTTTCAACCTATTACATCGTTTGGGGTCCAAGCATTTTGCCATGCCTAGCAAACAAAAAACTCATTGTTGTCTTGTCGAAGTTTGGCTTCAAAACAAGATTCAACAATGAGTTTTTTATATAGTAAATCCCAAAAATCGTGGCTTTCAAGCAAATAATCGAGACTCTGGTTTAATTTTTAAATACCAGAATAATTCTCTTATTAATTTATATAAGATCAAAAGAATATCGATTATAGTTTACCGACGACATAAATCTCAGCTAAAGAAACATATGGAGGGGCATTTGATTCCGTGACATTAATTTTTATATACCTCATACGTTTACCATCAGTCAGTTCAACCAGTTCCTTTTGATTGGCACCATCCGAAGAATAGTTAAGCGTTCCGAATTCTTCCCAGTTAACATTATCAGTACTTCCTTCCAGAACAACGGTTTTTGTATGATTATTTGAACTTCTTCGAAAAAGGTCAACCTGAGTAACATTAAACTCATTTTTCATATCAATCGTAATGTGGTGAGGTATTTGTCCGGTTCCACCATCCCATTGACTTTGCCAATAAGAATCCTTACTACCATCAATAATATTAGCAGTTGGACCATTACCTCCACCCTCATTGGCTGCTTGTTCTTCAGTCGAGAAATCGATGATTTCCCAAGATGATTTATCAAGCTCAAAAGCAATATCAGTAAGATATTCGAGGCTTATTTCTTCAACATCACAGAAAAAAGTGTCAATGGCCATTTCGCTAGGGACATAGCCACTAGCATACTTAATTGGAACATATAAATCGGCATCTTCAATAAGAAGCTCCGATTGATCCGGAGGAATAACTAAGTTCTTTTTGGCACCATCCACTGATTGATATTCAAAGTTCATAGTAGCCAGATTGCCTGCTGCCGGAGCAAAAGTTATCACTGCTCCACCGGAAATATTAGGCAGTATCTTTTGAATGGACCTGTTTTCCAGATAGCTTCGGTATTTCTCTCCATAAACCTTGGCATCAACGCTTGTCGAAATAGAGGTATTCCCTTCCTGGTTCTTTGAAGTAAACTCAAGCAAGTACTGTCCCTCATCAATTGGAATCTCTGCCATGAAAGAATCAGGCGACTGGCTATAGTCGTATGCAAAGGTCTCAATGTGTTCAGAATTGTCCGCATTTTTCCATTTCACGATGATGCTATTTACTTGTAAAGCATTTTTCAGATACCCCTTCAACTTCACCCGATTATTTCCAGGAAACAGATACACACTGTCTACTTTTACACTGTAGATGGTCTCTCCATCCTGGACATATTCACTATGCGTATCCATCATATCTTCGCAGCCAAAAAACATGGCAAAGGCGAAAACGGAGATCAGCAATAAATATTTATTTTTTTTCATAATAATTCCAATTTATAATTCAACTCCATAAAAGTCCATTTCAGACCAGTTTACCCAACCTGTATTCCCCCAATTGGAAAGTACACCGATGCGGAAATATCTCATCTCTCCTAAATCCATGGGCATATCAAAATTATGCCCATCCAGAGCTGCGTCAATGTCTTCCTGAGAAACATCGCTACCTGCTAAACCTGACGGCTTAACAATTTCATGATTTCCAATGAGCGTCCAATAATTTGTCCAATCCTGCAAGCCATCGCCGTCAAGGTCCTCGGTTATTTCTTCACTCATAACAGGAGCTTCGGAACGACCATATACATACCATGTTTTGGGATTTCCATACGAATACAAATAGCTGTTTCCATTCCGACGTTGTTGCATTACATAGCGTGATAGCTTATACGTTTTTCCCAAATCAATCGTGATATGCCTTGGATACGGTGTTTGGTAGGAGATCACACAACTTCCAAATGCAACATTGCCATCAATAAGAGAACTGGGCAATCCTTCCCACCAATTCCATTTATCGTCAACAGGGTTGTCCCCGTATTCAAATACACTCATCAGCGACTTATCCAACTCTTCTTCTTTTAAAGGAGTTATAATTGACTCCGGCTTAACCAGCTCTGTCTCATTCCCGTAATTATCTCTGATGATCACTGCAAATTCGCGCGGCGTATCCGGAAACCCTCTGGAAATATACTGCCATTCTTTTTGAGACGTATTGAGGATACGGGTTGCAACAAGTTCTCCTGGCTCCTCTCCTTCTGTCGTAATCGTATCTGCCATAAAAAAGAAAGTAATGGGCTCCTCTTCAGGATTTTCCCAGTTATATAGCGCTCCACCAAAAGCCTCAGTAATCTGCATGCTATTTTTCACTTTTTGCAATGGTGATACCTCAGGTTGTATTTTTACTGTAACGGGTTCTGATTCATTATCACTTCGGTCAATACAGGTTAGGCTCACATTATATTCCTGCGAATTATCTATCCCATTGAATCCTTTCACAACCAATGACTTTTCATACATGGAAGATTTGACCTCCATTACTTTTCCATTGTCGATAGTATAAGTTGCTTTCACATAAAGCAAGTCATTGTCATTAGGGATCGTATATGCAATCTCTGCTCCACCCGAAATGTTTTTCACAGTAATATCGGTCACCACTCCAGGTGCCTCCATATCGCCAGATATAGGCTCCAGTGATTTCTCTTCGCATCCAACTAAGGCGACAAAGAGCAAGATATAGTTCATTATTTTTTTCATAATACGTACTCTTTAATGTTAATAATTATAAGCCTACCAACCATAATTTTGAACCAAATTGGGGTTCTTTGTTATTTCGCTCTCAGCAATTGGAAAGAAATAGTTTTTAGTGGTAAAAGTTGGATAATAAAGCGTTTGTGGCTGGTAATACTTTTCTGGTGTCGACTCCTGTGGATTCCATGCCTGAACCGGAACATTACAATAATCTTCAGCTTCTAACCAACGACGTAAATCCCAAAACCGGCTGCCTTCAAAAGCCATTTCAATCAGGCGTTCGCGATGTAATATTTCGCGTAGACCCTCCTTTGTGCTTGGTTTATCCGGGTTAACGCTATAAGCTTGCCATGCTTCATCCACTCCTTTTAGTCCGGCACGTTCTCTTACTTTATCAATCCATACTTTTGATTCATCCAGTTGATTTGATTCCAGAAGTGCTTCGGCATACAACAAATATAAGTCGGCCAGCCTTAGTGCGGGAAAAGCATATCCTGTATAGTGCCAAAATTGCCCGGCCTCACCCGATTCGATGCTAACTAATTTATGCGGCCAGTAACCAAATGGACAATACTTGTGCGCATATCCGGCAGTAGTATATCCACCCTGTAAATGATCGATATAATCAAGATTCTGATTTTTATCATTTGAGAACGTACGTTGATGTCCATACACCAAGGCTCCGTCAAAAATCAAATCGGAGTAGAAGCGTGGTTCCCTATTAAAATTTCTTTTCACCGTTCGTTTACCCAGTTTTAAATGAAACCGATGGTCATCATCTGCTGGTATTACTTGATTCAAATTCTCATTTTGCCATTCTGTATCCTCATTAACCGGAACACCATTTTTGGTATAATACATCAAGGAAATCTTTAATGGCACACCATAGTTTCCATTAGAATGATAATCGAGCTGGCTGAAATACTGAGGCATAGCATCGCCCTGCAATCCAGTAACAATACTATTGGTATGACTCCATACAACTTCCTTATTGTCATCTCTTTTGGTTACCCTATAGCCCAATACGACTTTCTGCCGCGTAGAATCAGAAACATTACCACTTTCATCGAAATCATCGATTTGCAACAACCGATGCCCATTTTGCTCTGCTAATGCAATAGCTTCTTCACAAGCGACTAAAGCATTTGCCCACTTCTGGCTTGCAACAGCAGCATCGTCACTTGGGAAAAGTAAAGTGCCATCATTATTTTGAATCTGAAAGCCTGACTCCCCATTATACAACGGACTTGCTGCAGTTACCAATACTTTCGCTTTAACAGCCGCAGCAATGGTAGAAGTAATACGTCCGTGCTCAAGCGTGCTGTTCTCATTAAACTCCGGCAAGTCGGCTATCGCTTCATCCAATAATTCCACGACGTAGTTGAAACATTCATCAAGAGGATCTCTGGACATTTTCAAATTTTCGATAGACTCATTAATAGAGATATTGTCGCGAATAATATGAATAGGACCATACATGCGTGTCAAGTAAAAGTGCAGGTAAGCCTTGATAAATTTAGCCTCTGCTTTCCAGGTTTTCTTTTCCCGCTCAGTCATATCAGAAACCTCATCAATACGTTCAATCAGGGTATTGCAATCCCGGATACCAACATACATTGGCTGGCCTCCATTCCATCCATTCCAATAATTAAATAGTGGATTGACAATACTCTGATAGCCATTGGCCAGTAATACTCCTCTTTGATTTTCATGGTACAAGGCCTTACTTACCTCATCACTCCCCAGCAAAGCTGGATTTTGATTAATATCGCCAATCTTAGGCAAGTATGAGTAGCAGCTAAACAGGTATTTTTCGGCATTAAACTTATCTGTAAATGCATTGTCAATTGTTGCCACATTATCCGGAACGATATCCAGGTAATTACAAGAGGCTAATAAAGACAACAAGACAATATATATGCGTAACTTCATCATTTCTTTACGTTTTAAGGGTTAAAAATTTACTTGCAAGCCTAAGTTCACCACCCGTTGTATCGGGTATCCAATTCCTGATCCTCCCATTTCGGGATCCCACAGCTTAAACTTACTAAACGTTAACAGGTTGGTTCCACTTGCATAAATTCGCAGCCGATCAATTGATTTAACCGGAATAGTGTATCCAACTTCAAGTGATTTTAATCGTAAGAAAGCGCCATCCTGCATAAACCAGGTACTTGTTTGGTTATTGTTCTCCACAACATTTTCGGATAGACGAGGCCACAGAGCATATAAATTTTGATTTTCAGGAGTCCAGTGGTCGTCAGCATAGGCTTGCAATAAACTGCTATGGCTACGCCTTGACAACGTTTCTCTTAAGAACTGTGAAGCACCGTTGGGTATAGGTGCTGGGCGAAACGGAGCACTTGCTCCCTGATCAATCCAAAAAGACGACAACGCGGAGCCTTGGAAGAAGCACGAAAGATCAACGTTTTTATATCCGGTTGAGAATCCAAAACCGTAAATAATCTCAGGGACCGTGGGGTGACCAATCGGAACCTTATCTAACGGCGTAATTCTTCCGTCTCCATTAATATCCTTATACTTAATATCACCTGGCAAATATTTACCAAACTGTGTTGGTGAGTTATTAATCTCGGCCTGATCCACAAAAAGACGATCAGCAACATACCCCCACACTTGATTCAGAGACTGACCAACGCGAGAGACCCAAGGAGTAGCACTGTAGTCTGGTTCTTCAAACTTAACCATTTCACTACGAGCAAACGTGAAGTTCCCCCTACCAGTAATCCAAAAATCTTTATTAAAGCTGTAATTATAATCCAAAGAAATATCGACACCATGGTTTTTCGCTTCACCAACATTAGCCCTAACACCTGCTTGCAGCCCCATGTTAGCCAGAGTAATACGATTCATCAAAATGTTTGACCGTGACTCGCCGAAGAAATCGACCATAATATCAAGAGCATTAAACAAGCCCAGCTCAAAACCTAAATTGTACTTTTTAGCAATCTCCCATTTTATTTGGTCATTTTCATACCTGCTAATACTTACTCCTGGCTTGTAATAATCGTAACGGGTTCCAAACGTACCGCCTCTGTTCGCATCATTAAGGTTTACCTCTGACATGAAAAAGAAACGATCCTGAGCGGAACCAATCGCATCGTTCCCCACTAATCCATAAGTTGCTTTCAGCTTTAGATTGTTAATGACTCGGCTAAGAGGACTAAAGAATTCTTCGTTACTAATAATATATCCTAACCCAACCGAAGGGAAAAACCCAAAACGTTCATTTTTTGCAAAACGTTCCGATCCGTTATACCCAAAATTTAACTCGGTAAAGTACCGCGAGTCATATGAATACGTGAACCGACCGCTTACTCCCAGGTTGCGGTATGGAAGCGACTGTTGTAATGAACCCGGATTAGAATATTTGCTTTCTCGTCCAACAAAAACCAACAACCCACTTACACCATGTTTTTCGCCAAAGGTGCGATTATATCGCAAAGATGCCTCATAGTAAGTATTTATACTAATAGCTTTATTATCTTCAAGATACCCCAAATATTCAGTTCCACTTTCCGGATTGATGGGGTCAAGCACATATCCTCCTCTTGAACTCCCAAGTCTGTAATAATAGGGATTATAGAAACGACTAATACCCGAAGAAGCCTCCCTGTTTGTATTAAATATCAACTTAGCAGATAGTCCCTCTGTTATGGCATCCATGCTCTGTTCTAACTCAAATTGGGACAATATCAAGGAGCGATCATAATCTTTGTACCCTCTTGTTAATTCGGCATAAGGATTAAGATAATCACCATCCTCATAATTCCCATAAAGAATGTGCCGGGTAAATTGATTGTTTGCGTCAGGCTCGTAATATGCGGGGAATAAAACGGGATTCGCATAAAGTGCCATTTTATACAACTCAGAACCTCCATGCACCGGACCGGTATAATCGTCAAATGTGGCATGAAATCGAACTGCCACTTCTGTTGAATTGGTGATGTTCAAATTAATATTCGAACGCAACAAGTACTTCTTAAAATTAATATTGTTATCGAAATTATTCATTTCAGCTTCTTTCAGAATACCATTATCCTGGTTTAACGAAGCTGCTAAGTAGTAACGAGCTACTTTACCACCACCACTTACATTAAAATTGAGTCGCTGATTCATTGTATAATCCTTCGTCAACATATCTTTCCAGTTATTATTAGGATAGAGATATGAATCACCAGAATTAGCGGTTCGGATAATTTTCTCTTCTGAATAGCGTGGCAATCCCAGGGGGTCGCGCATTAATATGGCTTCATTATGCTTGCGCATAAACGTGATATTATCAGCAAATTCAATATCCTTTGTTGGTTGTGAGATTGAATTCTCAAAACGGATATTGATTTTAGCTTTACCTTCCTTACCTTCCTTGGTTGTAACCAGTATAACTCCATTTGCTCCACGCGCACCGTACAAAGCAGTGGCGGTTGCATCTTTCATGATCGAAAAGCTGGCGATATCATCAGGCTGAAGCCGAGCCAAATCATTTGCTGAAAGTTCAATTCCATCGATCAAAATAAGGGGAGACTTGGAATAGCCGAATGTGGTAACCCCTCGTACAAAGAACTCAGCATTATCCTGCCCGGGTTCACCACTTCGCTGGTAAGAAATCATCCCTGCCATTTTACCGGCAAATGCTGTTGTCAAGTTACTTGATGGTACTTTTAGATCCGCAGTATTCACAGACTCAATGGATGAAAGCACACTTTCCTTTTTCTGCTTTCCAAACGCAACAACAGTTACTTCATCCAGCTCGTCAGTCTTCTCGTTTAACGTAACATTGATGGTCGTCTGATTGCCTACTTCCACCGTCTTGCTTTCCATTCCGATGAAGGAAAATACCAGCTTATCGGTAGCCTCAACATCAATTGAGTACTGTCCGTCAAAATCCGTTATTACTCCACGCGTGGATCCTACAACAGTAATCGTTGCGTTAGGTAAAGGTCCTCCTCCACTATCCACAACTTTTCCTGTTATTTTCTTTTCCTGAGCTCCGGAGAAAAACAGGGCTGACAAGTCATCTGAAAAACCTGGCAACGAAGCCGTTGCCGAAAAGGAAAAGAATAGAAGAGTTGTCAACAAAAAATTAACTTTTCGGGAAAATTGCTTGTATCTGGTACAAACACATCCCGACTCAACATTTTTTTTCATAAGTTTGAACGTTTAAGTTTAAAAATAGCCACTATTGGCTGTTAACTTACCTGCATGATGTTGGTAGCATCATGTTTATTGCCGGCAAATGCGCAAACATTTGCCGGTTTTTTTATTCTTCGGTTGGTTAGTCTTCGGTTGGTTTTATGCGTGATAAATATAAAGGCTTTTCATCCCCTATCGATGAACTATATTCTCACATTGATGAACTATATTGTCCAAATAAAAATATTAACAGAACATATAATTAAATGACATGATATCAAAAGATACTCTTTTTGCTATCATGTCATTTTGACTAGTCCAGCCTTGCTTTAAAAATTCCGGCATTGCAGCCTTGCTCGTCAAGCTGAATCTTAAAAAGAGATCCACTTAACGGATATTGCTGCAATTGCTGATCCGTCAGCCCTTCCCGGGCAGTGGTGATGTACAAGGTTTGCAAATTTTCGTCTCCAAAAGCACAAGAGGTGACATGTGGAGCCGGAATGTCAATTCGTTGTATTTGCTCACCTGATTCAGGATTCCAGCAAATTACGGCTTTTCCACCCCAGTGCGCTACCCACAGCATCCCTTCCGAGTCGATGGTCATGCCATCGGGAGCACCAAGCTGATTAGGAATTTTAACAGCTACTCTACGATTGGACAAATTTCCTGTTTCCAAATCAAAGTCGTAAGCAAAGATGGCAAACTCCGGCGTGTCAATATAGTACATGGTTTGTCCATCAGCAGACCATATGATCCCATTGGAAATGGTTACATTGGCTTGCTTCACGGTAAGTTCATGCCCTTCAAAAGCATACAGATTACCGGCATCTTTAACAACACTTTTATTCATGGTACCTACCCAGAAACGTCCAGCCGGATCACATTTACCATCGTTAAAACGATTATTTTGCATCTCCTTTGGATAATCCGTCAGTTTCTGTAGCACACCTTCCCCTGACACTCCATGAATCCCGGATTCCAAAGCAACGACAACCGAAAATTTCCCAGTTGCCGGCACAACGGTTCCGATCATGCTCCCCATTGAGTAGGTCTTATTTTCATTCGTTACCGGGTCATAACGATGAAGTTTTTCCCCGGTAATATCAACCCAATAAAGCACCTTTTCAATTGGATGCCACACAGCACCTTCGCCTAAGATAGCTTCTGGCGTATTCTTTACAACTTTTACTTTTTGTCCCATGAGCATATTGGTAATGGTCAGCATGAAAAGTATTAAAGAAAACCTCATGCATCGATTTCTCATTCTTTTTCTATTTTAGCTATCCTGCATCAAAGCTGACCGCCCACCATCAAGCAAGTAAGTTGTGCCCGTAGCGAACGCGGCAAAGCTGCTGGCTAAAAATGCACACCATGATCCCACTTCTTCCGGAGTTCCAAGTTTTCCTGCTGGATGCAGATCGATGGTTCGTTGACGCTCAGCAGCGGCATCAGGGAACGAGTTAAACCATTTATCGTTTCCGGGGGTATCAATAAATCCAGGAGCCAATCCAAGAACCCGCACCGATGGGCCCCACTCAATAGCCATCGCTCGAACCAAACCGGTGAGTGCTGTTTTGGTTACATTGTATGGGAAGCAGCCGGGGATAGACGAATAAGCATGATTGGAAGTCATCACGATAAATGTTCCCGAGGCACTTTTCTCCAAGTGCTTGCGACTCGCTTTTGCCAATCGCCAATGCGATGCCAGATTTAACTCGTGGTTATAGAGCCACTCCTCTTCGGTACAATCCGAAGCGCCTTTAAACACATTCACTCCGGCATTGGAGACCACAAGATCTATTTGCTTAAACTCTTGAGCTACATTCTCTACAAAGCCCGCTAACTGCTCTTTTGAGGTTACATCAACCGACTGATAAAATGCTTTTCTGCCAAAGGCTTCCACGCTCTCGCGAAAAGCTTTTACACTATCTTCATCTTCAACAGCCCTGGCACAACCAGCCACATGACAACCTGCTTCTGCCAGTACTTTAGCTACACCGGCACCAATTCCACTGGAAACTCCTGTGACAATAGCCACCTTATTAGTTAAATCAATTGCTAACATTCTTCATTCGTTTAGTATGAATAAATTTGTCTATTAGAACGATCACGAAATAGATCGTTCTAATGAGACCTTATCTTTTAAATATAAAAACCTTTGCGTGCGGTACGAATACCAGGATGTTTTTCCATCTCCGATTCAATCAGATCCACTCCTAGGCCAGCGCGTTCAGAAAGCATCAGGTAACCATCAACCACTTCTATTGGATGATCGATAACCTCATCCCGCCATGGCACATCGCAGTAGATAAATTCTTGTCTGAAGAAATTCGGCACCGAAGCACATACGTGCGCACTCGCCAGCGTTGACAGCGGACCATTCGGATTATGCGGAGCCAACAACACGTTGTAGGTCTCGGCCATGGTCGCCATACGCTTCATTTCTGAAGGTCCACCACAACGCGTAATATCCGGCATAATGACATCTACGACCTGCTTTTCGAGCAGATCACGGATTCCGTGACGGGTATAGTGTCGCTCTCCCACACAAATAGAAACCTTAGGATCAATACGATCACGTAAAGCTTTTAAAGTATTCGCATTTTCAGGTCCCGCAGGTTCTTCATACCAAGTAATATTCAATTCGGCCAATCGTTCGGCCATGGTTACCGCTGTTTTAAAATTGAGCATCGCATGCGTTTCAATCATCAAGTCGGCATCCGGACCGATGGCTTCCCGCACGGCCTTACTTACCTCATAAGCCCGGTTTTGCTGTTCCTGACTCAGTCCCAAGTCCGTATTCAGATCTTCGCCATACAAGTAGTTTACATGTGCAAAAGGATCGAATTTAACGCCTTTAAAGCCGGAGTCCATCACCTTTCGAGCCTGCATGGCATAGTCTTCAGCATTGTGACCACCTCCTGTAAACCAATAATTTGCATACATCCTGATTTTCGTGCGAAATGCTCCACCTAACAACTCATACATAGGAACGCCAAGTTTTTTGGCTTTTAAATCAAGCAAGGCCATGTCAATACCTGAAATAGCACACATGCTGGCTCCAAAAGGTCCAACCCAATTCAAGTCGCGATACAGTTTAGTCCAGATAAAATCGACACGCATCGGATCCATTCCGATAATACGCTGACCCGCCTCAATAGCGGCAGCCTCTACCATCTGGCTTCCCGGCCAGTTCGTCGCTTCTCCGACTCCGGTAATTCCTTCGTCAGTATAAATTTTCAACATGGTCCAGTTGTACTTCACACCTTCAACCAACCATACTTTTACATCTGTAATCTTCATATTTTAAAGTTAAGAGCAGAGGACATCGAGCAGAGCGTCAAGAGCAAAAAGGAAATTATCAATACCCAGTCTTCCAGACGCTTTGTTCTATGCCCCCTGCCTGTTCTACATGATTCCGTATTTATTCCACGCCTCAACGGCACTCATCCCATTTTGAATTGCTTCCAACACAGTCCGTTCACCGCGTGCTTTCTCCAACGAGCGAACAAACACCTCTTTTTCAACAGATTTCGGAACTACACAAACCCCATCAATATCGCCAATAACAATATCACCCGGTTCAATGCGCACACCATTCATCTCGATTGGAACACCAAAATCCATCACTTTCCCGCGAGGCGCCTGATCTTGTGAGTATGGCCCATATGAAAATACCGGCAAGTCAACATCATAGATTCCTTTTGTGTCGCGCGAATACCCATTGACAACAGCTCCTACCCCTCCGCACATCTTAATTCGCGTTAGCATCAGTTCACCAACCAATGCATAGGATGGCGATGATCCCGAGCAAATGTAAACTTCTCCGGGCTTTACGTTATCCAATGCTTCGAGCATCAAGCCAAATGGCTTATTCATCAGTGGATTTTGGGAGCCCGGACTCAGTTCTTCAAAGCAATCAGCTTCCAAAACTGTCATCGCCCGGCCCACCAACATCATCTCTTCCTTGAGGGGTCTGATCTGTGGTGGTAGAAACTGATGTTGCAAGCCCATCTTATCCATAATATCTCCGACCACAGCAGTATAAAGTTCCTTTCGGATAAAGCCGAAAAGCTCTTCGTCATCCTTCCAATAATTATCAGTCATGTTATTTATTCTTCAGTAATTGTCAGTTTTATTTGTCCACTTAGTTTCTGTCCTCTTGTTAGTGGAATATCATAAAGCCGGGCATGTGAACTAAACCCACGCAGGAATCGTTCCGATCCCGGATTATCGTACCCGGCTACCAACCAATGAATGTTACCATTTTCAAGCCAGCTGCGTATATGCTGACTTCCGTCAGATTTCAACTCAAGGGTACTTTCTTCTTCAGTTGATAAAGAAGCATGAAACACATTGCGTTTGGTCGAACGGAAATCGTTGCTTCCGTAAGCCGTTTGATCCTGATGATATGCCCACGACGGTTGTTTTGATGGACCTGCTAAACCACAGCGTTCATCGTTGTAGAAGAGTTTGGCTTCACCTTCTAGTCTCCCGATATGATCTTCGGGATAAACCGACCACAGCCCTTTCTTCTCCCAGCTCAACGTATTGAATGTTTCAGGCAAAGAAAGCGCTACACCCCACTGACGGAAATTTTCATTTTTCAACATGGTGTAATCGTATGAAACGTTCATGTTCCCGTCAGCCTGAATATTAATTTCCATAGTACCTGTAGCCTCGTCGTATCCTTCCGTTAGAATAATTTTCAGTTGGGTTTCTCCTTTTTCCAGCTCTACCGAACGAATGCTTCGATTGGATGCTGTGGGCGAATACAGCGTATAGTCCGGCGTTTCTTTGGTCATTTGTGTGTCGCCCTTATTATTTGCAGATACAAGCATCAATACCGGCCAGTCACTTAACACTTCGTGCCCTTTTGAATCCGAAACATGAAATCCTTCGGGGCCAAATTCAACCTTCAGCTTTTTACTTACGGCAATTTGCTGATCCCCCTTCTGACTCCATTTAAAGCGGTCATCATTCTTTGCAAGCGTTTCTGCTTTCGGCATCGATAAATCATAAGCATATTCATCTACAGCAACTTCACTATCTTTATAAACCGAAATAGCAAGTTTCCCTATTTCATCATTGCTAAACGGTAAAATAGCCTCCACCGTTGCGCCAGGTTCAGCATCAACAGCTAATATCCCCTGCTCATCATTGTTGGTCCAAACAATTCGGCATTCTTTCAGATTCGAAAAGAAATAGCGGTTTTCAATTGTCAGCTTTACAGACTCATCTCCTTGTCCATTTTCCAGCTTGATTTTTACAGGCGAATAGATTTTCTTCATATGCCAGTATTCCGGTTTGGGCCTTCTCCAGCCATCAACAGGCCCCCAGGTACCGTAACCAACAGCATGTCCGGATGGCAAAAAGAAAGTATCATCGATACCAGCCCACAGAGCGCCACCGAGCACACCTTTTGCTGCATACATTTTCTCCCACATGTGGTAAAGAATATCGCCCCAGAAGTCGCGAACACCCGGATCAGTCATCAACTCAAAACGGTTGTAGGCATTCAAGTGTACATACTCGTCGAAAGTAATCGGACGTTTATGATTCTTGTATTTGTCGGGGCCACCAGGGCCTGGGTAATGATGATTCGCAAGTTCTAAATATTCGCCATCGCCGTCAGGTCCGTATTGACTAAAAATACGGGGACGTGAGGGATCTGCTTCCTTCACCAAATCAGCTGCCTCTTTAAAAAGTTCGTTAAAATCGTACGACTCATTGGCAATAGACCAATGCAAAACCGACGGATGCGATTTATTCAATTCAACCATTTCAAGGATGGGCTGAACAATAGCTTCAAAATAATTCGAATTGTTAACAGGCTTCTTGCCAGCCCAGCAAAATGGACCTTCTACCTCAACAAACATCCCCAATTCATCACAAGCATCCAGCAACTTTTGGTTAGGAGGATAGTGTGAAGTACGAATGTAATTGACATTTCCTTCCTTAAAGAGTTTTACATCTTCGTACCAAGTGTTTCCGGTAAGTGATCGTCCACGAAGAGGATCCACCTCGTGCCGGCAAACACCTTTTAACTTGATGGGGCGGTTGTTTACAAAAACCTGATTGCCTCGAACCTCGGTTTGTTTAAACCCAAAACGGCGCACTATCGTTGCTGTTTCTTTACCATCAACCAAGACCACACAATGCAAGTGATACAAATTGGGATGTTCCGGATCCCACTGAGCAGGCTTTTTAACGTTCAGCTTGGCAGTAACGGTGCTTCTGCCTTCTTGTGCATCAACCGTCAGTTTATTGTCGCCTTCATAAGCAACCGTTTGGTTAAGATTATCTGTTAATTCAAAATTCAATGTAACCTCGTGTGACTGTGCCGTTTCATTACTCAGCGTAAATTCGGCCAATAAATCAGCATCTTCGTAATTTTCATCAAACTGGGTTCGAACGTGAAACGAAGCCACATTAACCTCAGGAAGTGCCACCAAATAAATGGGACGAGAAATTCCGCCTAAAGGATGAACCGCATATTGCGATCCCGAAGAAAGCGTATCGGCCACACTTTCGCTACGAACCTGAAGAGCAATGGTATTTTCTCCTTTTTTAACGGCATCCGTCACATCCAATTCAAAAGGCGTAAATCCACCCAAGTGTCCTCCTACTTTTTGTCCATTAACCCAAACAGCACACTCGCTATATACCGCTTCGCATTTAAGTTTGATGCGGTAACCATTCCAGCTTTCCGGCAGTTGAAAATTCCGGTGATATCCGGCATACTGTCCGGCTTCCACTTCGAAACCCTGCATCACCCATTCGCCGGGAACTTCAATGGTTTTCCAGTTTGCCACGGTCTTTTTTGTCCAGAACGACTCTTCAGGCGATGGATTAAAATGCCAGTTTCCATTCAACTCTACCTGAAGTTTATTAATCCCCATAACTTCGGAGGGAAGGGGGCTCCAGCGGATGGTTTCCAATTTTTGACGGTCAAAAGTAAGTTGCGCTCCAACTGCTAAAGTGCATATCAGAATGGCAACTAACAAACTAAATTTCTTCATATTTATTCTATTTAATACGGTTATTTTGGGTTCTTCAGATACACCTTTCCCGAAGAGCTTTTTTCTATTTTTTGACTAGCTGCAACTTTACAGACGATTCCAATACACTTCCTTCTTCCAGTGATGTACGTTCATCATTGTAATGTCCACTAAAAAACAAATCGCCTCCGCCGGTTGAATAGCCAGCGACTAAGAAGCTGATTTTGTCGTCACCATCAACGAAAGAACGGAAAGCCTGTTTTCCATCAGCAACAACCGTAATTCCGTCGCCTGCAGCATTGGACAATGCTGCCCAGTAAATATTTTCGCGTGTTGCCCTGAAATCATTGGTCCCCAACTGAATGGCATCATAACGCCAATCATTCTCCGGCACTTGACCAAACGAATCAATACGAAAGGCTTTTTCGCCAAAAGGGACTGCTTTACCATTGGTACGCCCGATGTGATTTTCAGGATACCAACTCCACAAGCCCTTACGATACCATTGTAAATTTGCTGAAGTAGCAGGCGCTGAAAATACTAATCCCCACTGCCGTGGATTCATCTTCACTTTTGATTTCATTTGGTAATCAACAAGAACATCGCCATTGGCTGTAAACGAGTAATTAATTACTCCCTCTGCTTCGGCATAGCTTAGCTGCACTGAAACGAGCACAGTATCTTGTGTTTGTTTCCAAGTAACCTCCTTCACCTCCCTGGCTGTACAAATCGAATTATGCAGCGGAATCTCCAAGCTATGTTCGGTATTACAGGGACCTGTTCTTAGTTCAAGCATCATCAAATCAACTCCACCAACCAACACTTTGTTATCATCGACCCAAGCTCCATTCAAGTCGCCTTTGTTCAAGTCAAATAACCATTCAAATCCCTGCCCTGCGATCGTTAACCGCTCATTGCTTTCTGAAGCTGAAATTTGAGTTGTCTGTACTTTCTGAAAAGGAAAATCATCGCGTTTCACATTCCCGATCTCAATGGCACAAGCTTCCACCTCGATGTCTTGAGGCGAAACAATACGCACCGTCAGTATTTTCCCATCAAGATTGCTGTTGCCAGTATAAATATCCAAGATGCCTGATTTTTGTGGCTGCAGCGCCATATCCACCGTTCCTTTCTCTGTTCCAACTTCCCAGTAGATCTTGCACTCACTCAGATTCGTGAAGTTGAACCGGTTTTCGATCTGCAAACGAACAGGCTGGCCAGCCTCCGGCACATCAACCTGCTGGTTATGAATCTGCACCGGAGAATACGTCTTTTTCATGTGATAGAACTCCGGCTTTTCACGACGCCAACCATCAATTGGGCCCCATTCGCCATAGCCTACGGCACGTCCATCAGGTAAATAGAAAACATCATCGATACCTGACCAGATAGCTCCGCCCAGGCAGCCTCGGCTTTTGTACATGCCTTCCCACATTTTACGAAAGCCCCTTCCCCATGCATCGCGCACGCCAGGGTCCGTTACAATTTCCTCCCGATTATAAGTATTCAGGTGAGCATACTCGCCAAACAAAAGCGGACGTTCAAAGTCCTCAGCCACTCGTGGGCCACCCGTTCCCGGATAATGAATATTTGCTACGGGCATTTTTTTACTTCCGTAGTTGTTGAAGCCACCATAGGCCTGATCGTGAAAGGTAACCGGACGAGTCGGGTCTTCTTTGGCATAAAAGTCGGCCAAGCGCGACCAATTATCAGTCCACATCGACTCGTTAGCCATTGACCAGATTAAGATACTGGGGTGGTTACGAAAAAATGCAATATCGGCACGGGCAATGCTTTCGAAATAAGGATACATATCCGAATCCTTTGCATCATGCATCTTCCAATGTTCGTTGGCATGATGTCCCACCCAACTGATAGGGTTTTCAAGTTCAACATACAAGCCAAGACTATCACACAAAGCAATAAACTCTTCGGATGGCGGATAGTGTGAAGTCCGAATATAATTCACATTCCCACGCTTAAACAGTTCGGCATCTTGTCTCCACAATTCTGAAGTAAGGCTTCTTCCTAGTAGTGGGTGTACTTCATGCCGGTTAACCCCTTTTAACTTAATAGCTACTCCATTGACGAAGAGCTGGTTCCCAACGACCTCAATTTGACGAAAGCCAATTTTCCGGACAATCGTTTCAACTCCGGCTGATGAGCGTAGCTCAATCTCTAAGCGATATAAGTTAGGGTGTTCAGCATCCCATTTTTTCGGACTATTTACCGAACATGAAAACTGAATAGCTTGCTCTTTCGCTCCATCGAACTGAACTGTTTTTCGCGAATCGGCTAACTGAACTTGATCGCCGCTTGGACTGAATAAACGAACAGCGATGTCGGCCTGGCTGGCAGAAGCAGCATTTTTCAGATTCGCTGATATATTGAGTAAGGCATGATTGTATTGCTTATCCAAAGGCGTTTCAACAACTAAGTCAGCCAAATATGTTTCAGGCACAGCATACAAATAGATCTTACGCAAAATTCCACCTAATTGGTGAGCTGCATATTGCGTTCCAGACATCAAAGTATCGGCCATCGTTTCGGCTGTTACCGCCATGGTTACCCGATTCTCTTTTCCGGGCTTAATTAAAGAACTTATCTCTTTTTCAAAAGCAACCATCGGCCCGACATGCGAACCGGCCTCTTTACCATTAATGACAATATCGGCCTGACTAAAAACAGCATCGCAACGCAAAAAGATCCGACAGTTCTTCCAAGCTTTTGGCGCTTCAAACGAACGCGAATAAACTCCGGACTTTCCAGGTTCAACCTGAAATCCCTGCATTGTCCATTCTCCGGGGACCTCAATCTGATCCCAGTTTTTCGATTCGGCTCCCACCTGAATAGGCAGGCCTGAATAGGAAGCATGAAAATTCCATGTTCCATTTAAATCAACCCTCGATGTTTTTACTGAAGAACTGCTTGGAACAGCAGTCAATTGAGCGTAGCCCATCGAGGCTAACAGTACAAATAGTAAAACAAAGGTTAGAAAGCGTGTATTCTTCATTTCAATATATATTATAGGATTTAATATTACTTCTTAAATTCTTCGAAAGTTCAAGCTACTCCTGCACTATGACTCCTCACTCGATTGTGATTCTATCCCGCTCTTAAAATGAACTTCTTTTCGCTGTTTCAAAAATACATTGTTACAACATAGAATAGTTGAATCATTTTACCCGGAACTTGAACTATATTTTCAAAGAGTAGATAAAATGAGTAAATTTGATTCAATTTACAAATTAAAGACGCCAACATAGAATAAAAATGTCAATCACTATCAGTAAGCAATTTCATGAAAGCACAATACTTTAAACTCACCAAACAGCTTCACCAATCCATTGCAATCCGAAAAGACACACGAACAGCTTTTCACGATCACTGGCATTATCATTCGGAACTGGAACTAGTTTATATTTTACAAGGTGAAGGGACACGTTTTGTTGGAGACGACATCTCCCGTTTTTGCAGTGGAGACCTTGTTCTTATGGGGGTCGGCTTACCCCATGTCTGGAAAAGTGATGATAGTTATTTTGAAAACAGCTCAAAGAAAAAAGTTAGTGCCATCATCCTGCATTTTGGACCCAATTTTCTGGGGGAAGGACTATGGGAACTTCCGGAGGTGGCTTCGGTAAAAAAGCTAATAGAACTAGCTCCACGAGGAATCAGCTACCATCTGCCAGAAGGACATCCGGTAAAACGACAACTACGTAAAATGCTTGATCAAACCCCATTTGACCGCCTGTCGAGCTTACTTTCCATGCTGAATGAATTATCGAAACAGGAGGAAAATACGATTCTATCCGGCATCTCATTCGCCGACCATTATCAAAAACACCACTCGAAACGAATTGATAAAATCTACGACTACATCCTCACTAACTTTGAAAAAGATATCAAACTGGAAGAACTTGCTTTGCTGGCCAACATGACCCCCGCCTCCTTGTGTCGATTCTTCCGCCAAAAAACCAAAAAATCGGTGAGTGAGTTTATTAATGAAGTTCGCATTGGGTTTGCCTGTAAATTACTGATTGAAGGAAAACTGTCCATCTCCGAGATCTGTTTCCGATGTGGCTACAACAACCTTTCCTATTTTAACCGGCAGTTTAAACGAATTATTGGACTGACTCCCGGAAGCTACCAAAAAGAAAAAAGTCTGTTTGAAGAAGAAAACCACCTAAAGTGACATTCTTAAGCTTCAAACAGACTAAGCCATGCATTAGACAATAAGGCAATTACGCCTATTTCAATTTCTTTCCAACCTCTTTCAAGATTTTAACACTGGCAGGAGGAACTTCTCCGTTTCCATCTGGACCAACATTTAGCAACAGGTTTCCACCTCTTTCATTTATTTCCAGAAGCTTTTCATACACTTTGTCCGCGCTTTTCCAGTTATGGTCTTCTTGCTTAAAGCCCCACGAATCGTTCATAGTGTAACAAGCCTCCCAGTAATGCTCCAGAGCATCTCCCGGATGTTCCTGCTCCGGCGTTCCAAAATCGCGTTTAAATTGATCGCGTTTGGCCACCCGATTATTAATAATGATCGAAGGTTTCAATTCGCGAATATATTGATATAAATCCTCTCCGGTTTCCATATCCCACCAGTTAACCCAGTCGCCATCAAACCAAAGAATTTCAGTATCATATTTTTCAACCAGCTCACGAATCTGATTTTTCATATAAGCTACATATTCCTGCTTTTTCTCCGGAATCATAGCCACTTGTCCCCAACGTCCCCATCCGTCTTTCCCGGCATCGTTACGATGTTGAGAAGGATGGTGCCAATCGATGATACTGTAATATGTTCCAAATTTGATTCCTTGCGTTTTACAGGCATCCGAAAGTTCCTGCACAATATCCCGCCCTTTCATGGGTGAGCTGGCAATATCGAAATCGGTATATTCCGAGTCCCACAAACAAAATCCCTCATGATGCTTAGTGGTAATAACCAAGTATTTCATGCCTGCTTTCTTAGCCAATCGTGCTATTTTTTTTGCATCAAATTCTTTGGGGTTCCAAGTATCAATTAATTGAGCATATTCCTCTCTTGAAATATCCGCTGATGATTGAATCCATTCGGCATAGCCTTTTACCGTTTTTCCCTCATAAATACCTCCCAGCTGACTATACAAGCCAAAATGAATAAACATGCCATATTCGGCATCTGTAAACCACTCCATCCGATTTTTAAAATCAACCGGTGACTCATTCAGGTAATTCACCTGCGCAAATAGTTTCGCCGACAATAGGCTAGACAAAAGGAATACACTTAGTAGTGTTTTTTTCATTTTCATATTTTTAGTTAGTTTAAAAGATTGACAATCGTTATCCGCTTCCAAAATAACGAATAGTTTTTTCTATCAGCAAAAACTCACCAATAAATATATAGATAAACAAGACCGCTCTTAGTCACCAAGAACGACTATGCCATTCAATTCACTCATAACCCGCCCATTAACTAATCGACCTTCTGCACATAGTCGCTCGGCAATACACCATATTCAGCTTTAAAACACTTCGTAAAGTATGAAGGGTTATTGAATCCTGTCTGGAAAACCACCTCACTAACGGAGTATTGTCCTGAAGCCAACATTCGCGCTGCTCTTTTCAAGCGCAAAAGACGAATAAAGTGATTGATCGACAAGCCAGTTAAAGCCTTTATTTTTCGATAGAGCTGATCCTGACTCACTTTCATTTCATCAACCAAGCTTTGTACCGTAAAGTCAGAATCAGTCATATTCTTGTCCACAATTTCAACAATCCGTTTCATAAAACCTTCATCTACCGATGAAGGAGCAGGTTCAGCTGTCTGCAGATCGGACAATAAAAACCGCTTTCGTAATAGCTGACGATGCTCAATCAAGGTGCGAATACGTGTTAATAACAATTTACTATTAAATGGCTTTTGAATATATTCATCTGCGCCCTTATCAAATCCTTCAATCCGATCCTCAATAGTACCTTTAGAGGTTAACAGAATGACAGGAATATGCGAAGTGTTCAGGTTCGTTTTTATCTGTTTACAAACAGCGAATCCATCCATATCCTCCATCATTATATCACTAATAACTAAATTTGGGTTCTTGCGTGCAACCAAACTAAGTCCACTTTTCCCATCCAGTGCTGTATAAACGCGATAGACCGGCGAAAGAATATCAGTCAGGTAATCTAAAATATCTTGATGATCGTCAATAACCACTAACACCTGACCTTTCTTCTCATGGCCATTATGCTGCCAGCCCTCATCCGTTTCCTCTAATGAGGCTTGTGTAGGCAACAAGAAAAATTCATCAAAAGAGGAGGTATCCGCATATTTCGGCAAATCGATATAGAAACTGGTACCTTTACCCAGGCTACTTTCTATCTCGATCTTCCCCCGATGTAAGTCCACATAGCGCTTAACCAGATTTAAGCCAATACCAGTTCCTAAGGAACTCCCTGAAGGTTTTAACTGATAAAAGCGGTTGAAAATATTAGGAAGCTCTTTCTCATCCATTCCTATTCCTGTATCACTAACGATCAATCGGATGCTATCTGCCTCCTCCTTGTATTCAACTAAAATACTTCCATATGGTGCCGTAAATTTGAGAGCGTTTGATAGTAAGTTAAAAAGTACAGATTCTATTTTCAAGGGATCTGCCACAAGAATGGTCGATTCATCCGGGCATAACAATTCAAAATCAATATTCTTATTCTGGGCCAATTCATTAAATTGGTAATAAATATTCTTCAAGAATTCATTCAACTTAATTTTTTTCACGGATAAGCTCAAATTGTTGGTTTCAGCCTTTCTAAAATCAAGAATTTGATTAATCAGCTTCAAAAGCATACGCGCATTTTTCAGCATGCGCTGAAGCGTTTGTTCAACCTTCTCATTAAACTGTTTACTATCCAGCATTTCTTCCAAAGGCCCAACAATCAAGGTTAAAGGCGTACGTAAATCATGCGAAATATTCGTAAAAAACACCGCTTTCTCCTGATAAAGTTCAAACTCTCGTTCCTGTTTTATTTTTTCAATTTTTAATTCCTGGCGAAACCTGATCCGCAAATTAACTTCTCGAATGATGATATAAATAATTCCCACCACAATTAAAAAGTAAATCAATAGCGCCAGATTAGTTGCCCACCAAGGACTTAACTTAATGATCACTAATTCTCGCTCCTCTGACCATTCATTTTTCTCATTTGCGACTTTCACGCGTAAGATATACTTGCCTGGAGGTACATTCGTATAGACAGCAGTAGCCGAAATACCAGCTTGCTCATTCCAAATTTCATCAAAATTATCAAGCTTATACCCTATTCTTTCTTGTTGTGATCTCGAAAAAGACAGCGCATTAAGTCGAATCGAAAAAGTATGACTAAAGTGCGGAATAATTATCGTGTCACAGTAGTTGATGTGTTTTGGCAAAATTATTCGCCCTTTCAATTTTGTCTTCGGAGCTATTTCCTGATCTAATAATTTTAACCCAGATAAGCGAATTTCAGGAACTCTTTTATTCCTCAGCTCGTAATTTGGGCTTATCCGAACCAAGCCTTCATCTGATGTTGCCAGGATTGTATTGTATTCTGAATTATAGTTTATTGAGTGAAAGGCATAATTGGTAAGCATCGATTCTATTTCATAGCTTTCTTTATCAATCTTAAAAATCCCCTTGTAAGTACTTACCCAGAGTGAACCTTTGCTATCTTCAGTCATTCCTGTGACAATACTCCCCCCAAGCAGCTCAAGTTTAACAGGCTTTTGCTTCTCTTCATCAAAATAACCTAAACCATCAGTCGATAAAATCCAGAGCTTACCTTGCTTGTCCAGATAAAGTGATGTTAATTTCATCTGCTCATCACATCCTTCAAACTTCTTAAAATGCTGCGTACGCTCTATTGTCCATTGGTTCGTGAAATCTAACACAAACAAACCTTGGCCAAACGAAGCCACCCACATTGAATTTCGGACTGTGTCTAAGGCCAAAAAACGCACATCCGCCATATCGTTTTTCAAATCAACCTTTGTCAACTCCTTTTTAGATTGATTGTAGTAGTGAAGTCCGTTCTTGAAACTCCCGATCCAGATATTTTGACGATGATCCATCAGAATTGAATAAATCCGATCATCCTTTAAGACTGCAAATTCTGTTTCCAAATTTTCCTGTCCATTCATCTTAGGCTCATCAAATATTCGGATTCCATTCCCCCAAGTCCCCACATAAAGTAATTTACGGGAATCATCAAACAAGAGGGAAGAAACAGATTGCACTCCAGGTTGTTGATTTATCTGTTGAAAATTACCTTCACCAAGCTGGTATTTGCAAAGTCCATTTCCATGTGTCCCAAGCCAAAAGAAATCGTTACTTCCTTTCTCTAAGCACCAGGTTATATTTGAGAAAATATCATTTTCATTTTTTTGGTCATAGATAAAGAAATGACTTTGTTCTTTCAAGTCTAACTTATTAATGCCGCTGAACCAGGTTCCAATCCATAAATTTCCACGCGTATCGACTAGTGAGGACAAAATATAATTTGAAGTTATCCCATTCTTTCGTCTGCTAGAATATACAAACTGCTCAATTGAGGTTTTCTCCTGAGTATCAATTGGTATTTTAAAAAGTCCTTGCCCCTCGGTTCCTATCCACAAATCATCTAAATAAACAGATATACTCCGAACTATTCGTCCCTCCATCTGCCATGTTTTATTGAGTGTATACTTCTCATTATATGAAAGCAATTCATAATTGTCAAGTCGAAATAATCCATGATCAGTTCCAATGAAAATGGACTTTCCTTCTCTGAAAATCTTATACACACGTTGTACTCCCTTAGTTTGCAATGGCGAGTCAACGATAAATTCGACTCCACTTTTTCGAACCCGGTATACATCCGGCCCATCATTCCCCAATAAAATCCCTTGATCCATCACCACCAATGAATTGATTCTCAAAGGTGGTATTTGACTGATTCGAGATAACCTTAATGCCTCACCTTTCTTATACCTTCTAATTAACTCCTCACTAGTGACACAATACAATTTTCCATCTTCTATACCAATCCAAATGTTTTGATCAGCGTCGATCTTCATATCCGTAACCCAACCTAGTTGCTGCCTTTCGTTGGTATAAAGTGGAATTATTTTTTCTTTAAATTTATCAAATAGAAAAAGTCCTTTCTCCACTGTTCCAATTAATACATATCCTTTTTCAAATGGCAAAACAACAGAAACTTTATTGCCAAACCCTTCGGTATTATATTGATTATAAATCGCAAAGTCACTCCCATCAAAAACGTTCAATCCCAGGTTTGTACAAGCATAAATCAATCCCTCATCATCCTCCGCTAAAAAATCAACATTATTAAACGACAGTCCATCCTTCATTTTATACTGAGCAAAATTCAGTTTGCTTCCCTTGGCAGGCATTGAAATAACAAATAATACAAAAGTTAGTATTTTAAATAAATCACGCATATGTCTTTTATCTGCTAAAAAGTTCTCAATAAAAGTAGCATTTTCAAAAGTACCTGAAGCGCTATTCCGAATCTGTGTTAAAGAATTCCGAATCTGTTTCAATTTTCCGAACCTCTACTAAAGTCTTTCCGAATCACTTCTACTATTGAGAATCTTTCAACTGTAATTTCGTCCAATAACTATTTAATCAAAAACTTACGCTTATGAAGAATTTGTTATTTGCAGCATGTTTACTGCTCGTATGTACACTTTCGGCTAATGCTCAAAGCATTTCTGTAAAAGGAAAGGTTTTGGATGAGGGAGGTGTCCCAATTCCTGGAGCCACCGTAATTCAAAAAGGCACCACCAATGGCGCCATCACTGACCTAGAAGGAAACTTTATCATTCAGGTTAAAACAACAGATGATGTACTTATCATTTCATTTGTTGGAATGAGATCAACAGAAGTTGTTGTAGGTCAGCACAACGATTTCACAATCACACTCGAGAGTGATGTTATTGGATTGGAAGAAGTCGTAGCCATCGGTTATGGCACAACAACCAAAAAGGATTTAACCGGATCGGTAGCAAGTGTTCGGGTTGACAATACTCCTTTGGTAAACCTACCTAACCTTGGGGCTTTACAAGTATTACAGGGAACCACTACCGGAGTAAATATTGGCGCTGTTACCAGTGCCGGCGGATCACCCGGGTTATCCATTCGTGGGCAAAACTCTATTACAGGAAGCAACTCTCCCTTAATTGTACTCGACGGTATGATATTCACCGGAAGCTGGAACGAAATTAATACTAACGACATTTCTTCTATCGATGTTTTAAAAGATGCCAGTGCTGCAGCAATCTATGGTTCGCGGTCCGCAAATGGGGTTATAATCGTTACAACCAAACGTGGGAAATCAGGAAAGCCGGTAATTAATTTTAACTCTTACCTGGGTATTCAAAACTGGACACGCGTCCCTGACATGAGAAAAGGAAAAGATTTTCTGGAATGGCGACGCGATAATTTAGCACTAACCGGAGTTGAAGACCTGAGCATTGAGAATATTTTAGGACCGCGCGAGTTGGAAGCATACAATGCCGGCCACCAAATGGATTGGATGGATGAGGTAACACAATTTGCACCAATTCAGAATTACCAGGCAAGTATTTCCGGAGCTACCGAAAAAGTTAATTATTATGTATCTGCAAATTACGTTGACCAAAAAGGTATTCTTGACAACGATAACTTTAATAAAGCAAGTGTAACGGCAAAAATAGAAAATACTATCACAGACTGGTTGTCTTACGGAGTAGATATGAATTATACTGAAAATGATTATTCAGGGAATTCGCCCGAAATGTACATGGCAACCTGGTACACACCTTACAGTTACAAATGGGTTGAAGGTTACGAGGATGAAGTGCTTCAAAAATACCCTACCACAAGTTTTCTTTATAATCCTTATACCGGTTTTTATACCGATGATTTAGACAAGAGCTGGAGTTTTAGTGGAAAAGGTTTTGTAAATGTGAAAGTACCTTTCATTGAGGGCTTGAACTACCGATTGAATTACTCTAAACGAAAAGGAGTAGGACAAAGAGGATCGTTTACTCATGAAATGGCTTATGCAAATACCTGGATACCGGAAGATATTGAGAATCCGACTAAGTTTTTAAACAGTACAAATGGTTATAAGCAAACAAGTACTTCCGACCGATGGGTAATGGATAATTTATTAAGCTACAAGAAATCATTTTATAAACATAGCATTGATTTACTGGCAGGTTACACCCGTGACCAATATATTGGTGAGGTTCTTAGATTCGCCGGCAGCGATTTTTCGGCCTTAGGAACTTCCGTACTTGGCTATAATGGATTAAACTTAGGTGATCCGGAAAAAAAGAGTGGTGTAACTTCAGTTAGTGAGTATAGCAATATTGGTTATATTGGAAGAGCTAATTATAGCTACAATGGCAAATACCATGTTACTGCAAGTTTCCGTAGAGACGGATACTCTGCTTTTGCCGAAGGACACAAATTTGGTAATTTCCCGGGGGCATCGGTAGCCTGGACAGTGAGCGAAGAAAATTTTATAAAAGACAATATTCCTGCACTTGATTATCTAAAACTACGTGCATCGTATGGTAAAAACGGAAACCAGGGAATTAATCCATACGCAACTACAGCAGGTGTAGCTTTTGGAACTACCATTTTCGGGGAAACATCTTTTAACTATTCATATCCTTCATCTCTTGCCAATAAAGAACTTTCGTGGGAAACTACTACGGCAATGAATCTGGGGTTGAACTTCTCGATATTTGATGGTCGCTTTAGTGGTGACATTGACATATATAAGAGCAAAACAACCGACCAGTTGCTTTCCCGTAATTTGCCAATCATGACTGGATATGGAAGTGTAAATACCAATATTGGGCAGGTTGACAACAAAGGATTCGAATTGTCGTTGAACAGTGTAAATATTGATTCGCCCAACGGATTTAAATGGCAATCAGGCGTGCGGTTTTGGTTGAACCGGAATAAGCTGGTTTCCTTATACGGATTAGATGCTGATGGAGACGGAGTGGAAGACAACGATATTGGTAGTAATTGGTTTATTGGCGAATCATTAGGCGTTATTTATAATTACACCACAGATGGTATTGTTCAAACTGATGATACTGAGTATCTGGAAACCTACGGAGGCAAGCCGGGCGATGTAAAATTTGTTGACATTGATGGTAAAGATGAGGATGGTAATTTAACCGGCATGCCCGATGGTAAAATTAATGCTGACGACCGTTCTATTATTGGAAACAGCAATCCCAATTTTAGGATGAATATTTCGAATACCATGAGCTATAAAAACTTTGAGCTTTATTTTGATATCGCCGTTATTGCCGGGGGTGGTAAGGATAATTACTACATGGCAGGTAACACCAGAGCTTACTTAGGATTAATTCCGATTACAGGAAATTGGTTAAATCAGGATTACTGGACAGAAGATACCCCAAGCAACACTATTCCACGTCCGGATTATAGCAATCCACTTGGATATGGATTCTATCAATCAAGAGCTTTCGCCCGTTTACAAAACCTTACCTTAAGTTACAACTTTAATGATAGGATTAAGGAAATGCTGAAATTAAGAGATTTAAAAGTTTATGTGAGTGGAAAAAACCTATTGACTTTAACCGATTGGGTAGGTCTGGATCCGGAAAATGCAGGTCAAATTGGATCTTCAAGTCCTGTGATTCGGACATTCACAATGGGAGTAAATCTTAGTTTTTAATAAATCTGGAAAACAAAGTCAAGACTATGAAATTATATAAAAACATATTAATTATAGTAGCAGCTGGTTTCTTTTTTCTTACTGGCTGTGAATCGGATGCTGACTTCTTAAGCGAACAGCGAAAGGATGCACTTACCACCGACAATGCTTTTTTAAGTAAGTCTCAGTTCGAATCATTGTTAGGATCAAACTATAGAACTTTGCAATCGATGTACAACTCGGGTGATGGTGCTGCCAATATATGGCAAAATGGCTATGGAATGGATGCCATGCACTATGCTCTGGCAGAGGATGTGGCATACAACGACTGGACATTGGTTAATGAATTTGAGAGCTATAATTCCAATTGGTATAACATCAATTTTCAAATGATCAAATATGCCAATACTGTTATTGATGCAGCCCAAAAAGAAGGTGTTAAATGGAATAGTGAAGTCGAAAAGAATGGGATAATTGCGGAAGGTCGGTTTTTCAGAGCCTGGTCATATCGCAACTTAGTGAATATTTATGGAGGTATGCCCATTATTGACACCCCAGTAACAGAACCTAAAGTAGATTTCGCAAGAAATACAAAAGAAGAGTGCTATGCATTTATTAAAGACGATTTAGAATTTGCAAAATCTAATTTGCCAATAACGACAGATACTCCCGGGAGAGTTGTGAGAGCCGCTGCTGATCATTTATTAGCTGAGATTAATATTTGCCTAAAAGATTGGGATGGCGCGATTGCTGCTGCCACAAGGGTTATTGATGGTACTGATGGCGATTATCAATTAATGACTGAGCGCTTTGGCCTTAGAGCCGATGAGCCAGGAAAAACCGTCTATTGGGATTTGTTCCGAATGGGAAATCACAATTATCAAACCGGGAATAAAGAAGCCATTTGGGTTGCTCAATTCGAATATAACTTGCCAGGAGGAACTGTTAATTATGGTCGTCCAACCATTGAACGCGCCATGTGGAACAGGTATTGGCTGTTTAGTAAAGCAGGTTACAGTGGTGCTGCAACTGATACTACCGGACGTGGAGTTGCTTTTTTAAGAGGTACTGACCATGTTAATTATGGCATTTGGCAAAATACAGAAAACGATATCAGGAATCTTGAATCAAGCGTTAAACGCAAATATTACTTTGCTGCTGATGTAACCGTTGATGGAGTTTCTTATGCCGAAGGTGATCTGATTCCAAAATCATTTCTCACAGCAAAAGAAGATTCAATGTGGTACATTTATCCAAATTTCCAGAAATTCGGAACAGATAAACACAAGGATGGTAAACCCGACAATGGATTTGTTCCCGACTTCTATGTGATGCGCTTGGCCGGAACTTATTTATTGCGTGCCGAAGCCTATTTGGGAAAAGGGCAAAAAGATAAAGCTGCTGATGACATTAATGTAATCAAAGCACGTGCTCAGGCACCTTTAATCTCAGAGTCAGATGTTACTATTGATTATATTCTGGACGAGCGTCTGCGTGAGCTTTATGGTGAAGAATTCAGAACTTTGACACTCGGACGACTAGGTTTGATCTATGATCGTACCAGACGTTTTGGATATCCTCTTTCACAAAGCACAATTAAAGAACACAATAATCTGTTTCCAATTCCCCAGTCAGTTATCGACCGGAATGTTGGCTCAGAATTTAAACAAAACCCGGGATACTAATTTGTAGCATCCTTGAATTTAAAAGGGTAGATGTCATCAGTACACTACTGGTGACATCTACTTTCAATTTTTAGAATTTCAACAAGAGTAGCTCATGTTTATAAAAAGATTATTTCCTCCTGCCTTATTTGTTTTGCTGTTTTGCACATTTGCAAATCCAATAGACTGCATTGCTCAACAAGATTTCTTTGCCGAAATAGGCAATAAAATCCAGAATGAGCGCTACAAGCTGCTCGAAGAAAAAATACCTCCAGTTTTACCCGATATCGTCCTTCCTTTCGACAGGAACGACAAAAATAAATTTGTTGTCCAAACTCCTCAGCGCACTCCAGCACAAGTAAAAGAACAACTTCAGCAAGCTCGTAATACCTACCTCCCTTTCCTGAAAGAGTTAGCACCACAAATTACAAGCTATCGAAAAAGGATACCATTGAAAAACTTTCAATGGAGACAGGAAACAACAGAAGATCAAAAGAACTTTATTGCCATCTTGCAAGGACAAGGAACATGGGAACAAGTAACTGTTCCTCATTTTGATGCTCCATACGGAAGAGCCGTCACCTACTATTTTAAAGAGTTGAACATTCCTGAAGAAACTCTAAACGGACAGGAACTTTTCCTATGTTTTAAAGGAGTAGATTACAAAGCAAGTGTATTTTTGAATGGCACTTATGTTGGCTCCCACGAAGGTTTTTTCGCACCATTCGAATTTAATGTTTCCAAATTTACCCAGACAGGCAAAAATACCTTATTGGTGAAAGTTGAAAACGACTACACTACAACCGGCTTTGTTGCCGCAGGAAAAGAACGAATATTTGGAGATAAAATATACGGTGTTACCGGATTAGGTTATGACAATTTTAACGATGGCGGCCATCAATGCGCTGCCGGCATGGGAATCTATCAGGATTGTTACCTGGAAACACGCAACGCCATCCATATTGAAGATGTTTTTGTCCGCCCACTATATGACGAAGGAATGGCTGAACTAAGGCTTCAAGTGAATAATTTTAATGAAGAACGCCTTCCTGTTACTTTTCAAATTTCAGTTTTTGGGCAAAACTTTGAAGCTACGGTGCTAAAAGACTCCCTCATTATTCCTTCTGCCCTGCATATTCCGGGTATTGGAGATTTGCAGAAACCAACCGATTGGGAACAAAGCAGTATTAAGCTAGGCTATGGCGTTAACTACTTCTTCTATAAAATTCCCATGTCCGACTTCCGTTCGTGGAGTAACGAAACACCTTGGCTTTACCAAGCGCAAGTAAAAGTTCTGAATGAAAATAAGCAGGTAACAGACACCTACAAACAATCTTTTGGTATGCGTTCCTTTAAAATGGATACTGTTTCGATTCCCAAAGGACGACTCTATTTCAACAATGAAAAAATTCGCTTACGAGGGGCAAACTCCATGGGGTTCTTACAACAGGATGTTTACCAAAAAGATTGGGATCAATTAATCGACGACCTATTACTTGCAAAAGTTTGCAATATGAACTTTATCCGCTTAACCCAACGCCCGGTACAACCCGAGATATACGAATATGCCGACAAACTGGGAATCATGCTGCAAACAGATTTCCCTACTTTTGGTGGCATTCGCTATAACCAATGGGAAGAATGTGTTCGGCAAAGTGCTGAAATGGAACGCCTGATCCGAAACCATCCCAGCAATATTCTAGTAACCTACATTAACGAACGCTTCCCCAACGGAGAAGGACACCCCCATCGCAATATGGCTCAACCTGAGGAGTACTTTTCCCTTTTTAGAGCAATGGATGAAGCCATTCATAAAGAGAACCCCGATCGGGTTATCAAGAAAAGCGATGGAGATTATGATCCACCGACGCCCGGGCTACCCGATAACCATTGCTATAATACCTGGTATAACGGACAAGGCTTGGGAATAGGGAAACTGGTACGCGGGTACTGGCAATGGGTAAAACCCGGCTGGTACTATGGCTGTGGTGAGTTTGGAGCTGAAGCACTAGACCCTGTGGAAACCATGTATAAGTATTATCCGAAAGAATGGTTACCAAAAAACAAAGCCGACGAGAAAAACTGGACGGCCAACCGAATTTATGCCGCCCAAACCCATAAGTTTCATTACATGTGGTACAATACCCAATACTCACTAATAGATTGGGTCGAAGCCAGCCATGAACATCAAGCCTGGGCATTGGAAACGGTTACTGAAGCCTTCCGTCGCGATACCAACATGGTCACTTTTGCGATGCACCTGTTTATCGACGCCTGGCCTGCCGGTTGGATGAAAACCATTATGGACGTTGACCGCAACCCCAAAAAAGGCTTTTTTGCTTATCAGGAAGCATTGAAACCAACCATTGTATCGTTACGCACCGACCGACATCACTTTTGGAGTGGCGAACAAACTAAGTTTGAAACCTGGATATGTCACGATCCGAACACAACACCTCAAGATTATGTGCTGAAGTATCAATTGGAACAAAATGGCCGAGTAGTATACTCCGGACAATCCAACACCGATATCCCGGCAAACAGCTCACGTTTTCAGGGCAATATTTCGTTTAAAACTCCAAAAGTAAACAAACGAACAACTTATCAGTTGCGGGCAGCACTTTTTGATGGAAACGGAAAACAAATTGATGCAACCGTGAACAATCTAGATGTTTTTCCAGCCCAAAACTCATCTGCAAGCAAGAAAGTTACAGCAATGGGAAACACAACTGCACAAGCTCAATACATCTTAGAAACATTGCAAATTGAGAATAATAAAGATTTTTATTCTTCCGATATTATTCTGATAAACGACTTTCAGTTATTCAACAATAATAAGGAAGAATTTGAACAGCTTGCCAAATCAGGCAAACGAATCATTCTTTTTGATGTCCCCGTTGGTAAACACCAAATTGGAGACACTGAAATAACAGTACAAAACACCTCAATGGGAAGCTACTATTTTGCATCGCCGCAAACAGGTCACCGCTTCACAAAAGATGCCAGACCATTCGATTTCCGAATGTGGTTTGACGAAAAAGAAGAATATATTATGCCTTTCCTAAACAAAATTGTTATTGCAGAAGGATGGAGTCCTATTTTATCAAGCGGCAATACGAACTGGGTAAAAGACGATGGCAAAGCTGCTGCCGTGGCAGAACTCCCCTTAGGAAAAGGTGAAATTATTATTTGTGAATTGGAGTTCGTTAACAAACTAAAAACAAACCCAACAGCACAAATATTTTTAACAAAACTATTACAACACAAATAGTCTATAACTTAAGTCAAAATCAAATTAACATAAAAGAATCAGACTAATCAAATGAGACACACGCAAATGAGGATAAAGAAAGTCCTATAAATACTGGAAAAGCTACTACAGCAGAAGAGGATCTACTTGAACAAACTCCTAATCCTGCTCGAATCCACCATTACTCCATTTAGAATAACACGTGTTATTCTAAATGGAATTAATGTAGTAAGTAATATCAAAAGAGAAAAGGTATATTTTTGAAGGTGGATCTGATTTTCTTGGTATATAGTCCCTTTGTGGATTCGCCTGCTGAACAGTTAATTATTTTCCCATCTGAAAGAGGTGGCAAAAAAAAACATATAATAACTATAACTTCCTAAATCAAAACAAAATGGATCGATTTAATATACAATTCGGCACTGAAAGCCGCCACAGGCATGGAGGAAAACACCTTATAGTCATACTGTTTATTTTTTTGATAGTAACGGCCTGTAGCAATTCCATTACACAAGAAATTCCATTCTTCCCTGGCAAATACCCGGCTGAAGCTAGGTGTGACTTGACGCAAACAGAATTGATTTTATCCAATGAAGCACTTAACGCGAAATGGAGCATTGAGAATAATTCGATCTTATTTCGTGAGCTCACCAACAAATACGATCAACAATCAGTTAATCTGGAGGATATTACACTTTTCGCTATCGAACTGGAAGATGGCAATCAACTGACCAACCTCGATTTTCAGCTTCAGGAAAGACCAAAAGTAAGTAATATTGTAGCAACCGACAGTCTACCAACGCAGGCACTCCGTTTTGCAGGAAAAGAAATATCTGCATTACTGATTGAAGAGAATGGAAATATTGCTATTCGCTGGAAAGCACAACTACGCAATGGCTCGAATTACATTCGCCAGAACATCGAAATAAAAGCAATGAAGGAAGCTATTGAAATAAGCAAAGTGATTTTTTTCGATGGAAAACTTAGAGGAGCCAGCTATGCCGGATCGGTACTCGGGTCAACCATCGAATTCAAAAACTTTTTCTTTGGATTGGAACACCCTATTGCACACAGCAAAGCATTACTAGCACGAAGTATTGGTAGCATCACCCAAGCTGAAATTAATATTTCGGAAATAATTGATGCCCAAGGCGAATACATAATTTCGGTTGAACACGCTGGTGGAGCCGCCAATTACAATATCGAATCGGTCACCTTACTCAAAAACGGACAGCCCATCGCAAGCGACAAACACCCATTGAACGGTGCCGGAGGAAGTAATTTTTATCGGTTAATGTTGGAACAATTCGACACAACGAAACAATATACACTTCAGGCTGAACTTTCCAATCCGGAAGTAGCAACCGGAACGTTTCACATCCATCGAAAAACGGATGGGTTTCTCAACTTCTATATAAACCGGGAAGATGAACTGGTTCCGGGAAAAACAATTTCCGAATGGTCAGTAATGGGCGTTGCGCCGGAAGGGCAAGAACGCAGAGCATTTCTTTACTACACTGAGCGCGAACGAGCTCGTCCGTATCAACAATTTCTGCACTACAACTGCTGGTGGGATATTACGGATGATGGAGCTTCCAGTTTTACATCGAAACAACTGATAGAGCGCATGCATGCCTGGAATGAAAAATTCATTCAACCATTCGATATTCAACTAAATTCATTTGTCTTCGACGATGGATGGGACAATCTGGACAGTGTGTGGTATTTCGATCCTGCGAAATTTCCAAATGGGTTTGCCCCGCAGGCTGAACTCTGCAAAGAGTATAATTCGGGCATTGGTGTTTGGATGTCGCCCTTTGGTGGTTACCTCGAAGCACAGCGCCGCCGCATTGAATCGGCCCACCGTGAAGAACTGGAGACCAATGATCGCGGACTGAGTTTAGCTGGCCCAAACTACTACAAACGCTTTCAGGAAAGAGCTTTGGATATGCTCAACAATTACAAAGTCAACTATTTCAAATTCGATGGCTTTGGCGGTTCTAATCCAAAATATTTGCCAGATATGGAAGCAGGCGCACGACTGATAAAAACGCTTCGGCAGCACAATCCCGATGTCTTTGTAAATATTACCGTAGGCTCTTGGCCATCGCCGTTTTGGTTGAAATATGCCGATTGTACCTGGCGTGGATCGGGCGACTTACACATGGCTGGCAAAGGTACACGTACGCAGAAATTTATGACTTACCGCGATGGAACACTGCACAATAATATTGTGAATAAAGCTCCGAATTATCCGTTAAACTCTATCATGACTGTCGGAATTGCCTACGCCAATTTGGGACACCCGATCAAATGTATTAATGATAGCATTGATGATTTCAAAGATATGGTGTGGTCTTCTTTTGCCGCAGGCTCAGCTTTGCAGGAGTTGTATATCAGCCACGACCGAATGAAACCCGAATTCTGGCCAGTACTTGCCGAAGCCGCTAAATGGGCCAAAACCAACGAATCAATTCTAAAAGATACGCATTGGATTGGCGGAAGTCCGATTAATATGGAAGTTTATGGCTTTGCATCGTGGTCGCCCGAAAAAGGCATCCTGTCCTTACGTAATCCCAACGATAAATCAGTAGAATATGAACTTAAACTCAATGAGCTTTTTGAACTTCCAGAAAAATATCGAGGCTCCTTTAGTTTAAAAAGCCCTTGGAAAGAAGATGAGAATAACGTGGAATCAATTGTAGGTTCCAGCAGCCGTCACAGAATTATACTTAAGCCTTTTCAAACGATTATCTTAGAGGCTATAAGAATTAAAAACAATTAACCAAATGGATATAAAAGCGATACTCATTTTTCTGTTAGCCGGATTCGCCATGCAACCAGCCAAAGCGCAAAACGCAAGCATTTACGAGGAAAGCCTGAACATGAATACCTATATGTTCTCTGAACCTGACCCGGTTCCCTCCATCAATCGAATATATCCTTACTTCCGGTTTGACGGCTATACCGATGTGGGATCACCTAAGGACTGGAAAATGGTTGTTCTGGAAAATCCATATATTAAGGTGTATGTTTGCCCTGCTGTAGGTGGTAAAATTTGGGGAGCCATCGAAAAATCAACTGGAAAGGAATTTCTATATTTCAACGATGTCGTCAAATTTCGTGATGTCGCTATGCGCGGGGCATGGTCCTCTGGAGGGCTGGAATACAATTTTGGAGATATCGGTCACATACCCACCTGTGCTACACCGGTAGATTACGCCCTTAAAGAAAATTCTGATGGAAGTGTTTCCTGTGTAGTTGGCGCCTTGGATTTGCCTTCGCGCACCAAATGGAACGTGGAAATCAAACTAGAAAAAGACAAGGCCTATTTTGAAACCAAAGTCTCCTGGTTCAACACCAATAAGATTCCGGTAAGCTATTACCACTGGATGAATGCAGCAGCCAAAGCAGATGGCAACCTGGAATTTATTTATCCGGGCAACCAACGGATCGGCCACGGAGGCGAATTGGGCGACTGGCCGATAGACAATGATAGAGACATTTCAAGGTACGAGAACAATGACTTTGGTATCTACAAATCCTACCACGTTTTGGGTACTTATTCTGATTTTTTCGGGGGCTACTGGCATGACGATGATTTTGGCTTTGCCCATCATGCCAGTTATGATGATAAACCGGGAAAAAAAATATGGATTTGGGGGCTTTCGGAACAAGGCATGATATGGGAAGATCTATTGACCGACACCAATGGTCAATATATCGAATATCAAGCAGGAAAACTTTTCAACCAAGCCGCCCACAGCAGTACGTTCACTCCTTTTAAACACCGGGAGTTTACACCTTATGATGCCGATGTAATGCATGAAATTTGGTTTCCACTAAAAGAAACGAAAGGCATGGTAGCTGCGTCAGAGTATGCCGTATTAAATACCGAACGACAGGGAGAAAAACTAATATTGAGATTAAGCCCACTTCGCCCCATGAATGAAGAATTAGTCGTAAAGGTAGGGCAAGAGGAAGTCTTCAGAAAAAAAGTAAAGCTTAGTCCTCTTGAATTAGTTGAGGAAACAATATTACTCCCGAAAGAAAAAGACTTTAGCGTTGAGCTTGGCAATAATTTATTAATGTATCATTCAAACCTTATCGATAATTCAACCGATCGTCCGGTATTGCCAGACGATAAATTCAATTGGGAATCGGCTTATGGTTTGTATTGCAAGGGACTTGAACTAGAGAAGCAACGAAGATATACAGAGGCGCATACAGCTTACATAGCCAGCCTGGAAAAAGAACCAAGCTATGCGCCTGCATTAAATCGGTTGTCATTAAGCTACTACAGAAAGCAAAATCTCTCCAAGGCGCTAGAAAACGTAAAAAGATCACTGGCAATAAATACTTATGACGGATTAGCCAATTACCTCTATGGCTTAATCAATGAAGACTTAGGTAAGATAAACAGGGCAAAAAGCGGCTATTCAATAGCCTCCCAAGACGTTAGCTACCGAACAGCCTCCTATACCTCATTAGCTCGAATATTGATGGCTGAGCAAAAGTGGCAAGAAGCATTAGAATACATCGAAAAGGCCTTGACATTTAATTCTAACAATGTCTCTGCCCTTAAAATAAAGGCTTTGTTGTATCGAAAAATGAACCTGCAAAAGAAAGCCAAGAAAGTATTAGACTGTATTTATAATGCCGACGCAACTAGCCTTTTCTATCATTTTGAACTGTTTAGGTGGGGTATACACCAAGAAAAAGATGTTCAGAAGCAAGTAAGCAACGAACTCCCAGCCGAAAGTTATTTAGAATTAGCCTCAGATTACCTCAGCTATGGAGCAAAACAGGAAGCTCAAGAACTGCTTAAGTTATCACCAAACCAGGCTATCGTATCTTTATGGTTGGCTTTTCTGGATCAAGAACACCAACAGGAAAAGCTGAACGAAGTACTAAAAATGCCTGCTGATATGATATTCCCTCACCGAAGAGAAACGGCAAACATATTACGCTACTTTATAACCAATAACAATCTTTGGAAACTAAAATACTATCTGGCTTTGCAGCAATGGAGTAAAGGAAATATTCAGGAAGCAAAGCAATTATTTCTGCAATGCAATGATGAACCTGATTTTGTCCCTTTTTATCTGGCCAAACTGAAGCTATTCCCCAAGGATGAATCGCTAAAACTGCAAACATTGACGCGTGCCAATACCTTCGATAAAACTAACTGGCGTCTTCAACTTGCTTGGATCAATTATTACAAAGAGATCGGCGATTTGAATACTGCCAGCAAAAAGGCCAAGACCCTATTTGAAAGACACCCGGAAATGTCGTCTTTGGGAATGCTTTATGCCCGCATTTTATTAGACTCCAAAAAATATGAGCAATGTGCGATGTTTTTAAAAGATTTTAAAGTATTACCGTTCGAAGGAGCAACTGAAGGTCGAATTATTTACCATGAAGTTTACATTCGTCAAGCCCTCAAAGCGTATCTCAATAAAGATTATAATTCAGCCATCCAATACGCACAAGATGCTAAAAAATGGCCCAAACATTTAGGAGTTGGTAAACATTACGATGTTGATGAAAGGCTGGACAATTATCTGTTGGCTCTAGCTTATCAAAAACAAGGAGATATCGAAAAAGCCAAGCAATACTTCCATCAAATCATGAAACACCACACCCCCGAATACCTATATGAGAGTTCAAAATTATACCTTCAATTAAAGATTTTGCAAAATTTTGAGAAGCATGAAATGCTTGAAGAATTACTTCAGAAAAACAGAGAAAACAACGCTTACACTGAATGGGCTATTGCAAAATTAAAAGAGAAAAACCACCAAGAAATTATGCATAACATTTTAAATACAGAACTAAAGATACAAGCCTACGATACGAAGTTTGTTGATGAAGAATTTCAATTATTAACAGATGTAATTGAACAGATGGCAAACCATTAATCCAACCTAAAGGATGAAATCAATACACCTGATTATAATACTATTATCTTTTTCGCTAGTATTCATTCTAAAATAAACGATGATGAAAAAACAAGCAACACAGCTGGGCTATCAAGCAACAAGAAGTGTCATTATATTAATGATTTTGTCATTTACAGTAACTCTTGCCACTGCACAAAACAAAGTACTAATTATTGGTATTGATGGTTGCAAACCTGATTGTTTGTTGAAAGCCCACACGCCCAACCTGGATCAGTTATGGAAAAACGGAGCCTATTCTTTTAATGCGAAAACCGACCCAATTAGTAGCAGCGGTATTTGCTGGACCGGAATGCTTACCGGTGTATGGCACGAGAAGCATAAAGTAATATCAAATGAATATAAAAACCCGAACCTGTCAGCATATCCACATTTCTTCCATCGGATAAAAGAACAAAATCCAACGATGAAAACTTATTCGGTGGTGAACTGGAGCCCCATTCATAACATTTTGCAAGAAGGTGATGCCGATATTGCCAACTATCTCCTGACAGATAAAAAAGTAACCCGCAGAGCTGTTGATTTGTTAAAAGATAGCGATCCGGATGTCCTGTTTGTCCAATTGGATGAAGTAG
Source organism: Sunxiuqinia sp. sy24 (assembly GCF_052677165.1). NCBI lineage: Bacteria > Pseudomonadati > Bacteroidota > Bacteroidia > Marinilabiliales > Prolixibacteraceae > Sunxiuqinia > Sunxiuqinia sp. sy24. The sequence continues at coordinate 183,537 of NZ_JBQYLH010000004.1, forward strand.
ACGGAGCCGGACACAAGCATGACTATACAACAGAAAGTCAGCAATATTTAAAAGCAATCGAAAAAGCAGACCTATTAGTTGGCAAAATGGTTCAGGCCATAAAAGAACGGCCAACTTTCCATACCGAAGATTGGCTAATTTTAGTTTCAACCGATCATGGAGGTAGCAATTTCGGACATGGAAAAGATATCCCGGAACATACCACCATCTTTTATATTGCCAACGGGAATAATGTCAAAAAAGGCCAACTTAATCAACAAGTCAATGTTGTTGACATTGCAGTTACGGCTCTGAAGCACTTAGGCATTCAGGTAAACCCTGAGTGGGATTTGGACGGAAAAAGTGTAGGTATATAACGAAAAAATAAATCCACATGAATCATACATTCAATTTCAGCTTTGTCCTTTTGGGGCTCTTGTTTTTCACATCACTTGCAGCAAAAGAAAATCGTCTTTTTGTCTCCCCTACCGGAAGCGATCAATATTCGGGAAGCCAAACGCAACCATTTGCATCACTCCAAAAAGCATTAAATGTTGTCCAAGCCAATAGAGCAAACGGCGACCAGTCGTTCGTAACCATTCATCTGGAAGGAGGAACCTACCCCATCAATAAAACACTTTCACTCGATGAAAGCTTATCTAATATTGCGATACAAGGACACCCTAATGATCCGGTTTTTTTCACCGGAGGCACCTCTATCCCCCTAAAATTCATCCAAAAAAATTCCGGTGATGACGCTCCCGAAAATTACTACACCGTCAAGCTAAAAAAAGCTGGAATCACCAATTATGGAAGCTTGCGGAACGTTGGATTTGCTCGTCCCTATGGCAATGCCTGGGGCGAAATATTTGTCAATAAAATCCCCATGCACTTATCGCGTTGGCCAAACCAAAAGATGCTTCCTATGGGGAAGGTACTGAAGCAAGGCTCTATTCCTCGAAATGATGATTTTACGAATCGTGGAGGGGTAATCAAATACGAAAATTCGCGCATAGATAAATGGGCAAACGAGAAAGATCCCTGGATGGCCGGATACTTTATGTGGGGCTATGCCGATGATATGGTAAAAATCGCCAACATAAATTCGAAGGAAAATACAATTACAACAGCATCAGCCACTCTTTATGGTTTTGGCTACGATAAATCTTGGCGACAATGGTACGGCGTAAATTTACTATGCGAGTTGGACACTCCGGGAGAATACTATATTGACCGGGAAGAAGGTGTTTTACATTTTATTTCAGATGAACAAGCAATCGAATCATTGGAGTTCTCCATTTTGGAACAACCTTTTTTAATACTCGAATCGACCCAAAATGTAAGTATTTCAGGTATCACTTTTGAATGTTCCCGAGGATTGGGAATAGCCCTAAGCAATACTCAAAATATTACCATCGAAAATTGTACCTTCCGTAACTTAGGCAGCCTGGGTATTACCGTAGGAAAAGGCATTAAACCATTTGCTGACTATCGGCATGAAGGGACAGGAGAGGCACAAGCTGGTATTGTAGGAAGCTTACAGCAACACTTATATGCTAATTCAACGTTTAATCGAGAAGGAGGTAAGAACAACAAAATTATTGGATGCCATTTTTATAACCTTGGAGCAGGAGGTGTAATTCTTGGAGGTGGCAACCTGCTTACTTTAGAAACAGGAAATAACCTCGTCGAAAATTGTTTGTTCCATGATTTAAACCGCATTGAAAAATCCTATCGTCCGGCGGTGTATTTAACAGGAGTGGGCAATGCAGTCCGTCATTGTGAGATATACAATACTCCCAGCATGGCCATCTACCTCATGTTTGGCAATAACAACCTCATTGAGTACAACTACCTGCACGATGTATGTCTTGAAGTTGAAGACCAGGGAGCAATTTATTATGGTCGTAATCCTGCAGAACAAGGCAACATTGTTCGATACAATTATTTCGAAAATATTCCGGATCATTTTAATACTTGCGCCGTTTATCACGACGATGGGGCCTGCGGCATGACCGTGTTTGGCAACGTTTTCTACCAAGCCGGAAAATGGAATGTTCTTTTAGGGGGCGGTTCTGATAACATCTACCAAAACAATATTTTCATAGGAAATAAAATCGGAATTCATATCGATAACCGATTGCAAAACTGGTCAAAAGGCTTGCTGGATGAAAACGGTTTATTTGAAAAACGGCTGAAGGCTGTGAATTACAAAAATCCGCCTTACAGCACCCAATATCCTCATTTGGTAAACTATTTTGATAATCCTACTTTGCCGCAACGCAACCTGGTTGAAAACAATGTGTTTGTTGATGTAAAACAATTACTGGATGGCAAAAAAGAATGGCTGGATTATAAGGAAAGCAACTGGGAAACAAATGAGGACCCGGGATTTATTGACATGGGGCAAAAGAATTTTGGGTTAAAAGAAGATGCGCTACTTTTCCTCAAAATAAAGGAATTCAAAAACATTCCTTTCAATAAAATTGGCATCCAATAAAATAACCAATATCATTTTTTTCTTAACATCTTTCATATGTATAAACTAACGGCCTGCCTTTTTTTCTGTCTGCTCCTAGTACAAACAACAGGTACAGAGCTGGAAAAACAACTGAAAAGGTACAATATCAACTGGACTTCACAGAGTAAAAACAGCAGCGAGTCCATGCCTTTAGGTGGTGGCGATATTGGATGTAATGTATGGGTTGAAAATGGGGACATTCTCTTCTACATTTCCCGATCTGGTGCATTTGATGAAAACAACCAACTGCTAAAATTAGGACGGGGACGCTTACGTTTAGAACCCAATATTTTTACTGATTCCGAGTCCGTTTTTTCTCAAGAACTAAAACTGCATGACGGATACATCCAGATCATTGGTCAAAATGGAAAAGAAAAAGTCACCATCAATCTGTGGGTGGATGTTTTTAAACCGCACATCAACGTTTCGCTCACAAGTACATCGGAAGTGAAGCTAACAGCTTTTTACGAAAACTGGCGTACCGCAGACCGTCAACTTCCCATGCAAGAGCGAAGTGCCTGCTTTAGCTATTCAGCTTATGAGGGAGATGTGGTTACTTATCGGGATAGTATTCGCTACCATAAGGATGCCGTTCTTTGGTATCACCGGAATCGCTCGGACAAATTACTGATTGACTTTTGCATCAACCAGCAAGGACTTACAGCGGTCAAAGACCAACTGACTAACCCCCAAAAGAATCTAACTTTTGGAGGATTAATGCTTGGAAAAGGTATGATTCATGCCGGAACCGGATCGGGAAAATACGTAGATACGCCTTTCACGTATTGGTCTCTCACATCAGAAAAGCCAGCTAAAAAACATCAGGTTAAATTTGCACTACATACCGATCAAACAAATACGATAAAGCAATGGGAAAAAGATCTTCTTTCATCCAACTTGTCCTTCAGTAGCAGCGCTGAATGGGCAAAAACTAAAACCTGGTGGCACAACTACTGGGAAAGAAGTTACATCTTTATTAATGCTGAAAAAAATGATCCAACCGATCCGGCCTGGCAAGCAGGACGCAACTACCAGTTATTCCGATACCAATTGGGCTGCAATGCCTATGGCGCTTACCCTACCAAATTTAACGGGGGCCTATTTACGGTTGATCCGTTTTTTGTAAAGCAATATAATCTGCCTAATCACGGAACACCTGACTACCGTACTTGGGGAGGTGGAAGCCATACCGCTCAGAACCAAAGACTGGTTTACTGGCCTATGCTCAAGTCTGGAGACTTTGACATGATGCACTCCCAATTCAAATTTTACTCACGAAGTTTAAAAAATACGGAATTACGAACTAAGGTATATTGGGGACATGAAGGATGCAGTTTTACAGAACATCCGGAAACATTTGGACTGCCAGCTGCGGGAACATGGGGATTTGAAAGTGGCCCCCGAAAGCGATCGGATGATTTGGAACACGGAACACTGACTAACAAATGGGTAAGACTTCACTACACCAACCAGTTAGAATTTGCGTTTATGATTCTGAAATACTATGAATATTCAGGAAAAACAATTCGCGAATACCTTCCTTTTATTAAAAGTTCCCTGAATTTTTTCTTCGAACATTACAAGTACCGGCAAATACAGCGAACAGGAAAGCCGTTTGACGAAAACGACAAACTGGTGATCTATCCCTCAACAGCTTGCGAGACATTTAAGGACATTAAAAACCCGACCGACATTAGTGCAGCATTAATCGCAGTAATTCAGGCTATGCAAACCTTGCCCGACGAACTACTTGCTGCAGAGGAAAAGGACTACTGGCAAAATCAGCTTAAGTATGTTCCGGACATGACTTATACCAATCACAAAGGAAAGAAGATCATCGTTGCTGCCCAAAAACTCCCAGAGCGAATTAATTCAGATATACCTGAAATGTACCCAGTCTTTCCTTATGGGTTCTATGGCGTGGGTCTTCCAGGTCTGACTGTTGCCGTTAACACTTGGAATAGCGGACTGCTGGATGATCGGAAAAATTTCATATCCTGGCATCAGGATGCCATTTTTTGTGCCCGGATGGGACTGACTGAGGAAGCTAAAAAAGTAAGCATCTTAAAGATGCAAGATTCCGGAAGACGTTTTCCAAGCTTCTGGGGGCCAGGACACGACTATGTTCCTGATCATAACTGGGGAGGATCAGGCATGATTGGCCTTCAGGAAATGCTTCTACAAGCAGTTGACGACAAAATTTATCTGCTCCCTGCCTGGCCTAAAGATTGGGACGTAGAATTCAGACTACATGCGCCCAATAAGGCAATTATCGATTGTAAGGCCAGCAATGGTGAAATTACCCAACTCAAGCTTAGCCCTCAAAAACGCCTGAAAGACATCGTTCAACCAAACAATCAAAGTGAATAAAAGCAATAAAAAAATCCTGCAAATAGACTATCCTCGCGAAAGGTCTACAAGAAAAAGCAGACAAACATCTGTTTAACTGAAACTTGGACTATCGATACTGTGCAGATCACACAAATTCACCCCATTACGAACAATAAACCCATGAAGGCGATCGGAAACAATAGTATTCAAAAGTTTTCTATCGCCTTCATCTACCTTTATCAGCTTGAAAGCTTAATCGTCCTCTTGAAAATTCGCTCCAATATAGCATCTGAGTTTCCTTTTAGTCAAACTAAACTTGTATCTAAATAACCACAAAAAGCCAACCGAACCAATGCGGTCGTGTTTTTCCGACTGGACTTATTCTCCAACGAAATAACTTTCCACCCAACTATTGGGATGGAAGTAATTTTGTCCTTAACTTAAGGTTTTTTAAAAACAGAAATCATCATCATCTAGTTGGGACAGGACAAATACATATCTCTTCCCGAAAAGGAGTTGATTGCGAAGTTAAATCGTGGAGACGTAAAAACTTTCAATCTATTTTTTCGCTCCTACTACAAGCCGCTGTTCTTTTATGCCTTGCGTATCACCCAAGAGCAGGAGGCCAGCAAAGATATTATTCAGGAAACATTCTCGCAGTTTTGGCAAGAACGAAAAAACGTGCCTATTCGTTATTCGCTGGCTGCTTACCTGTATCGCATGGTGCGTAACAAGAGTCTGAACTACATTCAAAAACAGAAGAGACAAGCTTTGGGGAATACGCGATATGCTTACATGCTACTCCAGAGTAGCGACTCCACCAATAACCTCGACCATAAAGAAATACTTTATCTTATCGATCAGCAGGTATCGCTTTTTCCTCCACGACAAAAACAGGTATTTCTTCTTAGCCGGCAACAAGGCTTGAGTCACAAAGAAATAGCAGAGCAGTTGAACCTCTCAACCAAAACCGTTGAAACCTTCATCTTTCGGAGTTTGAAACGACTTAAAGTTGGCTTAAAACAATTTCTTTAGTCAAAAAAACAGAAAATAATCAGTTTGCTTGTAAGTGATCTTTTGGTTTGAATTGCCTTAGAAACAGAATACCAAAGAAGATTATTTACAATGAAAGCTGAAAACCGCTCTGTTTCATTCTTAAGTTCATCTGTTCCTGCCTGGGCCATACCGCCTTTTCAGGAGGCTGAATTGAACCACACCTCAAAGGTATTGTCGGTTTTGCGTCCGAAGGAAGATCCGTCGCAAGAGTCGGATGTTGAATGTTTGGATCGACTTGTGTGCGAAGACCGAACAGCCTTCCGCAAATTGTTCGAAAAATATTACAAGGAACTGTATGGTTTTGCCCGAAAGTATGTTGATTCAGGAGAAGCGTGCAAAGATATCCTTCAGGATGTTTTCTCCTACCTCTGGGAAAAACGCGAGCAATTGGAAATCAATCAGTCGGTAAAAGCCTATTTGTACCGCGCGGTTCACCATCAATGTATTAATTACTTAAAGAAAACGAACACCAATCACCTTCACTTGAACAGCTTCCATTTGCAACAACAACGAAATCATTTTTATCAGCAAAATGCTCACGACCAACTTCAGGAAAAAGAATTGCAGGAAACAATTCGCCAAGCCATCGAATCATTACCCGAGAAATGTCGAAAGATTTTCTCTCTGAGTCGTGAAAAAGGATTGAAGCACAAAGAAATTGCCAGGCAGCTTTCCATCTCGCCCAAAACGGTTGAGGTGCAAATTTACCGGGCTTTGAAATACCTTAAACAACAATTACATTCTGTAGAAAAACAGAACAATAAATAAGAAACATTCAAAAATGAAGACACATAAAAATACCGATCAATTAATTCTGAACTATCTTGAAGGCCTTTTAACTGAGGATGAATGGACAGAGCTGGACACTTGGCTTCAGGAAAGTTCGGAGAATCAAACGCACTTTAATGAACTGCAAAAAATTTGGTTTGCTGCCGAAGCTGAGTTACAAATTACTGACGATGTGATTGATCAGGAATGGGAAAAACTTGAAAAGCGGCACTTTCCTAAAGATACAACGTTTATCAATTGGCAGCGCTGGACCCAAATTGCGGCTGTCTTCGTTCTGGGTGCTATGCTCTCCTGGGGGATTAGTAACTACCGAATCAATCGCTATTTTGCCGAATTGGAAGAAAGTGTAATCACCGCTCCTATGGGTGCCAAATCAAGCATTTCACTTCCTGATGGCTCGACGGTGATTCTTAATGCAGGAAGTGTTTTGAAATATTCGGGAGACTTTGGCAAAGATATCCGGGAAGTATCGTTGGAGGGAGAAGCTTTCTTTGAGGTGGCTAAGGATAAATCGAAACGCTTTCAAGTTCGCACTTCCGATATTACCGTGAAAGCCTATGGTACCAAATTCAATGTAAAGAGCTACGGCGATGAAAAAACCATTGAGACCACTCTGGTCGAGGGATCAATCAGTATTGTCAAAAACCGAGAGCAAAAAACCAAGCAAAATGAGTTGTTTTTAAAACCCCAGGAGCAACTGGTATTTTACAAAGCAAGCAACCAAATGCAACAAGTTGAATCGAAAACAGAAGCAGCTACTCAACCCAAAGAAATCCGAGAACGAAAGAGTGAAAAGATTCTGATTTCCAAAGGAATTGATCCGAATCTATTTACTTCCTGGACTGAAGACCGCCTCATTATGAAGAGCGAGCCCATGCAAAAAATGGTTGTGAAAATTGAGCGTAAATACAATGTGAAAATTCATTTTGAAGATGTTGACTTAAAAGATTTCCGCTTCTCTGGAATTATCGAAAATGAAACCCTCGAAAATGTATTGGCAGCCATTAGTATTGCTTCACCTATCGACTATACCCTGAAAGACAGAGATGTCTGGTTACGCAAAAAGGAAGACAAAAAAAACAAAGACTAATCAACACAAACTCGTATGAAAATCAAACCTGACTTTTTGATGAGAGCTCCGATGTTACTCATCCTGCTATTGATGACTCTGCTTTGCACGCAGCCACTGTCGGCACAACCTAAGGAATTATCGGTCAATCTGACCAATAAAACCATTAAGGATGTTTTTAATGCCATTCAGGAACAAAGTGATTATCGCTTTTTTTACAGCGATGATGTGATTGATCTGAATGCGCTGTACTCCATTTCATTTAGTAATAAGTCCATCCAGGAAGCACTTGATATCTTGCAATCAAAAACCCGACTTTCATTTAAGATTGTCGAAGAGAAACTGATCGTAGTATCCAACGTACAGATGGATTCTTCTTCGTTTCGGGTGCAGGGACGTATCGTTTCAGCTACAAACAAGGAGTCGCTGCCTGGTGTAAATATTGTGATTCAAGGAACAACAATAGGACAAGTCTGTAATATGGATGGGAACTACTCCATTGAAGTGCCATCGAAAGACGCCGTACTTGAGTACTCATTCATTGGTTTTAAAAAACAAGAAGTGCCGGTTAATGGAAGATCGGTAATCAATATTAGTTTAGAAGAAGATGTTGGCGCAATTGCTGAGGTTGTAGTAACAGCCTTGAACATTTCGCGTGATAAAAATTCACTGGGGTACTCCGTTTCCCAAATACAAGCATCTGATTTTAACCAGGCAAAAGAGAACAATCCAATCAACTCGCTAACAGGCAAAGTCGCAGGATTGCAAATCACCAAATCGCCAACAGGCGTTGATGGTTCATCGCGTGTAGTACTGCGCGGGATAGCCTCTTTGCAGGGAAATAACCGCCCCCTGTTTGTAATCGATGGGATACCGATGGATGCCGGTTACGGCGGAGCAGGACGATGGGGAGGAAAAGACGGTGGTGATGCCCTTTCTGATTTGAATCCTGAAAATATAGCCTCTATCAGCGTGCTGAAAGGAGCCGGAGCAGCCGCAGCTTATGGTTCACGCGGAGCCAATGGTGTTATTCTGATTATGACCAAGAAAGGCAAAGAGCGCGACGGAATCGGGATTTCGTTTTCATCAGGCTTTACCCTTGAAAACCCGATGGTTGTTCCTGACCTTCAGAATAAATATGGACAAGGAGCTTTTGGTATTTATCCCAATATCATTGATGGCAATCCCCCTCATCCCTTGAAAGATTATCCGTGGATTTGGAGTTATGGCCCCCGAATGGATGATGAACCAAGAATTGGATGGAATGGAGAGGAAGTTCCGTTTAGCAGCCAGGGAAATTCGTATCGTGATTTTTTTCGAACAGGTTCAAGCTTTACCAACACCGTGGCTTTTGATGCAGGAAATGAGACAACCACATTTCGCGCATCAATCACCAACCAGGACTCGAAAGGAATCATGCCAAACAACGATCTAAGCCGGCAAACCATAAATCTTCGGGGCGCTTCCAAATTTGGCAAAAACATTGATTTAGACAGCAAAATTACCTACATCCGGTCGGTCGTGAATAATCGGCCTTACTTGGCTGAAGATGGAGCCAACATTGTCCAAACTCTAGGAATTATGCCGCGGAATATTTCCCTCGAATCGCTGAAAAACAACATTACAGATACTGCAGGAAACGAAATGAAGTGGAATACCGATAACACCTTCAGCAATCCATATTGGATCTTGGATAAAATAAGTAACGAGGATGAAAAACACCGTTTGCAGTCCATGTTTTCGGTGAATTGGAAGTTGTCGGATCAACTGAATTTGCTGGCCCGTTCCGGCTTCGACTTTTATTCGAAAACAGCCAAAGACCAAGAGGCTCCCGGGCGTCCGAACCTGGAAGTTGGGCGAGGCTCACTCAGCCAGAGCATGAGTCAGGGAATGGAGTGGAACACGGATGTGATGGCGACTTACAATCAGGCTGTCGGAGCCTTTAATCTAAGCCTTAGTGCTGGGGGTAACTACCGTTATAACCAAGGAAAAAGTCTATCACAATGGGGGAACGTAATGCGTGTTCCTGACTTTTACAACATCAAGAACTTTAAGAACTACGGAACCGGCGAATGGTTTTCGGAGAAAGAAGTGTTTTCACTTTACGGACTGGGACAGTTCTCATTTCAAAACTACCTCTACCTCGATGTTACTTTTCGTAACGACTGGTCGTCCACACTCCCTTTGCAGAACAATTCATACAGCTATCATTCCGAAAACCTTAGTTTCTTGTTTACTGAAGCATTTGGGCTGAAATCATCCATCTTATCATCCGGAAAACTAAGAACCTCTTATGCCAAAGTTGGAAATGATACTGGTCCTTACCAGATTAATCAATACTACAGTGTTTATCAAACACAAACCGATCTTCCACTGGGAGGTATTGGTGGTCAACTGCCTCACTACGATCTGCAACCTGAAGATACTTACTCGTGGGAAGTAGGTACCAACCTCGGCTTTTTCAATAATCGTCTCAGCCTCGATGTGACCTACTACAACAGTTTGTCCGTCAATCAAATCATGCCGATTACGTTAACCCCATCAACCGGTTATGTCAGCAAATTCATGAATGCCGGGAAAATTGAGAATACCGGCTTTGAAGCCCAGATCAATGCCAGTCCGGTCGTCTCAGATGGGCTGAACTGGGACATTATCCTTACCTGGTCAAAAAACAATTCGACAGTTAAAGAACTTTACGAAGACATGCAGACACTCCCCCTGGCTGATGAGTTCCATATGACCATTGAAGCACGTCCGGGGCAACCCTACGGGGTCATTTACACAACTGATTACAAACGCGACTCATTTGGCAATGTACTCATTGATAAGGATGGCTATACGCAAGCAGGTGAGAAAAAAGCGATGGGGAATATCAACCCCGATTGGATTGGTGGCATTTCCAATAGCCTGTCCTACAAAAATCTGAAGATGAGCTTCTTGGTTGACGTTCAGATGGGAGGCGATGTATACTCCTGGGGTAAAGCTTATTACTGTCTCTTTGGAACCGGAGCCGAAACGCTTGAGGGACGCGAAGAATGGTACGCAACCCATGATCCGGCCACTTATTATACAACCCCTCTTCGGGACGTTGAACCAAAAGGTTTTATCGAAGAAGGAATTATGGAATCCACAGGCCAGCCCAATTCAATCCCTATTGATCCGCAGGTTCACTGGTACAGCCTTTTCAATCAGCAAATCGGCACGGAGTGGATACAGGACGCGACCAATGTACGCTTGCGTGAAGTGGTTCTGGGATACAACCTTCCTAAAAGATGGCTGGAACGAACACCGCTCAGTAATTTAAGTTTGTCGTTGGTGGGCCGCAACCTTCTCTTCCTTTACAGAGCAATGGATCATGTTGATCCGGAATCGGGCTACAGTAGTGGAAATACAGGAAATGGAATCGAACACATGTCCCTACCCTCTACCTCAAGCTATGGGTTTAACCTGACTGTCAACTTCTAATTTTAAAAGATGAATACGATGAGAAATATAAACATGCAAGGTCGATGGTTTTTAGTGGCTGCCTTAATTCTGATATTTGCTTCCTGCGATGATCGCTTTGAAGAAATCAACACCAGCCCGAATGATATAACGGATATTCCGAGCGAATACCTTTTTGCCAATGCGGTGCGTCAAACGTTTCTGAGTAGTACCTATATACACTTTACTTTTGGAGGTCAATATTCACACATGTACGTGGGAATTAACGACTCGCGCTACATCGACAGCTATTTCGATCATTTCACGGGAGCCGAATACCGCTATGTCTTTGAAAGCTTCTTCCACGGCCCAATTCGAAACATCAACAAAGTGATTCAGCTTACGGAAAGTGGCGGTATGCAGGAAAATGAGGTACAACATGCCATGGCACAAGTGATCGCCTCTGTTAATTTCTTACGACTGGCTGATGGCTATGGAAGTGTCCCCTACCAAAATGGAGGCTATGGTCAAAAAGACATCCTTTATCCGGAATACGACAGTGTTGAGTCCATATACATAGCGATGCTGGAGCAACTAAAAACGAACCTGGAGCTACTTAAAAATGCGCAAGCCCAAAATGCCTATCCAGACGCCGATCCTTTATTCTTCAACGACCTATCAAAGTGGGTACGGTTTACAAACTCATTACGCTTGCGCATGGCCATGCGTATTCGTTTTGTGGCTCCTCAGTTGGCTGAAACCGTAATCGGCGAGTGCCTTACCGAGCCTTTAATCGAAGAAAATACTCAAAATGCCGAGATAGAAACCCAGGACAGTGACATTGGTGAATTTCAGAATCCGCTGTACGGCTCTTACAATTATTGGAAGTGGAAAATGAGCGAACTACTGGTTGATCAGCTAAAAACAACAAATGATCCCCGCCTGGAGGTTTTTGTTGCACCAAACTCCAACGGCGAGTATATAGGAATTCCTAATGGACTGGCAGATAGCTATTTTTCGGAATGGGATTGGGCCGGCACATCAAATCCATCGGACAACTTGGTCGGACGAGGTGCCCCGATCTATTTTATGTCGGCTGCTGAAATTTGGTTGCTACAAGCCGAAGCAGCCTTGGCCGGAATAATTCCCGGTAATGCAAACGACTATTACCAAGCCGGTATTCGCAAAGCAATGGAACAATGGAACGTGTCGCAAGCCGATACTGATGAATTTCTGGCATCAGCCTTAGGAACATTAGCTGGCACCGAAGAACAGCAGCTTGAACAAATATGCACTCAGCAATGGATTGCATATTTACCAGAAACCTATGAAGCTTGGTGTAACCTGCGGCGAACCGGCTATCCCAAAATTGACACCAGAACCGCTCCAGTTTATGAACCCGGAGTGAGCGAAGGAATACTGCCCTCGCGCTTCCGATATCCAGCCATTGAAGCCAATATCAACCAGTCCAATTACTTGAAAGCGGTTGAACAGCAAGGCCCCGATGAAATCACAACTCCCTTGTGGTGGGATGTCCGTGATTAATAAACCATTTGGGGTTGATGCTCTAACCAAAATAAGAATGAATAAATGCAAAGATTATCAATAACCTTAAACAAGAAACAAGATGAAAAAACAAATTAGTTTATTATTCAGTTTTTCCGCTTTAGTTTTTCTACTTGCCTTTACCTCATGTAAAGACGATCCGGAACCACCAATGGCCGAAATATTTTTTGAAGTAGATGAAAACGATCCTTATTCAATCCAGTTTTCCGCAATGACGCAAAATGCATCAAGCTACTCCTGGGATTTTGGTGACCAAGATGGAACAAGTACTTCAAAAGACCCCCAATACACCTATGCCATGTCAGGTGATTACACCGTCAAACTGACTGCTATGGGTGAAGGAGGAGAAGTACAGGTTACCAAACAGGTAAGCATTGCTGCTTCAGTACTCGAAATGCTTACTGGCGGACCGGAAGCAAGCAATGGAAAAACCTGGGTAATGAGTAAAACAGCTTCCAATAGCGATGGAGCCTTCTCATTCTCCGGAACGGTTTACCAGGCAGCCCCCAGCGATGTACTAACCATGTTTGGGATTGGCAGTGAATATGACAATGAATACACATTTCATTACGATGGAAAATATTCGGTAGCGCCAAAAAATGGGCAGGTTTTGGCCAGTGTGATCCACGCCTATGTAAACAATACAATTGTTGGTGAACCGGTTTGGGATTTAGGTTTAGCTGTTGAGACTTATACTGCACCAGCGAGTTCAACATTTACGCTAAATGAAGGGGATTTTTCATTTAGTGCCCGTCAGGAAAACCCACAAACACAAACAGTATCAGAGGTTGAAACCATCGACGTTAATGATGCAAACTGGATTTCATTTTCTGAGAATGCGTACTTTGGAATTCTTACCTACGATACAAAGGTTATTATCCGGGATATTACGGCCAATCGAATGATTGTTTCCATGCTGGTTTCTACCTTAAGTCCGGAAGTTTATCCCGAGGATTTTATGAAACCGTCCATCATGTACACCCTGAGTTTCGAAAAAAAGTAGATCTGATCGTTCATTTAAACTGTTCGTATCAATTAAAGAGCAGTTTAAATTTATAATTGTTAAATATTAAAATTGTTGATAAATGATACTACGGTATGTAATTGTTTGTTTTATTGCTCTATCCTTTGTTGCTTGTGATAAAGGAGTAAAACCGGCAAAAAAGGACGGTTTCTTAAAAGTGGACGGACAAAATTTTGTTGATTCGAAAGGAAGGCAGGTAATCTTAAGCGGAATCAATTTTATTAGTAAAGATCCGAATGAGAAATACATGCCTTTGCAAGGGAAAGAAACTTTTGAGCAATTTGAAAGCTGGGGGTTTAATTGTATTCGGTTGGGGATCATTTGGGATGGTTTGGAACCCGAGCCCGGACAATACAACGAAGCGTACCTGAAGGAGATTGATAAGAGAATTGAATGGGCCAGCGAACACGGACTTTATGTCTTCCTCGACATGCATCAGGATTTGTATGGTGCTAAATTCTCAGACGGAGCTCCCGACTGGGCAACACTTGACGAAGGAAAGCCTCATCAAAAAGGAGCTGTATGGAGCGATTCCTACCTGATTAGTCCGGCTGTTCAAGCGGCTTTTGACAATTTCTGGAACAATGCTCCGGCTCCTGATGGTATTGGCGTACAAGATCATTACGTCAAGCTATGGCAGCACATTGCCATGCGCTATGCCCACAACACGACAGTGATTGGTTATGACCTGATGAATGAACCGTTCATGGGCACATCAGCGCAAGAAGTCATGCCGCTTATGCTTGGTGCTTATGCACAAGTTTTAGCTGAAGAAACAGGACAGGAACCTCCTTCGGCTGATGAGTTGGGAGCGATGTGGGCTGATGAAGAATCAAGGCTGAAAGCACTGGAGTTAATCGCCACTAAAGAGAAGTATTCAAAAGTGGTAGATGCTGTGTATGATTTGAGTGCTAAGTTTGAACGGACTCATTTGCAGTCGATGTATCAAAAAGTAGCCAATGCTATTCGCCAGGTTGATACCAATCATATCTTATTTTTCAACCATAACTATTTCGTGAACACAGGTGTTTCTACGGCCTTGGAAGCGACAACGCTGCCCGATGGAAGTCGTGACCCTCAAGTAGCCTATGCAGCGCATGGTTATGATTTGGTGGTTGACACCAAAGAGGTGGAAAACCCAAGCTACGAACGTGTGGAGTTTATTTTTGAGCGAATTGCCGAAAGTGGAAAAAGGATGGACATGCCGGTACTACTTGGAGAGTGGGGAGCTTTGCATGGAAAATCGCCTAAAATGGTTGAAACAGCTCAGCACTTGGTAAACCTGATTGAAAAGTATGATTTCAGCAATACCTACTGGGCTTACTATGGCGATATTGCAGATTATCCATATTTTCAGGATGCCATTATCAGGCCTTTTCCTCAAGTCATCTCCGGAAAATTGATTTCGTATGATTTTGATTTTGAAACAGGAGAATTCTTTATGCAGTGGGACGAGGAAGCAGTAAACCAGGCCCCGACAATTATTTACCTGCCTTGGCTCTCCTCTATCAATGAAGAAATTAGCATCAAGCCTGAATCGGAGAAACTTGAAACGGAACAAATCAAGAATTCCGATGCCGGTTGGTTAATGGTTCCTCCTACCGAAAAAGGAGGCACCAGAACTATGACGATTCAGTTTCTTCTGCAGGATAAAGAGGAGTATTTGATTTTAGAGCAGTAATTCTGATTTCAAGATTCTTCACAACTGATCTTATTCATCCTTTGCTAATCTAGCTAGAGAGGAATTAAAGGATATAAGAAAACAGACCGTTTCAATATCCAATTTGAAACGGTCTGTTTTTTAGTATCCTATTTTGATTGCATTGCCAGCTTTTTCGAAGGCATATCAATTGCTTACGGTCTATCTCAAATCAATCACCTCTACTCCCGGATGGTCTTCCGCCTTAAATTCAAAATCGGAATCTTTAACCGGAATATTGGTTTTCAAATCTTCGACTAAAACAATATAACTATTTCCTTCGTGACCAACCATTTCGGCCTGACGAATTAACAACCTCTGTTTGTCAATCTGAATGCGAATTTTGCTATATTCAATCTCTTCGTTTTCAGGAAACAGGTCGATAATATAAACGAGGACTCCCGCTACTGTTTTCTCTTCTACAAACTCGTAGTTGAAGCCTTTTTCATAAATAGTGAACAAGGTTGAAGGATCCATCATCTCATTCATTTCATCATCGGCTTCGGCTACAGTTACCTCGCCAGCGTCCTTCATGTAAGTCCATACGGTTTTTCCATTATTAAATATTTCCATTCCCAACTGCGACAATTGCAGATGGAATTGTTGTCCTTTTAATAAAATTTGACCTTTATTTTCTTCATGAATCCCAACAGCCTCATTATCCATTATATAATTAAAAGAGGCACTTATGGAAGAATAACTTTGCGTAGTACTGGTTACTTTTTCCAAAATATCTTTGGCTTTCTGATCCTGCTGCGCAAATCCAGCACTCCAACACACGATTACGGTCATTAAAACGGCTAATCTCTTCATCTCAATAGTTAAAAATTTTTACAAGCTATTCAATAATTGTTCCAAACTGTATTCATCCTGCATAAGCACTTGACGTGCTTTACTTCCTTCACTTGGTCCGACAATGCCGGCTGCTTCCAGTTGATCCATGATTCTTCCTGCACGATTGTAGCCAATGGAGAACTTACGCTGAATCATAGAGGTCGACCCCATTTGATTCATAACAACCACCTTGGCAGCATCGTTAAACAGTTCATCGCGGTTGCTCAGGTCTGTTTCCAAACCTCCGCCTTCTTCTTCTCCAACATATTCGGGCAACAAAAAGGCAGTCGGATAGCCTTGTTGATTCGCAATATGCTCACAAACTCGTTCAACCTCCGGTGTATCAACAAAAGCACACTGCAAACGTGTGATATTGCTTCCTGTGGCAATCAACATATCTCCTTTTCCAATCAGCTGATTAGCTCCAGGCGTATCCAAAATCGTTCTGGAGTCGATCATCGAAGCTACCTTAAAGGCAATCCGAGTTGGGAAGTTGGCCTTAATTACACCCGTAATGATGTTGGTTGATGGACGCTGTGTAGCAATAATCATATGGATACCAACGGCACGAGCCAGCTGGGCAATACGGGCAATAGGAAGTTCAACTTCTTTTCCGGCAGTCATAATCAGATCAGCAAACTCGTCGACCACAACAACAATGTAAGGTAGGTAGCGGTGTCCCTTCTCAGGATTCAACCGACGCCCAATAAACTTCGCATTGTATTCCTTAATATTTCGGGCATGTGCCTTTTTCAGCAAATCGTACCGGTTATCCATTTCAATATTAACCGAATTCAAGGTGTATTTTACCTTTTGAATATCCGTAATAATCGCCTCCTCCTCATCCGGCAATTTGGCTAAAAAGTGTTTTTCGATCGTCGAATACAAACTCATCTCCACCTTTTTGGGGTCGATTAAAACAAACTTCAGCTGTGACGGGTGTTTTTTATAAAGCAAAGAAGTAATGATGGCATTCAGTCCAACTGATTTACCCTGTCCGGTAGCACCGGCCACCAAAATGTGCGGCATCTTGGTCAAGTCAATCAAAAACGTTTCATTCGAGATGGTTTTTCCCATCACAATGGGTAAGTCTGCACTACTTTCCTGAAACTTCTTGGAAGCAATGATCGAACGCATAGAAACTATCTCGGGATGCTGATTGGGCACTTCGATACCGATAGTGCCACGTCCCGGAATAGGCGCGATAATACGGATCCCCAGCGCCGCTAAACTCAGGGCAATGTCGTCTTCCAGGTTTTTTATTTTGGCAATACGAATACCCGGTGCCGGCACAATTTCATAAAGAGTAATCGTTGGCCCAATGGTTGCCCGGATTTTCGTAATCTCAATTTTATAATGACGAAGCGTCTCAACAATTTTATTCTTATTCGAAACCAACTCATCGTTGCTTACCTCTGCATTGCCCGATGAATGATCATCTAACAGATCAATAGCCGGAAACTGATAATTGGATAAATCCAGAGTGGGATCATAGTCTGAAGCAGCTTCCTGCTCATAGTTTTCATCCGTCTCCTCTTCCACTTTTTCTACAGTCATTTCCAGCTCTTCCTTGGCAACTTCTTCTTGCTTCTGTTGTGATCGCTGTTCTTCTACATTAGCTTGAATCTTTTTCTTATCGATAGACTCATCAAATCCAAGGTCCTCATTGTCCGGATCAAAAATGGTTTCTATCTTATCATTTTCATCGATAACCTTTGAAATACTTTCTTCTGAATCCACTTGAGGTACTTCATCAAACAGCTGCGGCTGTTCTTCATCAGCCACGCTTTCCCTAACTTGCCGTCCAAATAGGTTTTTCGCCCACGGAAGGAAACTTTCAAAAGAAAACAACATGATCAGAAACAAGCCAAAAATCAGCAGAAAAAATGTTCCAACATAGCCCACCAGTGAGCTAAGCCACACAGCCAAAACATAGCCATTAGCACCACCTAGGTATAAAAATCCATCGGTATTTACATCGATCAAAATCAATCCCATAAACAGCGACAGCCAAATCATACTAACAAAGGCTAAAAGCATCGTTCGCCAATAACTGAACAAGGGGCGCTTGAAAAACTGGAATGCAGTAACAACCAGCATGAAAATCAGGATAAAAGAAGCAAGGCCAAATCCTTGATTGATGATAATATGACTTAAATAGGCCCCGGTTTTTCCGGCTTTATTTTCGACTTTGATATCGGTATTGGCAAGTAGCTCCCCCGAGGACAAATCCAGTTTGCTGTGGTCGGCATGACCTGAAAATAAAAAAGAAATAAAGGCGATTAACAAATACAGTCCGAAAACAAAAAGAAATACTCCAATGGTATAGTTGAATTTATCACTTTTCAATAAGGTTTTTACTCGCTTAAACATACTGTCTTTCTTCGGCACTTGCTTTCTTTTGGTCTTTTTAGCCATAGGTATTTTTCAAAATTTGATTGCAAAGTTAACGAAATTTAAACAGCTTATCGTGCCCTGAACCGAGCTTAAATAGTCAAAAAAATGGCTTTGGGGTTGATCTTTCTGATAGTCTTTCCTTCCAAAGGAAAAAAAAAGAAAAGTCAGTCCCCGGATCCAGAATCGCAAATTATAACTAGAACGCACTCCCGCATTAATAAATCATCAGAAGAATGCATGCCTTTGTTTCAATCTAAAACAAAGCAACAAACTACTGTTCTACAACAGATTAAATTGAACAAATCTAATGATTCAATCATACATATTTCACCTATATTTCTCTATGTTTGTTTGTCTGGCAGCTTTAACTTAAACGAATAACCATGCATAAATTAGCTGTTATCGCCATGGGAGGCAATGCCCTACTAAGGGACAATGAAATAGGAACGATTGAAGAGCAGGAACAAAACACCACGGACACGCTGGAAAACCTGGTTCATTTGATCAACGAAGGATACAACTTAGTTATCACCCACGGAAACGGCCCACAGGTTGGAAATATATTAATGCGCAATGCGGCCGGAGAAAGCCTGTATAATATAGCGCCCATGCCACTGGATGTGTGCGTGGCTGATTCGCAAGGTGGCATTGGCTACATGATTGAACGGATGATGCGTAATGTTTTAAACAGATTTGGAATTAATAAAAACATCATTTCGGTTATCAGCATGGTGACGGTTGATCCGGTAGATGTGGCTTTTCAGAATCCGACCAAACGCATTGGTAAAAACTACAACGAAACTGATGCAAACCGACTCAGTCATGAAAAAGGCTGGCAGTTCAAGCCAAACGCCAAACATCCAGGGGGCTGGCGGCGCGTAGTACCCTCTCCCACGCCAATCGATATTCTCAACAAGGAAATAATAGCCCGCATGGTTAACGAGGGCAACATTGTAATCACTGCCGGGGGTGGCGGAATTCCGGTTTACCTCGATGAAAGGCAAAATGTGAGAACCGTTGATGCCGTTATTGACAAGGACATGACTTCAGCCTTGCTGGCCTCCAGTATTCATGCTGATGAGTTTTACATTTTAACGGATGTTCCTTTTGTGTATAAGGACTTTGGGCTAGACAGCCAGGAAAAGCTCGAATTTTTGGACTACACCGATACCCAAAATTATTTAAACAACGGTACCTTTGGCGAAGGAAGCATGGCTCCCAAAATACGAGCCTGCCTGAAATTTATTGAAGAAGGCGGTCAGAAAAGCGTGATTACAGAAGCTACCAAGCTGGCCGATAAATCTTATGGATCAAAAATTACAATGAATTACGATAACCAAACACTTGCAGAATGATACCAAATCTTAAAAACCGCAATTTCTTAAAGCTACTGGATTTTACACCGGATGAAATTCACGAATTGCTGGAGCTAGCCGAGAAATTGAAAATGGCGAAATACAATAAAGATGAAGAACAGCTGTTGAAAGGAAAAAACATTGCCCTGATCTTTGAGAAAACCTCAACACGCACGCGTTGTGCCTTTGAGGTAGCTGCGTTTGACCAAGGTGCACATGTGACCTATTTAGGCCCCAGCGGATCGCAAATTGGCTATAAAGAATCGATGAAAGACACCGCCCGTGTTTTGGGTCGAATGTATGACGGAATTGAATACCGGGGATTTGGTCAGGAAATTGTGGAAGAACTGGGGAAATATGCGGGAGTGCCTGTTTGGAATGGACTAACAAACGAATTTCACCCCACCCAAATTCTGGCCGATTTTCTGACGATGAAAGAACACGCCGACAAGCCGCTCAGCCAAATAACGTTTTGCTACCTGGGCGATGCCCGAAACAATATGGGGAACTCCCTGATGATTGGTGCTGCCAAAATGGGAATGAATTTCAGAGCAGCAGCTCCCCAAAGTTGTCAGCCGGCAGCCGAATTAATAGAAAGAGCCCAGCAAATTGCAGCTAAAACAGGGGCTAAAATTACCATCACCGAAAAGCTGGAAGAGGCAGTTGAAGGTTGTGACTTTTTATACACCGATGTCTGGGTTTCGATGGGCGAGCCACAAGAAGTTTGGGAAGAACGCATCAAGCTGCTCCTACCCTACCAAGTCAATCAAAAAGTGATGCAAATGACCGGAAACCCTGGAGTAAAATTCATGCATTGTCTCCCGGCATTACACAATTGCGAAACTAAAGTGGGCAAAGAAATTTACGATAAATTTGAAATTGAATCAATGGAAGTGAAGGAGGAAGTTTTTGAAAGTCGGGCCTCTATCGTTTTTGATCAGGCAGAAAACCGAATGCATACGATCAAAGCGGTTATGGTTGCGACCTTAGCTTAAACTAAAAAAGCAAAGGGCACTCCAACGAGTGCCCTTTCTTGTTCCGATTACTTATGCTGATTTTCTTTTTTAATTTAATTCAATCTGATACTTTACACCAAAACTGAGCCATCGTCCGGGCTGACGAATATTGCCCAGATCCACATACTTTTGGTCAAATAAATTGGAAGCCGAGGCAGAAACCTGCAGTTTGTTGGTTTTCCAGTACACTTTTAAATCAGTCAACCAAAAGGATTCATAGTCGGCTTCACCAACATAAGCAGCATCCTCAAATTTAGCATAGCTTCCGTTCCGATCCTGAAATCGAAAGTTCCAGGCCCCCATCAAATTCTTCCATAGTTTATGATCCACCGAAAACACAAACTTATGCTTCAGGTTGTCCAAGGCATAATTGGAAAGATACTCACTTTGACTTTTATCCAATTGATTATAGGCATAATTGGTATTGATCCGTTGAATAAAAAACGGCTGTCCCAGCACTTCCGGAACATTCAATGCAGCAATCAATTCCAATCCATTACTTTTAATTTCTGTCAGATTGCGGGTTTCCCATAGAAACTCTTCACTTTCGCGAACCCAGTCAATTAAATCTTTTCCAATCCGGTGATAATAACCGGCCTGGAAATGCAAATAACGGTTATTCAATTTCACCCCACCTTCAATTGTTGTGGACTGTTCTGGTTTCAATGCCGGATTTCCTTTGTTTGTCGGGCCAGTATAATATAAGTCTGTAAAAGTGGGCATGCGCAAAGACTTATTGAATGATCCATAAGCTTTCAGAGCATTAGTTAACTGGTAACTCAAATCCACTCCAGGATAGATGTTCCATTCATAATTCAAATCCGAAATCCAGTTCGCCATGGCTCCTCCCGACGCAGTCAGGTTCCCCAGATAAAAAGTATGTTCGGCAAAATATGAAACAGTTGTCCGCGAATGTGATTTTGTAAATTGCTGCCCCTTTTCACCCGGAACATCAATCGGTTCTTCCATCGCTTCACCCAACACATTGCTCCAAATGTTTTCAGAACGAAATTCAGCTCCAAAAGCGGTTTTCCCCCATTGGCTGGTAAACCAACTGTTGATGGAAGCACCCAATACATCGGTCATATGGTAGTTGTGCCCGCTATACCACGAAGCCGGATTATCACGAAACAATTCAAACCGATCCTGATGCCGGCGCCAGTATAAAGCAGGCGAAAAATGCAATTTATCTCCGGTTTCAAATTTCAGCGATGCAAAGGTGGTTTTTGTCTGTTCAAATTGATTAGGATAGGCTGGCGTATAAAAACTGTTGGCTCCAAAAGACTTATTGGAGTGCCCTGCCTGTAAATCCAGTTTCCCGGCTTCAGCATTTAAAAGACCATGATAGAATACATTATAGCTATCAAAATCCGTATTGTCAATATAGCCATCTGAAGCCATATTGTTGAAAGCAATGAAATTGCTCAACTTCCCAACTTGCGCATTGGCCGAAACATTGAGGTCGCGAAGCTGGTGCTCTCCATAGGTCACATCAATATCGAGCTGATCAGATGCTGAGGGCTCTGTTACAATATTGATAGCACCCGAAAATGCATTGGGACCATAGACCCGCGCAGCCGGACCTTCCAGGATTTCAATACGTTTGATACTTTTAAAACTTACCGGTAAGTTGAGGTTGTGATGACCGGTTTGGGGATCGGAAAGATTAATTCCATTTAAAAGGATGAGTGTTTGATCGAAGGAACCTCCTCGAACGGAAACATCGGCTTGAACGCCATGCGTTCCCCGCTGTCGGATGTCAACACTCAAAGCATACTCCAGCAGGTCTTGAATACTGTTGACCGGAGCCGCATCAATCTGATCTTTCTCAATCACGGAAATAATCCGTGCCACCTGTGAATACGTTACAGGTGCTCGCTGGGCACTGACCTCAATCTCATCAAGATCATACTCCATGCTTACCTCCAAACGCTCAGTTTGAGCAACCGTTTCATTGATTCCAGCCACCATAAAATAGGTCACAGCCAATACAGCAATGCAAACCTGTTTATTTAATGCCTGAAACAACGAATACGCTTGACCACCCCAACGTTTGAAAACAAGCCTGTCGGCCCATTTGTGGTTAAAACTTAAATTTTTCATTAATCTATTATTACTTATATCAGTAATCGGAAGCGGCAAATGTAGAAATATCTTTCGAAAGCGAAAAGCTGTGCAAACCGCGAAATCAAATAACTTCTCAAGCTACTCTGAGCTCGGACTCCACTTCTACCATCCGGTCTAACTTCCGCTCTGATTCAAAGGCTATTTGTAGAGAGCTGACCTCAACTGTGGAACATTAAAGACAGCATGATCTAACAGCGCTAAATGGAAGCTAAAGGAAAAAAAACCGTTCCCCCTTTAACGATCTGCGCACTGCAGCATGGTCACCACCTCATTCCCTATTTAAGCATGGTAGTTGTTACTTGCCACTAAAAAAATCAGATGTGACGAAGAATGAGAAGAAACCCATCCAAAAATGGAAAGAGAAAATGTAAGCACTGGCCTAAGTTTTTTTCAATGAGCGATAAAGTAATTTTACCAGAAAATGGCTAACAATTCTTTTTAAAATACAAAAAGGAAACCCTATTTCATAGACAATCTAAATAAAAATAACTTGTTTAACGACATAGAAAATGGTTCAAACAAACTTATGTAAACTTCGTAGATTCACATTACAGACTAATAATCACCACAATTCAATTTTCTTTATCTCGAATAAATAAAATCGAAGAATAAAAGACGCAGTAATCCTTTTTAATAAGACAACTGTTATTTATATTTGTTCTAAACAATAATCAATAAAAACACGCTGCCATGACACAAGTTCAATTTAACAACGCATTGCTAGGACTGCAAGACAAATTGCTTTACTATGCACTTAGCCTGACAGCTGATCAGGAGAAAGCCCAAGATCTTCTACAAGAGACGTTTTTAAAAGCACTAACGTATCGTGACAAATTTACGCAAAACACAAATTTCAAAGCGTGGATTTATACCATCATGAAGAATACCTTCATTAATAACTATCGCAGAAATGTAAAAGCCAAGAGCACATTTGATGGAGCGAATAACGATTTTCATTTGAAATTCTCAAAAGATAAAATTTACCCTTCGCCAGATTCATTTTATAGTTCAAAAGAGATTATCAAAAACATTAATGCACTTGAGAACGAGTACAAAGTTCCGTTCAAAATGTTTCTTGATGGATATAAATACAAGGAAATTGCAGACAAATTAAGCCTCCCACTGGGGACCGTTAAAAGTCGGATTTTCTTTACACGCAAAAAATTGGAAAAAGCCTTAAAAGAATATGCCATCTAGTTGTTAATTTTCCTTAGTGATTATACAGACCTAGAAAAATGATTCGCAATTGCGGATCATTTTTTTTATTTTTAAGGAGAAATCCATTCGATACAGAAACCGATATGAAACGAATAGCAGTTCATTTAGCCACCGGCTTTGAAGAAACTGAAGCCATCACCATTATTGATGTTTTAAGACGTGCCGGTCTTGAGGTTCAAACCGTCTCCATGACAGACAGTACAACTGTTACAGGCGCACATCAGATTCCAGTGTTAGCCGACATGCTTTTTAGCGAATTAGACTACAGCAGAATTGATGTCATTGTTTTACCGGGAGGGATGCCCGGAGCCAAAAACCTGAATGAGCATAAAGGACTTCGAGAACAAATCCTTCAATTCAATACAGAGAAAAAACTTTTGGGAGCAATCTGCGCCGCTCCACTGGTATTGGGCCATCTTGGAATTTTAGAAGGCAAAGAAGCCGTTTGCTATCCTGGATTTGAACCAGAATTGCATGGAGCAAAAATTTTGAAGGATCCAGCCTGTGTGTCGGAGCACATCGTCACCGGTCGCGGTATTGGAGTAACGTTAACATTTGCCTTAAAGCTGGTTGAAGAATTAATCGATAAAGAAAAAGCGGATCAATTAGCAAAAGCCATGTTGGTTGATTGATTTATCTGCAAACAGAAATTTTTGACTGAGCATCCGAGTTCAAATCCAATAACAGGCAAAAAAATGATTAATTAAGGGAGCCGGCTCCTTTGGGAATAGAGAAGTAAAAACGACTTCCTTCTCCGGGCTGGCTATCCACCCAAATATGGCCTCTGTTTTTCTGAACAAACTCACTACAAACAAGCAATCCCAATCCTGAGCCATCTTCCTTATTGGTCCCTTTTCGTTTAACTTTCGAATCAATCTGAAATAAACAGTCCATTTCATCGCCAGACATTCCCAAGCCAGTGTCTTCCACACAGACAATAACCCGATGCTCATCATTTTGGGCATTTATTTTTACCCAACCATCCTCATGGGTAAACTTGATGGCATTGTTCAATAAATTACGCAAGATAGCTTCCAACATCATCGGGTCAGCAAAAATACTTGTGCCCTCAGGAATATCGTTCAGCAGTCGAATATTTTTTTGTTCGGCATAGGGCTTTAGCAAATTTTCAAGATCCATATAAATATCGCGAAGATTGAGCCTTTGAGGCGCATATTCCAAAACTCCGGTTTGCGAACGAGACCAGTTCAGTAAATTATGAAGTAATCGAAAAATTGAATTTGCCGACTTGTAAATATCACCGGCATACTTCTTCCGTTCTTCCTCTGTAAATTGACTGTACTCCCTGTGCATCAGCGAAGAATATCCCATTACCGTGTGAAACGGATTCTTCAAATCATGAGCAATAATGGAGAAAAATTTATTCTTTGAGGCATTGAGCCTTTCCAACTCCGTTCGCTGCTCTTCAATTCGTTCATTTTTCCGGTGGAGGAGCTCATTTAACCTGCGTTTATTTAAATAGGCCACTGACAACAAAAAAACGACCGCTACTAGTGCCAAAATAGCGACGATCCCTATAGCACGTAATTCCTTGTCGCGCCGTATTTGCAACTGGTCAATCTGTCGGGAAACACTCAATCGCTCAATTTCCGCCATATTTTGCTGACTCTGGTACTTTTGTTCTAATTCAGACACTTGATTCATCCGTTCTTCCTGAAGTAAGCTATCCTTATATTCGCTATACAGTTTGAATGCACTTAAAGCATCACCCGTTCTCCCCATCCGCTCATAGGTTAGCGCCAGGTCATAATAGTTAAGCTGTCGTAAATAATAAACATGAGAGTCAATCAAATTTAAACTTTCATGAAAAGCCTGAATAGCTTTATCGTAGTTTTTCAACTCACGATAAACACTCCCCAAACCTTCCAAAGTAAAGGCCTTATTCCTTAAATCACCCAGTTCGTCAAACACCACTACGGCTTGTTCGTAGTATTCGAGCGCCTTTTGCAGGCTATCTCCTGTATTGACATAGATATTAGCAATATTATTCAGAGCAATGGCCTCCCGCTGCTGATTACCCTGCTGCTGAAATAATTTCAACGCTTGCGTATAATAAATCTTCGCCGAATCATATTGCTCCTTATTATAAAATGCGACGCCAATCCCATTGTAATTCACGCCTAAGCTGTATAAATCAGCAATTGTAGTATTGACTTTTGCTGCATAGCGGTAGTTCTGAATGGCTTTATCGTATTCTCCGATGCGGGAAAAAACCATCCCCAGATTCGAATATACATGAGCTAATGCCTCATTTTCAACTGGCTCACCATACCGAAAAAAGCTTAATGCCTTATAGAATTGAGCCACCGACAAATTATACTCCCCGGTAAAGTAAAAAACCAATCCGATAGCATTATACGTTTCGACAAGGTTGACCGAATCTGCCCGCTGCTTGAAAATATTTTCGGCAACCTTATAGTTGTTTAAGGCAGCCTTGTAGTTATCAAAGTAGTAATAACACTCTGCTTTATTGAAGAAAGCTAAGCCCAACAGCAACGAATCATTCAGTATCCCCGCCAAGCCAATGGCCTCATCGGCCATCGTAATACTCCGAACGCTATCAGTTGCTGAATATTCATAGGCAAGTTCGACCAAAGCTTCCGCCCGCTCGACGCCAGTCAATTGCGGAAGTTTCATCAACAGGCTATCGGTCATATTCTGACCAGTAGCTGAAGCTGATATCCAGACTAGAACAAAAAGAATATTCAGGGTAAACGTTTTCATCTTTCAAAAGCAAAGCAATACAAATATGTTGATTTTTAATGAACTTTTACTCAATTAGTATAGATAATACCTCCAAAACCCGCATATACCAACAAAATTGCCTGCCTTGTTTCTGCCATCCTGAAGAAGGAAAACACCATTCAATCAGCCAATGCCTTTTGATGGTGTTCTCTTATTCTAATTGTATTGTTTGTAATTGCCCAATAGCGGCAATCAATTTACAATTCGCGAATCTTAATATTTCTGAACCAGATAGGGTAGCCATGATCTTGCAGGCCAATATAACCTTCATGTGCAATTCCTTCAGTAAAACCGGGGAAATTTTTGAACTTACTATTCTGTACCAATTCATCCCACTCCGGGGTCCACAACGTATAAGACACTACTTCTTCCCCATTCATGGTATGCGTCGCCTTTCCATCCTTCACTTTAATCACAACCGTATTCCAAGAACCAGTAGGATTTACTGTCGTCGGATCGGCAGCAATCATATCGTAAAGCGAACCAGCCAAATGGCTGTCGATTTTATTGTCCGAAGCATTTTCATTGTCCAGTACCTGCACCTCTGGAGCGGCAAAATAGATAGGTTTACCAGGAACTTCGCGCACATAATAAAAGATACCCGAGTTTCCCTTTTCACTCGCCTTCCAATCGATTGACAGTTCAAAGTCTTTGTACTTTTTATCGCCAAAAAGAATGTCGCCACCAGCTCCGTGTCCCGGCTGCTTTCCTTCACCAATAAGTACTTTCATGGCATCGTCTTCAATGATCCAGTTAGCTGGCATTGCGGCACCATTACATTGACGCCAGCCATCAAAATCATCACCATTGAATAATAAAACCCAGCCTTCTTTCTTCTCTTTTTTTGAAAGTTTGTTTACTTTTTGAGCAGAAGCGGAGATTATCCCCAGCGAGAACACTGCCATCATCAGGATGGCCATTAGATTTTTTCTTTTCATGATTTAAGTTAAAAGTGCACAGAGTTGTGCCATTAATAATTTAGTTATTTAGGTTAAAACGAAACCAAATGTAATAAAATGGGACATTTAAACCTATCAACGAACCAATAAAAAGAAACGACAGGGAACTAAAAAGGCCCTCCTGTGGAGAGCCTTTTCTAATTATAGCTTATGTTTTTTGATCCATTCTCTGGCATTCACAAACGCTTCAACCCATGGAGCCACGTCATCCTTTTTCCGGTCGGCCGGATAATAAGGCCAGTGCCATGGTTTAAAAGCTCGCTCCATATGTGGCATCATAGCCAGATGACGGCCATCTTTCGAACAAATAGAGGCGGTATTGTAATCCGAACCATTTGGGTTTCCTGGATAGAAATCATTGCTGTATTTGTATGGAATGTGGTATTGATCTTCAGCATACGGCAAGCTGAATTTTCCTTCGCCGTGCGCAATCCAAACGCCCAGCTTCATGCCACCCATAGTATTCAACATGACTGAATCATTTTCTGCGACCTCTACATTGACAAAAGCTGATTCAAACTTGTGCGACTCATTGTGCAACATTTTTGGCATTTTGTCATGCTCCGGATAGAGCAAGCCCAATTCAACCATCAACTGGCAACCATTGCAAACACCCAAGCTCAATGTATCTTCACGCTTATAGAAGTTCTCTAATGCGACGCGGGCTTTTTCATTGTATTTGAAAGCGCCGGCCCAACCTTTGGCCGATCCTAAAACGTCGGAGTTAGAGAAACCACCCACGAATACAATCATGTTGACATCTTCCAGTGTTTCGCGCCCGGAAATCAAGTCAGTCATGTGAACATCTTTCACATCCAAGCCCGCCAGATACATCATGTAAGCCATTTCACGATCACCATTCACACCTTTCTCGCGAATGATGGCCGCTCTCAATCCGCTTGGCGTGCGACGATTCAAATCGATACCGTAGTCGGCTGCTTTGCCGGTGAAGTTTTTAAAATCGTATTTCAGCTCGTTACGCTTGTAGTTTTTGAAACGCTCCAAAGCCAGTTCTTCCCCACTTTGCTTGCGATCCATCAAATAAGACGATTTGAACCACAACTCACGCAGCGAGTCAATATCCAAAGCAAATTCAGCATCGAAGTTTTTAAGCGTGAAGGCACGCTTTTCAGCTGGCTGCCCTATTTTCACAAACTGAACACCTGCCGCATTCAATTTAGCTTCCACGGCCTCAACATCAGCCGCCTGAATAACAATCCCAGGGTTCTCGTTGAAGAAAACTTTAGCCGAATCTTGCTCACCCAATCCCGTCAAGTCCAGGTTCAGTCCGGTTTCATTATCACTGAAACACATTTCCAGCAAGGTCGTAATTAAACCACCTGAAGCCACATCATGACCAGCCAGAATCAATTCTTCTTCAATCAAATCCTGAACCGTATTGAACGCTTTTAGGAAGTAAGCCGGATCAGCAACAGTTGGCGCATCCTGCCCCAATTTGTTGATGATTTGCCCAAAGGCACTTCCACCCAAAACCAGTGAAGTAGACGACAGATCGATGTAATAAAGTGCTTTACTGGCATCATTCACGGCAACCGGCTCAATCACTTTTTTCACATCTGTTACTTCACCCGAAGCTGAAATAATTACGGTTCCCGGAGAGTAAACCACATCATCGTTGTATTTCTGAGTCATCGACATAGAGTCTTTTCCGGTAGGAATGTTGATTCCCAAGGCGCAGGCAAAATCGCTGGCAGCTTTCACCGCTTTATAGATACGCGCATTTTCTCCCGCATTTTTCGCTGGCCACATCCAGTTCGCACTCAACGAAACGCTTTTCATTTTATCTGTCATAGGTGCCCAGATAATGTTAGTCAACGATTCGGCAATGGAAAGAACAGAACCACTTTCAGCATTGATCATTCCAGCCACCGGAGCATGCCCGATAGTGGTCGCAAAACCACTTTTACCTTGATAATCGAGTGTAATAACACCAACATTGTTTAAAGGAAGGTGCAATTTCCCGGCACCTTGCTGCTTGGCAATCCGTCCGGTTACCGAGCGATCAACCTTGTTCGTCAACCAGTCTTTACAGGCCACAGCTTCAAGCTGCAGCACATCTTCAAGGTAAGTTTCAATTTTATCCTGATCGTAAGCCAAATCTGCAAAATTGGCTTTCTCTGTCGTGTCGGTCAAAACTGTTTTTGGCGGATTTCCAAACATGTAGGCCAACTGCCAGTCAATCGGTTTTTCACCTGTTTTTGAATTCTCGAAAGTAAACTGCATATCGCCGGTTGTTTCACCAATTACATACATCGGTGCCCGCTCGCGATCAGCAATCTTCTTCAGCAATTCCACATGTTTCTCACTCATCACCAAGCCCATACGCTCCTGCGATTCGTTTCCAATAATTTCTTTTTGTGACAATGTTGGATCACCCACAGGTAATTTGCTGGTATCAATTTTACCACCGGTTTCTTCTACTAATTCAGAAAGGCAGTTTAAGTGACCACCAGCACCGTGGTCGTGAATTGAGATGATTGGATTATCATCCGACTCGGCCAATGCGCGAATAGCATTGTACGCACGTTTTTGCATTTCTGGGTTAGCCCGTTGCACAGCATTCAGCTCAATGGCATTTTCAAACTCACCGGTTGCAACCGATGAAACAGCGCCTCCGCCCATTCCAATGCGATAGTTGTCACCACCCAGCAGCACCACTTTATCGCCAATGCCCGGCTTATCTTTTAAGCTATCTTTTTTAGCTCCAAAGCCAATACCTCCGGCCAACATGATCACTTTGTCGTAACCATATTTTTTATAGTTCTCAAAATGCTCAAATGTCAACACTGAGCCTGTAATTAACGGCTGACCAAACTTATTTCCAAAATCACTGGCTCCGTTTGATGCTTTGATCAAAATTTCTTCCGGCGTTTGATACAACCACGGACGCTCTTCAGTTGCTTGTTCCCAGCTGCGGGCATCCTCAGATCGAGGATAAGATGTCATATAAACAGCAGTTCCAGCAATTGGCAAACTACCTTTTCCTCCGGCAATCCGGTCACGAATTTCACCTCCTGTTCCTGTGGCAGCTCCGTTGAATGGCTCTACAGTAGTTGGGAAATTATGCGTTTCGGCTTTCAAGGAAAGTACGGTTTCAATATCTTTTACTTCGAAATAATCGGGTTTATCCTGTGTTTTTGGAGCGAATTGCTCAACAACTGGCCCTTGCACAAACGAGCAGTTATCTTTATAGGCCGAAACAATTCTATTGGGATTTTCTTTCGAGGTCTTTTTAATCATCTGGAAAAGGGAGAACTCCTGCTCCACCCCATCAATCACAAATGACCCGTTGAAAATTTTATGGCGGCAGTGCTCCGAGTTTACTTGCGAAAAGCCAAACACCTCACCATCGGTCAACTTACGTCCCATTTTCTCTGCAACCGAATTCAGGTAGTTAATTTCTTCTTCACTCAAAGCCAATCCTTCCTGCTCGTTGTAGGCAGTAATATCATCAATCTCAAGGATGGGCTCTGGCTGTTTATTGATGGTGAAAATTCCCTGATCCAAATTTTCATACAGACGCTTCAGCATCGGGTCGTAGCCAGCTGAACGATCAGGAACTTCAACAAACTCTTCCATCCGAACAATACCGTTCAGACCCATATTCTGCGTAATTTCAACCGCATTGGTGCTCCAAGGAGTAATCATTTCTTTGCGGGGTCCTACAAAGAAACCAGTTAACTTGTCTTGCTCAATCAAAATAGCTTCGCCAAACAACCAGCTAAGTTTTTGCACGTCTTCGTCCGAAAAAGAAACAGCGGTTTGAACAGCGACAATACTGTCTTGAAGGGTTTTAAAGAATAAAATCATGTTGAATCGGTTAATGATTAAGTGATATGTTATATAACACCCCGCAAAGATAAAAATTCCTTAGGAAGAAACATTCGAATGATTCCAAAAACCGACCAATGTGAATAATATGGTGGATTTATTAACAGTGATGCCCACTTGATGCCTTAAACTTTAGTCGGTCAACAGTCGATTCGCTTAATTAAGCATAGCTCTGTCGAAGATTCAGCCAATAGGTCAGCTTCAAATTAATTGAACGAAATCGCAAGCTGAAATCATCATTAAAATAATTGTCATTATACATCAGGTACAAATCTGAAAGTAGGGCAAAACGTCATTGCAAACACGAAATTGATTCCCGGTTTTTTGCGTTGATTACAGAACTGAAGCAAATTCGAAGGGGCAGATTGAGTAAAAAAACAAAACCTTAGTATTCTCACTTACAAAAAGCAACAAAGCCCTATCCCAAAGGGGAAATCAAAAAAAATCAATCTGCTTCCCTTTTGGACGTAGGACAAAACAGATTGATTTTACCAATATTTTAATGAATTTGTCAACGTAGAACTAAAGCAGGCTATTCTTTTATCAATTCCGGCTTATTGGCAAACTCCCACATATCGAGATAGGAGAGCTTGATAATATCTTCCAGTTTTTGCCAATTAATCAACTCCACATGATCCGACGCCTGATGATAATCCGTATGCCCTCCGGTGTGGAACCAAAAAATAGGAATATCTCTTTTCGCAAAACCACTGTTATCGCTACCTCCAACAGGGTTCTCTACCGCACTAAAATTCACATCCAAATTTAGCCCAAAGGCTTCAATGTGCTTTGTTGATGTTCCCTTTAAACTCGAAGTAGCTTTTGTATAAATCATGGCCACTTTGTTCCCCGGAGCATCGGGAGAGCCATTTCTGCCTACCATGTCGAAATTAAGATAAAGCATCACCTTGTCCATTTCGTCAAAAGCATGAACAAAATAACGCGATCCAAGCAATCCACGCTCTTCACCATCCCACAGTGCAAAAATTATTGTACATTTTGGCTTTACTCCCGATTCGATAAAAGCTTTGGCGATGGTGGTCACCGCAACAACACCTGAGCCATTATCGTCGGCACCATTCCAAATTTGACCGTTGTATTTACCAAGGTGGTCATAGTGCGCTCCAACAATCATGATTTTATTGGGATTTTCTCCCTCAATACGAGCTAAAATATTGCGGAGCCCCAAAACTTTTGTTTGTGCATTTACGTCGATTTCCAATTCTCCATCTATTGGTTGCGAATTTGATTTGAGCTTGTTAGCCTTTGCAACAGTCTCTCCCAGCATCGGGGCTTTCTCTCCCAGAATTTCTTCCAACATTTGTTTAGAGATGGAAATTACAGGCAAAGCGTGTTTATCGCCCGGAAGCCTCAATTTCTTATCGTAAAAACTCTCCGGCTTCGTATCGCTTTCCAGCATGGCCTCATTATAACGAAAAGCCGAGTTCGCTTTCCAATTGTTTTGCACGTTTTTTAGCGGATCGTACTCCAGTATGGCCATCGCACCTTTATCAAATGCTGCTGTATTTTTTTCCTTGCTGCTTATTTTTATGCTTTTATCTGCAATTAAGCGGGCTGCTTTTGAGTCAGGAGCTCCATCACCCGGGAGTCCGGCAAGTCGAACCACAATTTTGCCCTTCACATCAACATCACTAAAGTCATTCCACCCCAATCCTTTGTTGTCAATACCGTAGCCCACAAAAACAAGCGGCGCTTTTATGAGTCGGCTCTGACTTACAAAAGATACGTCAAAGTCGGTTTTATATTGAAAGCCTACTTTACCAGTTCCTCGCACAAGACTGATACCCTGTCTTTCAGAAGGTTGAACTTCAATAACTGAGAACTCCTGAAAATAAGAAGTTGACTTTTCATCTTTCAACTCAAGTAATTTTTGGTAGCGATTTGGATTAAATGTTTGCTCATCTCCATTTGGCTCCAATGTATAGAGCTTGAACAAACTCGACAAATAATCACCAGCCAAGTAGTTACCTGCTGTTCCCGCTTCTCGACCTTCCATCCAGTCGGATGCTAAAAATTCGAGCTGCGCCTGAATAACAGTTTGATTAATGGTTTTCAACCCCTTCTCCTTACCCCCTTCTTGTGCAAACAATGACAGATAGAAAGTTGATGCTAATACTACAGTCAATAAATGTTTCATAGTTCCTCGCTCACTGAAGTTTTAAAAAAAAATTCATAACCCTTGAATAGATGCGCAAGATAATTAAAAATTACTTTCTCACCTGCCTGATAGAAAAGTCCGCTTTCCCGCATCGCCGGATTTACTTAACTGCAAACATCATCTAACAGAGCCTTCTCTCCCGCATAATGAGCTGCACTTTCATATACATTTAACCATGCCACCACGGCAAACAAAGTAAACTCCAAACAACTTACCTCTTCCACTTCGTTCGACCGAGAAGCAGGCCAAGAGAATCCTTCTTCAGGCAAAAGTTATTTGGGAACTTCCTCAGGTTGACCATCTGCCATCCTTTTCCTACTTTTGTCAAAAATTAAAACAATGACTTCCAAATTTGAAAAGTACCACCAGCTGCGCAACCAGGTTGACCAGCTTTCTGAGCAGCTTTCAGGCTTACACCAAAACCATATGGCCTGCAAAAAAGGCTGCGACCTGTGCTGTATGGACTACGATGTCTTTCCCATCGAGTACGAAGCCATGAAAGAAGCCTTGCAAAACAAGCAGGTTGATATGCAAAAATCCATTGACGGAAGCTGTATTTTTTTGAAAGATCATATGTGCCAAATCTACGAGCAACGACCTATTATTTGCCGCACTCATGGGCTCCCTCTTCTTTTCATGAATGATGAGCAATGGGAATTGTCGGCCTGCGAATTAAATTTCACAGAATTTGATGATGAAGATTTCACTACCGAA
Organism: Sunxiuqinia sp. sy24; assembly: GCF_052677165.1. Classification (NCBI taxonomy): domain Bacteria; kingdom Pseudomonadati; phylum Bacteroidota; class Bacteroidia; order Marinilabiliales; family Prolixibacteraceae; genus Sunxiuqinia; species Sunxiuqinia sp. sy24. The sequence goes on from NZ_JBQYLH010000004.1 coordinate 218,411, forward strand.
AACACCTTCCCTCTGGATAAATTCAACAGCAAACTTTTCTTATTAAATCAGGTTTTCCTGAAAGAAAACAACTTATCTTATTCTGAGTTTGATTTAATCCCAATTCATAACTTAAAAGACTAAGGAATAATATTCAGCCTGATTTTGATTTTCCACCGATTAGTTCTAATTTACCCTGGAACGTTAAAAATCAGGAAATCATGAAAAGGTATCTATTTGTTTTAGTGGCTATTCTGACACTTTCTGTCAGCAGTTTTGCAACCAAAATCGAAACAATGGAAGATAACAGCAATAAATTAGCCGTACTATGGACCAGTGGCGATCCGGAAGTAGCTGAAAAAGTGTGTTTCATGTACACCAACAATGCCAAAAAACAGGGATGGTTCGATGAAGTGGTATTGATCGTCTGGGGACCTTCCTCCAAGCTGCTATCCGAAAATAAGATGCTTCAGGACTACATTAAAACCATGCAGGAGTCGGGAGTAAAAATCGAAGCGTGCTACTATTGTGCTGACATGTATGGCGTTGTAGATAAATTGAAAGCAATGGATATCGAAGTGAAAGGCATGGGAATTCCGCTAAGCAACTATTTAAAAGAGGGTTGGCATACACTTACGTTCTAACCCAGCGGGTTTAACCTAAGGTTAAATTCTACAGTTGAAGAAAGATTCGTTAGGTGGTTTTACCTGCTTTTCCTATTTTTGACTCGATATTTTTGATTCAATATTTACTATTCCACAAAATAAAAAATCATGAGAAAAAAAGTTGTTGCGGGTAACTGGAAATGTAACACAACCGTTCAGGAAGGTGTTGAACTAGCTAAAGCGGTAAACGAACTTGTAGCCAAAGAAGGCGCTGAAGACGTTGTTGTTGTTCTTGGAACTCCCTTCACTCATATTACAAGTGTTGTTGATGCCGTTGACACAAAACGTGTTGGCGTATCGGCTCAAAACTGCGCCGCTGAAGCTAAAGGAGCCTTCACTGGTGAAATTTCTGCAGCGATGGTTAAATCAACCGGTGCTGAATATGTCATTTTAGGTCACTCCGAAAGACGCGAATACTATGGCGAAACAAGCGAAATTCTGAATAAAAAAGTAGCGCTTACATTGGAAAACGGCTTGACTCCGATCTATTGCTGTGGCGAGGCCTTGAACATTCGCGAAGCAGGAACTCAAAACGATTTTGTAAAAACACAATTGGAAGAGACTGTTTTCAACCTTTCAGCTGAAGATTTCTCAAAAATCATTATTGCATACGAACCAATCTGGGCTATCGGAACCGGTGTTACAGCTAGCTCTGAGCAAGCGCAGGAAATGTTGGCTTTCATCCGCGGATTAATTGCTGATAAATTTGGTGCTGAAATAGCTGAAGAAACATCGATCCTTTACGGTGGAAGTTGCAGCCCTAAAAATGCGAACGAACTGTTTGCCAACCCTGATATTGACGGTGGTTTAATTGGTGGTGCTTCTTTAAAAGCTGAAGATTTCCTGGCTATCATCAACGCTTATTAGTCAGCGAATAAAAAGACAAAATAATATTGAGCCATCTGGTTTTTACCGGATGGCTTTTTTTATCTTCGTATAAAATAGATTGCACAATGAAATACACAAAAGCGACCTTTAAGCTTACTCCTGATACGGAAACTAACCGCGAAATTTTAATCGCTTACCTTTCCGAACTTGAATTCGAGAGTTTTGATGAAACGGAGCAAGAAGTCAACGCTTTCTTCCCCATCAATAAAGTTTCATCGGAAGATATTGCTGCTTGTCTTGGTTCACTTCCTTTTCAGGTTGAGTTTAGCGAAGAGCAAATGCCGGATATCAACTGGAATGAAGAATGGGAGAAAAACTATTTCAAACCGTTGCTAATCAACAATCAGGTTTTAATCCGGGCACCGTTTCACAAGGACTATCCGCAAGCTCAATATGAAATCGTCATTGAACCCAACATGGCTTTCGGAACCGGCAACCACGAAACTACCAGCCTGATGATGAGTCACCTTTCGGAAATTAACTTGGAAGGAGAAACCGTTCTGGACATGGGCTGCGGAACTGGTATCCTTGGCATTTATGCTTCAATGCTAGGGGCAAAAAGCATTACAGCCATTGATATTGATAGCTGGTCGTTCGAGGCCGTTGTCGAAAATTCGAGGCTAAATAATGTTTCCAATCTGGAAGCTCTTATTGGAGATGCCGGTTTATTAGGAGAAAAACAGTTTGACGTTATCTTGGCCAACATTCAAAAAAATATCATTCTACAGGATATTGAAAAGTATGTCTCAGTATTAAATGACGAGGGACTGCTAATTGTTAGCGGTTTTTACAACGATGATTTGGAAGATATCCTGGTAAAAGCAACAGAGCTGGGACTTCGGAAGCTTGAAATAAAAGAACAGAATAACTGGATTGCCTGCGCTTTTCAGAAATAGGACACGCAAACCACTTCAATTCCCTGAAAGACAAATCTCAGTACAATAAAAGATGCTTGAAAACGATCGTTTTCAAGCATCTTTTATTTTTATTCAAAGGCATTCTCTCCGATCTAATTTATGGAGACAATCGATAATAAGGGATATAAATCTCAGAGTCCCCGAACTGAAGTCAGCCTACAAAAATAGCCGGACGAATAAGCCGGTTAGAATAGCGAAAGTAAAACTGATGAAGGTTCCGATTAGGACGTATTCAGAAAGCAGACGAGCATGATCTTCACTTTTTACCGAAATACGCAAAATAGATTTGACTGCAATCAAAAAAACTATAGCCTGAAATTGAGCAGTAAGCACAAAAGTCAAAACTAACACGCGCTCCAAAATTCCAATCCATTTGCCTGCATTGGGCAATCCGGGCCCCACCCCGTCATTCATTAGGTTCTGCCACCTTTTAGTTGCCAAGTTAATGATAATCATCGAAGGCCAAATCACAAAAATATAAGCTAAAGTTACAACGAGTATATTGGGGTTGGCAAGCAACTGCGCAAATTTCGTTCTCCAATCGAATGGAATATGATCCGTAATTCCCACAACAGCTATTATCGCAAGCAGGTGAAACAATTGATCAACTAAAAACCATAGCAAATGATTAGTTTTGCTGGCTTAAAGTATATTTTAACAAGGTCAATCACATAATGAAATACAAATATGAAAACGGGAATTTTCCACGAAAAATAATCCAGCGTAAAAACAACTCAAAGCAACGTTACAACAAGCACATGCAAAAATAGCTCAACTGATTTTATGCCACGATCATTTTTTGTTTCACCCAAGAACCTGGTTGAAACAAAAAATATGCAAGAAAATGCGCTATTAACAACCGGAACAGTATGATCATCATTGTTCTAATTTTTCAACAATTTCCAGGAAGCGTCTATTTGTCTTTTCAATCAGCTTCCAGTTGGCAAGCTGAATTCGGTTACTAACTGATGGCTGAGACAAATTCAAAATATCTGCAATCTCAGTTTGTTTATACCCCTGAACAAGATAATAAATAACTTCAGCTTGTGCCAATGTCCAACTATCAAAAAGATGATCTAAAAAGGCACAAACCAATTCAAGGTCCTTATTATAGTCGTCATTACTTGTTGTAATAATAAAGCTTTGCTTCCTTTTTTTCATCTGATCAAGTGCACGTCCAGAAAGCACAAAAGGCTCTTCCATTGATTTACCGATATGATCAGGAATTTCTTTTGCAAACCCAACGGCCAATGATATTCGAATATCGATAGCTCCCTTTTGTTTACCGTCTTTCAACCCAACTTGCTTCTTTCTAAAAAGTGCTTTTAGGTAAATGGCTTTCATAAAACTATGCTGAATATCAGTGGTCATCAACTGAAAGCTGTCTCCCCTACTCGATAAAATAGGTTCACCCTCACTAACCAAATAATTCCCAGCAGGCTCTTCAAGAACATGCATCGTATTCATAAAAGCATGTTCATCAAATTGCGATGAATTTATAATGTCAGATGATATGACAGCTATCTTTTTCACACTTTAAATATAGTATAAATGTACTATATTTAAAACTATTAGATCAATTAATCTATACCTAAAATTTAGTACGCTCAAATTCCAGAACTTCCAAGTCTTTAATATTTTTTCCATCAATTATAAAACGAACTGCAGTGCAGACGTTATGAAACCCACTATTACCGGCTGCTCCTGGATTAATATGCAACGTGTTAATTTTTTTATCATGAATAACTTTAAGAATATGGGAATGACCTGAAATAAAAAGCTGAGGTGGATTGGAATAGACTTCTTTTCGAATCCGGGATTCATATCGACCGGGATAGCCTCCTATGTGAGTCATCATAACATCAACTTCTTCGCAAAAAAAACGCAGATTTTCAGGAAACATCCTCCGAAGCACATGCCCGTCAATATTTCCATAAACTGCACGCAGGGGCTTCAAAACCATCAGCTTATCAGCTAACTCTGCTGTCCCAATATCTCCCGCATGCCAAATTTCATCCACTCCTTCGAAAAAACGGGTCACGCGCACACTTAGTTTTCCATGAGTATCTGATATCAATCCAATTTTTTTCATTGCCTAAATTTATTCGTCAATAGCTGTCAAAAATAGGGCAATTTTGATTGAAAAATCGTTTATTTATGCCGATTTTAGAATCAAATTTAAGTTTTACATTTATGATTAAACATAGAATACTAAACCTATGAAAAGAGTTGTGATTGTTCGCCACGCAAAAGCAGTGCCCTATGGCTACGATGAGGATTTTAGTCGAAAACTTCGGGACCGCGGCAAAAATGATGCGAATCGGATTAGTTTACAATTAATTGGTGATGGCATAAAAGCTGACCTTATAATTTCAAGCCCGGCCAAAAGAGCCTTAAAAACGGCTAAAATATATGCTGAGAATTTTCGCTATCCTGTCAAATCAATCCAACTCGAAGAAGATTTATACGAGGGCATGACAACTCAGGAGTTTATTGATCTTTTACGTGAGATTCCGAATGAGATGCAGACGGTATATGTTTTTGGACATAACCCGCTGGTTTATCATCTAACCAACAACCTGGTCAAATTATTTAATAGTGATATGCCAACTTGTTCTACTGTTGGTGTCGACTTTGATGTTGATACATGGGAAGATATTTCAGCACGCGGAGGCGATTTAGCCTTTCATCTTACGCCGCGAATGCTTAAATAAAAGAAGCCCCGGACTCAAAAGTAACTAAATTAATCCCCGGACTTCAATCTGATTTCCGGGGATTCTAATTTCAATGCATTCCTTCTTCTCGAAGAATATTTCGTTATTTTTGCGAAAAACATCCTATATGCAACTTTTCTATACTCCAGACATCACCGAACCAAATTACTGTTTAGATGAAACAGAATCGAAACATGCTGTACGTGTTCTTCGACTAACTACAGGCAACACCATTCAGCTCATTGATGGTAATGGAAACTTCTTCGAAGCTAAAATAACTGATGCACATCCCAAAAGATGCCAAGTTGAAATCATCAAAAAAACATCTGAATTCAATAAGCGAAATCATTATTTGCATTTAGCAGTTGCACCAACCAAAAATATCGATCGCTTTGAATGGTTTCTTGAAAAAGCCACTGAAATTGGGATTGACGAAATTACGCCTGTACTGTGTGACCATTCAGAACGTAAAGTGATAAAAAATGAGCGACTGGAGAAAGTGATCGTTTCAGCTATGAAACAATCACTAAAGGCCTATCTGCCAAAATTAAATCCATTTACTCCTTTAAAAAACTTATTAGAAGCCAATTTCGAAGGGAAAAAATTTATTGCACACTGCTACGAACAGAATAAAAAAGAGCTTAAAAATGAACTACGCAATAGCCAATCGAACCTGGTCCTTATTGGACCAGAAGGAGATTTCTCCGAAGCTGAAGTCGCATGGGCTATCGAAAGACAGTTCATCCCGGTAAGCTTAGGACAAAGCCGACTTCGAACTGAAACGGCTGCGGTTGTTGCATGCCATACGGTGAATTTGCTAAAATCATAATATCCGCTCATTGATTCTTATTTAAAAGATCAAATTCACCTAAAATATTCATCAAGCCTTTCTTTTTCATAATTCCTGACCTATTTTTGCTTTTCATCAAAAAAAAGAAAAACATGAATCGATCAATAAAGGAATACTTCCTGATTGTGCTGAAAGGAATGGGCATGGGAGCAGCTGATGTGGTTCCGGGGGTTTCCGGTGGCACCATCGCGTTTATTACCGGAATTTACCAGGAATTAATTGACTCCATCAAATCGGTCAACTTTAAAACGTTGCAATTATTCTTCACCGGAAAATTCAAAGATTTCTGGAATGACGTAAACGGCAATTTTTTACTGGCCGTTATTTTCGGTATTGGCATTAGCGTGTTGTCACTAGCTAAAGGGCTTGAGTACTTGCTCAACCACCATCCTATTCTTATCTGGTCTTTCTTTTTCGGTTTGATCATCGCCTCGGCAATCTACGTTGGGAAAGACATTGCCCAATGGAAAGCCGGCACTTTTCTGTCGTTGGCTGCAGGAGCGATAATCGCTTACTTTATAACTGTCATCACACCAGCCGAAGCTCACACCAGCTATGCATTTGTTTTTTTATCGGGATCAATTGCAATATGCGCCATGATTCTACCTGGCATTTCCGGTAGTTTTATCTTGGTTTTGCTAGGCATGTACAAATTCATCCTGGGCGCGGTTTCAAGCCTCAACTTACCGGTTATTGCTATTTTTCTAGGCGGAGCTAGCATTGGAATCATCTTGTTTTCAAATCTCCTTAGCTGGCTGCTCAAACGCTATTATGATCTAACCATCGCTTTACTTGCTGGATTCATGATTGGTTCTTTAAATAAAGTGTGGCCCTGGAAAGAAGTGGTTGAAACATTCATTGACCGTCATGGAGAACTTAAACCACTGATTGAGCAGAACATTTTACCAACCAACTACGAAGCAATTACAGGTAACCCAGCTCAGTTATTGGGAGCTACAAGTCTGGCTGTTGCCGGCTTTGCCCTAATCTTTGCTGTTGAAGGTTTGTCTAAAAGAATTCAAAAATGAAAACCTACGGATTAATCGGCTACCGCTTGGGGCACTCCTTTTCCAGACAGTTTTTTAGTGACAAATTTGAAAAAGAACACTTAAATGACCACGAGTACATTAATTTCGAGCTGGATAACATCAATCAATTTCCAGCCATTTTTCAAGAAAATGATCACATCGCCGGCCTAAATTGCACCATCCCCTACAAGCAGGAAATTATGTCTTTTCTGGATGAAATCGATGAAGAAGCTGCAATAGTTGGGGCGGTCAATACGGTTAAAGTTATCCGAGCAAAGAATAACTTTAAGCTTAAAGGATTTAATACCGACTGTTATGGCTTCGAGCAATCACTCATGCCTCTGTTACAAAAGCAGCATCGAAAAGCGTTGATCTTAGGCACAGGAGGAGCCTCAAAAGCCGTCAAGTTCATTCTGGACAAACATGGTATTGAATACTTGTCGGCAACAACAAAAGAGAAGCTATCAACTAATGAATTGAATTACGAACAAATTGATGGGAACCTAATCAACGAACACCTCATTGTCATCAATGCTACACCGCTGGGAACTTTCCCGGAAGTAGACACTTGCCCTTCAATACCTTATGAATTTATCTCTTCGAATCATGTTCTTTTCGACCTGGTTTACAATCCGGAAGAGACCTTGTTTTTGCAGAAGGGAAAGGTCAAAGGAGCGAGCATAAAAAATGGCCTGGAGATGTTGCATCTTCAAGCCATCAAAGCTTGGGAAATTTGGAATGACAAATAGTCATTTCAAGTTTCTCAGGCCCTCAAAAGATTAAAATCAATCTAAAACAAAACGATAGGTAATTGTTCCCTGCTGAAAAGCCGGAGCTGATTCATCCAAGTTGAACTTAGCCTTAAGAGCTGCCTGCTTGGCTGCACTTAGCAGTTGTGCATTATAGGTTGTCGATCCACGTGCTCCGGGTTCTGCAGTCGTTACCTTTCCGTATTTATCGACCGTTACCTGAACCACAACAACGCCCTCTTCATTCCCTGGATAATAAGGCTTAGGCAAAGACTGAGCAGAACGCCCACCCAAGCTAAATGAAATACCATTTCCTTGTCCACCGCCCTCGCCATAGCTGGATGAGTTGGCCGAACCGTTGGGTGAGCCTTGGTTGCCACCCGGAAAAGAAACTCCCTCACCAGTACTTTTCGAATCCGAACTTCCTGCGCCACCTGAACCAAAGGCATTAGACGCCCGATTATTGATCTCAGCAATCTTTTGCTGCTCGGCTTCTTGTCTCTTGCGTTCTTCTTCCTCCTTGCGCTTGCGTTCAGCCTCTTCTGCCAATCGCTTACGCTCAAGTTCTTCCTGACGCTGGCGCTCCAATTCGACTTGCCGCTGAACTTCTAATTCTTTCTGCCGTTGCTTTTCCAGTTCTTCCTGCTTCCGCTTATTTTCCAACTCCTGCTGCTTTTTCTGTTCCGCTTCCTTCTTCTTTTTGGCCGCCTCAATAGCAACCGTTTCCTCATAATCCTGCGTCAGCATTTCCTTTTTTGCTGCAGGCTGCTTGGCTGCAGGAGTCGCTGGTGGAGCTGGCGTAACAGCAGGAGGTGTTACCTGTTTCTTTTCCTCTTTTACAACAGGAGCGGGTGTTTTCCGGTTTGGAGCGGGTTCACGAGGTCCGGATCCCTGGCTGGAATTTCCAAAATTCACAAGAATGCCCTCCTCTCCCGGTAACGGAAGTGGCGTAAAAAATCCAAACAACAGGAGCAGGATCAAAACAATTGTATGAACAACAATCGTCCCTATAAATCCTCTTTTATGTTTTTCAAAATAACTCATTAACGTCCTTCTGGTGAAGTGGCCAAAATCATTTTATATTTATTTCTTTTGGCAATATTCATCACTTTTACAACTTGTTCAATCGGCACAGTCCGATCAGCATGAAGCGAAACGTAAGCATCAGGACTATCTCCTATCGAAGCTTGCAAAGCTGGTTCAATTTCATGGAAAGCAACCCGTTCCACTTTTCCATCTGTATTGACATAGTATTTTAAGTCAGCCGTAATTGACACAGTCGTTATCGGTTTGGCTGCCGTTTGATTGTTGCTTTGTGGTAACAGCAATTTCAAAGCATTTGGAGCAATCAAAGTGGAGGTCACCATAAAAAAGATAAGCAACAAAAATACAATGTCGGTCATGGAAGACATACTGAAACTGGCATCGACTTTATTTCTTCGTTTTAAGGCCATTGTTCCTATTTTGCTGGTTCATTTAAAAGATCAAGGAATTCGGATGTCGCTGCTTCCATCTTGAAAATTACTTTTTCAACGCTAGCCACCAAAATATTATACGCGAAATAAGCAATAATACCAACCGTCAATCCGGCAACAGTAGTTACCATAGCTTGGTAAATTCCTGATGACAACAAAGTAACATCGATATTACTTCCTGCATTGGCCATATCATAAAACGCCTGAATCATTCCGATTACGGTACCCAAGAAACCAATCATTGGAGCACCTCCGGCAACGCTCGCCAAAACGGGTAATCCTTTTTCCAATTTAGCAATTTCGAGGTTTCCGACAGTCTCAATAGCAGAGTTGACATCCGACATCGGACGACCAATCCGGCTAATACCTTTCTGGATCATTCGTGCTGTTGGATTATCTTGTGAACGGGCCAATGAGAGCGCAGCATCAATATTCCCTTGTGAAATATAATCTTTCACTCGCTCAAGCAAGGTGTTGTCCATCCTCCCCGCTTTTTTTACTGCAAAATAACGATCAAAAAAAATGAACACAGCAATCAGGGAGAGTGCCACGATGGGAATCATGATCCAGCCTCCTTTCAATGCCAAATCAAAGAAGCGGGTAACAATGCCATCCTGCTCTACTGTTTCAGCCAGTGCCTCAGCACTTTCTCCAGCTGCATTTGAAACTTGTAACAAAATATATCCAAACATAAGTCTTTATTTAGAGGAACACATAAAAAACGAGGTATAATAACAATTATTATACCCCTCAAAAATAATGATTATTTACAAAGTTACTACTTAAAGTCGGAACATCAGAAAAGAGATTTTCAGGAATTGCCAGCGAAGCCATTCAGCCTCAATCTTCTTTCTTTTTAACAAACAAATGCTTCAGTTTCCGCCAAAGTTCGCCTAAATTATTATAGTTTTCCCGATACGAAACGCCAATGCCCTGTGTATAAGGCGAAGTCTCATAAATTAAATTATTATTTGAGCGGTTATATGCTTTCAGTTGAAGCTTACCGTTATTGGTTAATTTCACATTCAAATCGAAATCACCCACAATATTACTATTATTTGAACGCGTCGCATTCGCAGTGGCGTTATTCCCAATATTACCATTCAGCGTAACCCGGTCATTAAAAATCTGGGTGCTCAACGCCAACTCAATTTCATCATCCGACATTTGGTTACCGGGACGATAGTTAACTCCAATATCAAAATCATTACTGATTTGGGACAACCAATTACTCAACTGATTAGAGAAGAGCTCACTGGCCGTCGACCCAACCACATTCGAATTTGTTGCCTGATAAGAACCGCGCAAATGGTCGGGAGTATAAAAACGACCTAGCACCAGCAGCGATAGAATTTGTCGGTTCATATCCTCATCAGTACTGAAAAACTGTTGAACCTGATCTTTGATTCGATCCTCAACCGTCGGGAAATTAATATCAAAAGCAATCTCCGGGTTATTCAGATTTTCGGTCAAAAAGATACCGCAAGTGACTGGTATTCGCTGACCGTAGTCGATATCATCTACTGAATTGGGAAACAATTCAGTCAGCGATGCCTTAAGCCTGTAAATCGCCTCCAAGTCAATTATAGCATCGTAAGGGCTTCCATTCCAACTGATCCTTCCGCCACGAGCAATTTCAAATTTTTTATTGATCACATTCTGAAGGGTAAATAAGTAGTCCCCCTGCTCCACCCGATATTCTCCAAACATGTTGATATTGAAGTCCGGGTCAATTCGAACCTGCAAATCTCCGGTTCCGCGCGAGCGAATAACATCACCAATTTGTGAATTATAAATTAGTTGAACCTGTGCATCTGCAGTTATATTAAAGTCGAAATTCATTCGAACATTCGACTTTTGTTCCTCCTGCTTGCCAATCGAGTTGTTAGCACTGATCTGTTGGCTGTTCACAAAATGGATAAAGTCATACTCTTGCGCCTCTTCCTCATAATCCAACGAGATATTGATCAATGTTCCACTTAACGAAGTAGCAGCCGAGCTTAATACGACATCTTTCCCACGTCCACGAATCTGCAAACCACCACGAGCAAAAGCCTTTCCATAGAATCGTTCGTTATCTCTAAATGTCGTGTTCATAGCCATCAATCGCGGCGAGTTTATCCGAAGATCATAATCCATATTCTGGAAATTATCATGGCGAATTGATCCATTAAAAACACCCATATTCCCTTGATAGTCGCTAATTTGAATTTGATCAAAAATGATTGAATCGGAGCGAAAACTAACGGTATCGCTAAAATAATAATCCACCTGCATGCTCTTCATTGCCAAGCCAGCATCCAGACCAAGCACATCTCCATCCATCAGAATCTTTTTGGGAGTACCATGAATCCATACATCGCCGGTTCCACGGCCTCGAACATTCTGGAAACTATTCTGCAAAATAGGTTGTAAAACAGCTAGCGATAAGTCGTTCAGACTTACTAAAAAGTCAATCGAATCACTCGCCGGTGTATAAGAGCCATACCCATACAAAGCCTGATGACTCTTGTTATTAACACTTAACTCTGTTTGAAGCTCTTCCGACTGCCGATCCCACTTGCTAACAACACTCACATCTCCTATCAAGTGATCCCGAAAACTCAAACCATCCACCTTCAAATCCGATAAAAGCAAGGCCCTTTCGTAAACATCGAACACACTAGCCGATCCGTTCAGAACACCCTTTACGGCAATATCCTTCTTTACAAGTAGATTCAGGTTTTCCAAATTGATCTCATCAATCTTCAAGTTCAACCTGGCGCTTTTATCCTTGGAAATGATTCCATCCAAAACAAATTGCTGCTGCTTATTTGAAATTTGAAAATTATCCACTGCAATCCGCGTCGAGTCGACTGTGATCATTGAAGGATGAACAATCCAGAGGGTATCTGAAATATAAATTTTGGAGGGTTGAACCTCAATCTCCACATGTGTTTGATCGTAACCTGTTTTCAAAAAGTCAATTTGAGTTTCCAACTCACCACTATAAGTGGTTTCATGGAAATTATTCCAAACGATTTTTGAATCCAAACGATCTTCTGCAGCACTAGCGAGAAGCGCTAAATTGTATATACTCTGCTTATCGCTGATCTTTAACTCATCCAGTCGGCTCTTAAATTCGATTTCATCATTAGAATGAACCGCAAGGGAGTAGCCATTAAAAACCAAGTCGAGGTATCTCATTTGAGGAATATCTGCATCCATATCCAGCCTTAACTGCTGATCATCAAATCTTCCAGAAATTCGCGAAGGGCCAATGTATAACTGAGGCAACAACGTTTTGGTGATGGGTTCCATATTTTTAACCATCACCTCAAAATTAAATTGATTCAACCTCATTGTTTCATCATAGTCAAGTCCGGACGAAGGCAAATAGCGATGAAGCAAATTCTTGAAGCTTCCAAAAATAGTTCGAAAAGAGTAGCTACCGATAATTTCAGCGTCGGCAAAGTCAGAGCGAATCTGCAGGTGAGCCGAATCTCCATAAAAGGTATTAACACTAAAACTATTGAGCAACAAGCTGTCATTCTCATTCAGATACTGACCTTCTTCCACCCAAATATTTCCGTCTAAGTTGTCAATACTATTTCCTTTAAAGTTGGCATTCAGGCGCATCGAAAGTATTGATTTTTCATAAAAATGATCAATATTCAGTGCTTTCAGATTAGCCTCAGCCAGTTTCATTTCAAAATCAAACTCCGGAATTTCCTTATTAAAATCAAGTTTCCCTACAAAGTTCGCATCCAAATTTGGATCCTCAATCGTAAAATCACCTTCAAATTTTTTATCCTGAAGTGCACCATCCAGGCTCAAATTTTTAAACATGTAATTGTTGAACACTAAACTATCCACTACCCCTTCAACGGCCACATCAAAGGCACGGCTTACTTTGTGAAACGATCCATTCACCTTGCCGTTAAACGTCAGTTTCTCAAATTTCTTAATTTGAGTAAACTCGCCCAACTCAAAATCGACTGTCCTCAAGCTTCCGTTAACTTTCAACCGGTTGCCCTTTTGCGGAACAAATGAGAGGTCGGTTTTAATCTGTCCAAAATTTGAGCGCACCGAACCATAAGCAACAAAATCGCTCAAAAAGCCGGTAAAATTACCTTCATAGTGCACTACGCCAGCATCATAAAGCAACTGCGAAAATTCCAGGAAATCGCTATCGGCATCGTCGGGAAGTTTTATTTTACTCAGATCTTTAAAGTCAGCGGTTGAATTTTTAAGGTCGAGCAAAATATAAGTCTGGTTCAAATCCGGCAGTCCATTAGTATAAAAATCGCAAATCAATCGGGTGTTTTGACCTACGCTCATCTGCAAATTTTTGGCTTTCAAATCAGCTATAGTTCCATAAACCCGTCCCGACAGATCAATTTTCAAATCCATCCCGCGTAAAGAAGGCACCAGTTGACTCACATCAACAAAATCCAAAACCGATTCCTTCAAATTCACATCTAATTTCAAAGACGAAAAATCCTTCCCTGCGCCCATTTCCGATTGATCCAACGCAACATCAGCATTTCCTATGGAAGAATGAGGCGTAGAAACGTTCAGATTTTGGAGTTTAATAACATGATTGGACGAAACCAACTGTGTACTTAGCGAACTTATTTTAAAAGCTTTATGATCGTCAAAACTCATGTTATCAATATTGAACGACAAGGAGTCATGATGCAATTCAAAATCACTCACATCGAGCTGCATGTCATGCAAATCAATCGTTTCAGGCTTTTCCATCTTGTAATAAGAATAAGCTAAACGCGTATCGTTAAAAAGAAAATTCTGACAAAAAAAGTCCCAACTATCTCGTTGCTTATTCGAGCGCATCGCGTCGATAATAAACCTATAGTTAGGCAACTGTTCTTCCGTTATCGAAACGAAGAGCTTAGTTTTGCTCATTTCGATGGATGAAAGATTGATCAGTTTCTGTTTGATTTTCAAGTCCTCAATCGATGCAACCATCTTATCAACATAAAACAGAGTATCTTGCTGTTGATCCTCAATCAAAAACTCATTTAAAACCACTTGGTTAAAGAATCGAATATCCACACTTGTCAGCGTAATCTTTGTATTCAGTCGATCCGAAAAATGGTTAGCAATTTGCCGAACCAAATAGGTTTGCACTACACTGGTTTGAAACGCCAGGTACACACCCAAAATCATGACAAGCAATGCCCCGACTATCCAAATGACTATTTTGATCGATTTTTTAATAATTTTGTGGCTTTAAGAAATTAGAAAACAAAATAAACTAAATTCCACGTAAATCGTTAGGTTCATCAGTTAAAATAATTGAAATCTACGCTGAAAATTGGTTTTCATGAATAACAAAAAAGATATCATCATTTTAGGAATTGAGTCATCATGCGATGACACGTCGGCTGCTGTCATCAAGAACGGTTGTTTGCTGTCGAATATTATAGCCAGCCAAAAAGTTCACGAAGCTTATGGTGGTGTTGTCCCCGAGTTGGCTTCGCGCGCGCACCAGCAAAATATTGTACCGGTAGTTGATCAGGCTATCAAGCAAGCAGGCATCAGCCGCGACGAGATTTCGGCCGTAGCTTTTACCCGCGGTCCCGGCTTGTTGGGCTCTCTGTTGGTTGGCACCTCGTTTGCCAAAGGTTTTTCGCTAGCTGCCGGCATTCCGATGATTGAAATAAACCATTTACAGGGTCATGTGTTGGCACATTTCATCCAGGAAGAAGGCGTTGAATTTCATGAACCGAAGTTTCCACACCTGAACTTGCTGGTGTCAGGCGGGAATTCCCAAATCATCACTGTAAAAAATCACTTAGAAATGGAAGTGATTGGCCAAACCATTGATGATGCCGCTGGCGAAGCTTTTGATAAATGTGCGAAAGTAATGGGCATGCCCTACCCAGGTGGTCCATTGATTGACAAATTGGCTAAAATCGGAGATCCAAACCGATTCAAATTTGCCAAGCCACGCATCAAGGAGCTTGACTACAGTTTTAGCGGATTAAAAACCAGCTTTTTATATTTCCTACGCGACCAGCTCAAAGAGAATGAAAACTTTATTGAAGAAAACCAGGCTGATTTGTGCGCCTCGCTGCAAAAAACCATCATCGACATTTTGATGGATAAACTTGTAAAAGCAGCCAAACAAACCGGCATCAAAGAAGTAACTGTGGGCGGTGGCGTTTCGGCCAATTCAGGCTTGCAAAACGCGCTGAAAGCCGAAGCAAAAAAACGGGGCTGGAACATGTACATTCCCAAATTTGCATTTACGATGGATAATGCAGCCATGATTGCCATTACTGGCTACTATAAATATCAAAACAAGCAGTTTGCTGCTCAAGATACCGTTCCATTTGCCCGGATGAGCATCAATGATTAGATCATGCAACTATCCCTATGATTGCTGGTTGTTACAAATTGGTATTAAAAAAACCATTCAAGCTACGCTGAATCGATACAAAATGGATGACCAGTTAAATGGAATTCATTCATAACAGCAAATTACTCCTGAATTCCGCAAATTTAGAACTTGGGACTTAAAATCTCGAATTTGGAACAGAATACAAAAATACCCGTCGTTTTAGTAACCGGCTTTTTAGGAGCCGGTAAGACCACCTTGATCAACGAAATTATTCATGGCCACCGAAACTTAAAACTGGCCTTGGTTGAGAACGAATTTGGGCAGCAGTCCATCGATCAGGATCTAATTTTAGGCATGCGCAGTGAGAACATTTTCGACCTGAGTAATGGCTGCATCTGCTGTTCTATTTCCAACGAATTTACGCTCACGCTGCTTGATCTGGCTGAGAAAGCGGGTGAAATTGATTATTTGCTGATTGAGACAACCGGAATTGCTGACCTTTCGAATGTGATTAAACCGTTTTACGACGATCAAGAGTTGAAAGAAAGATATACTCTCGCCGGAAGTGTTTGCTTGATTGACGCCAGTAATTTTGACCAACAAATGAGCGAGCGCGAGCAGCAAATGCAAGTTATTCTAAGCGACTTGCTTGTTGTAAACAAAACCGACACTACTGATGAAGAAACTTTAGCCACCATCAAAAGGAAGCTTACAGCCTGGAATGGAACCGCTGAAATACAAACGACTGAATTTGGAAAATGCAGCAAATTTCAGCTCAATCATTTTGCCGAAAGTGTGCAAGGACTCCTGGAGAAGAAGATGGCAGAATCTTTTATGTTTCGCCTCGTGCAATCTAAAAAGTACACCACTTTCACCCATGAGTTTTCGGGCGAAGTTCCTTTGGAGCGCTTTAAATACTGGTTCAATTACTTTGCGGCCATCAATCAGCGCGAAATTTATCGTATCAAAGGCATTTTATTTCCGCAGGATTCTCCCACCAAAACCATTGTACAATCAGTTGGAGGTGCAACCAGTTATACTGAAGGCAGTTTAATCATGCCTGGTGAAACACCAATAAACAGACTGGTTTTCATCGGGAAAGAAATTGATTTTGACCGGATCAGCTTTGAGCTGGATCACTATTTGAATGACGAGTAGACCTTCGTTTAATACCATCCGAATACCTGAAGGATAATAATAACCAACACCGTTGTTAATGCCGTAACCCCGATTGCCAGGCTACTCATAGCTCCTTCTGTTTCACCCATCTCCATGGCTTTGGTCGTTCCCAGAGCATGGGCTGCAGTTCCCAATCCAATTCCTTTAGCTACCGGATGTACAATCCGCAGTAAACGGTATAAAGCTGGTGCAATAATCACCCCAAAGATACCGGTAATCATGATTGAAAGCACGGTGATTCCTTCATTGGCCCCCAGGCTGTCGCTAATTCCGATACCAATAGGAGTTGTTACCGAATGAGGCATAATAGAGCGCTCAAGTAACTCGTTTAGATTAAACAGCCGTCCAAACAAAATAACCGATGCCACTGCGGCAAAAACACCTGCGGTAATGCCTCCCATAATTGAATATTTATGGGCTTTGAGCAACTTACGGTTCCGATACAAAGGCAAGGCCAACACAACAGTTACCGGTCCTAAAAACGAATGGATAACACTTCCTCCTTCCATAAAGTGTTCAAAAGGAATATCAAAAAGCAGCAGCAAGCCAATAATCACAGCGATGGAAGACATCAAAGGATTCAGCCAGCTGGCTTTCAACTTGTCTCTCAGGTAGCTAATTCCATAAAACGAAGCTACCGAAAGCAAAATGCCAAACAAGTGGGTATCAGTCAGAAATTTCATCGTGATTTTTCCTTCGTTTGATTAAAAATTGAGTCACCAGGCTGGCGCAAGCCATAACAATAAGCGTTGACGCCAAAATAGTAACGATCGTTTGAACATAACGCCCTTCAAGCGATTGGTACGACACCATAACTCCAACGCCGGCAGGGATAAAAAAGAAGCCCATGTTCTTCATAAAAAAATCCGCTGTTTCTGCAATTTGCCTTTCCTTGATTACTCCGGCAAATAAGAGCACCAGAAGTAAAATCATGCCGGTAATGCTTCCAGGAATTGGCAAACGCAAATAATGAGAGAGCAACTCTCCCATGAAGTTGATTCCTAACAAAATTAAAAGCTGCTTGAATACCTTCATCGTTACGAATTAAGAAAAGCGAACAATCGCAAATTACCAGCTCGATTAAGCCTCAGTAACAAACGGTCTCACGTCAGTTAAAAACATACCCGCAGTTTTGGCAGCCTGCATACCCAACACCCCATCTTCGTATACATGACACTTCTCTGGCGTAACATTAATCAACTCAGCACACTTCAAAAACGTCTGTGGTTCCGGCTTATGCTGGGTCACATCGTCAGCCGTAACAATCGCATCAAACTTATCCTTAATCTTGAGCGTTTCCAGTTGCATTTCTGCACTTTTACGGCTGGCTCCCGTTCCCACAGCCAGAGGAATTTTTCCAAAGTAGTCATGCACCAACTGCACCACTTTATCGTGAGCGCGCAATTGATCGGCACTCTGCCAAAATATTTCTTGTTTCATGCGAACCAGTGCTTCCGGATCAACTCCTTCCAACTGATTATCACTGATAATGCGGAAGGCAAACTGAATGGTCGGCATCCCGGTTAACTCGACCACCATACTTTCATCAAAGCGACAGTTAAAATGTTCGCAGACCTTATGCCAGGTAGCAATATGCACCGGCAAAGAGTCTGACAAAGTTCCATCTAAATCAAAAATTAAGGCTTCTGCCTCGGGGTGTTTATCTAGTTTCATAATTGCTTTTTCTTGACGTTTGCGGCGAAATTACGCTTTTTTTCGCCCCAAAGAATAAAGCCCGTGATTTAGCGCAGAGAATACCGGCAATTTAAACTTCTTTTAATTTTCCTGATTCAATTCCTACCTTTCCAAAAGAAATTGAATCAGGAAAAGTGCTGCATTGTTCCGGGAGTTTTCGCATCCAGATGGTCAACATTGTTCAATTCAACCACTCGATGTTCTCCATTAGTATGGAGCTCAATTCGGCTAACGGAGGTATTTTTAGTTACCTCCCAGGAAAAATAATCGCTGGATGGCTTATTCGCAATCACCGTCCAAAAGGCCCGGATCAGTCCGCCATGGGTAATGGCTGCCACCCGCTGTCCATCGTGCTGCCTCAACAGCTTAGCAATGAATTGCCCGGCACGCTCCAGCATGTCCTCATTCGTCTCTGCCCCTTCGGGTAAATAATCCCAACTCCAGTTCTCCGGAAATGGTTTGCCTTCCCACAAAGTCAAGGAACGCTCGCGCAACAGAGGATCTGTAACAAATTCCATCTCGGGATGAAACTTTAAAATTTCATTCGCTGTATCAATCGTCCGCTGCAGGTCGCTTGAATAAACCAAGTCCAGAGGTTCATCTTTCAGTTGAATGGCTAACTGACGCGCTTGCCTTCTCCCCAGCTCCGACAAGCAACCATGCTGCTGCCCCTGGCAAATATTATTTGCATTTTCAACCGTCTCTCCGTGTCGTATAATAATCAATTGAATCATAAGCTTACTTATAAATAACTTGCTGCCTGCCAAATAAAGCAGACAGGCGTGCACCAATTTAGACAAAATTGGAAAGATTCTGTTCATTCCAGATCAAAAACAGGCTTTTCCTTTACAAGGAAATAACCTTTCACCCTGTCAATTGTTACTAAAACGAATCCAAAAATATAAATTTGGTTGTAATTCATTTGAGCAAATGATACCTATTAAATACCGAATTTTCGTACAACCTTATTGATATAAATTAAATTGAATCAGTATGCATAAAATTTATCTCTTCTTTATTTTCATTTTCTTGTTGGGAATCAATAGTGTTTCAGCAGAGAACGCCGAAGCACGACTTATGCGATTTCCGGCAATCTCGGGCAACCAGATTGTTTTCACTTATGCTGGCGATTTATATTCAGTTCCTATGGATGGAGGTACAGCAAGAAAACTAACCAACGACATTGGCTTTGAGCTTTTTGCCCGTTTCTCTCCCGATGGAAGTCTGCTGGCATTTACCGGGCAATACGATGGCAACACGGAAGTGTTTGTGATGCCTGCTACGGGTGGAACTCCCAAACGACTAACCCATACGGCCACCCTGGGGCGCGACAAAGTTTCGGACCGCATGGGGCCTAACAACATTGTGATGAGCTGGACTCCGGATGGAAAAAACATAGTGTACCGTTCGCGCAAACAAAGCTTCAACTCCTTTAAAGGACAGCTTTTTCAGGTATCCATTGATGGTGGGTTATCTTCTGAACTGCCGCTGGCCGAAGGGGGTTTTTGCAGCTTCTCACCTGATGGCAAGCAACTGGCATTCAATCGTGTTTTTCGCGAATTCAGAACCTGGAAATACTATAAAGGGGGTATGGCTGACGACGTTTGGATTTTCGATTTCAAAACCAAGGCAGTCAAACAAATAACGGACAATGATGGCCAGGATATTTTCCCAATGTGGGCCGGCGACGAGATTTTCTTTATCTCCGACCGCGATCGTACCATGAACATCTTTGTGTATAACACCAAAACCGAATCGGTTGAAAAAGTAACCAATTTCACGGAGTATGATGTGAAGTTCCCATCCATTGGTGGCGACTACATTGTGTTTGAGAACGGTGGTTACCTCTACAAAATGAATGTGAATGACAAGCAACTGGTCAAGGTTACTGTTCACATCAACAACGATTTTACATATGCCCGTAATGAATGGAAAGATGCTTCCAAACGTATTACTGACGGTGACATTTCGCCCAACGGTGAGCGTGTCGCGTTTTCTGCTCGCGGCGAAGTGTTTAGTGTTCCGGCTAAAAAAGGGATCACCTACAACCTGACCAAAAGCTCAGGTGCCCACGATCGCAGCGCCGTTTGGTCGCCCGACGGCAAATACATCGCCTACTTGTCCGACCAGTCCGGGGAATTTGAAGTGTACATCCAGGATCAACTTGGCGAGCAGGAACCGATCCAGCTAACCAAAAGCGCCGACACCTACAAATTTAGCCTGGAATGGTCACCCGACAGCAAAAAGATCATGTGGTCCGACCGAAAACTAAGGCTGCGCTACATCGATATTGATTCGAAAAAAATAACCACAGTTCATACTGCTGAATATGGCTTGATCCGGGCTTACAACTGGTCGCCCGACAGCAAATGGATCACCTTCAGCTTACCAACTGATAACCGATTCTCGAAGATTGTTGTTTACAATGCCGACACCAAAGAGTTGCATGAAGTCACCGATAACTGGTACGACTCTGGCTCTCCATCCTTCTCTAGTGATGGCAAATACATCGTGTTTGTTTCGGCACGCGATTTCAACCCAACCTATAGCCAAACGGAGTGGAATCACGCCTACACCAAAATGTCGCGTATCTACCTGGCTATTTTATCCAAAAAAACCGCATCGCCCTTTGCTCCCGAAAACGACACCGTAAAAGTAGTAACCGACTCCAAAGAGGATAATAAGAAAGACGAGGCCAAACCAGCAGAGGGAAAAACAGCCGACAAAGCTGTAAAAATAGACATTGAAGGGCTCTCAGATCGGGTTGTTTCACTTCCTATTCCAGCTTCAAACTACTACAATGTGAACTGCGTAGGCAATAACGTATATTATTACGATTACGGCGATGAGCGTAATGCCAAACTGTACGACTTGGACAAGAAAAAGGAAACAGTACTGGGTAACTTCAACTTCAGCATTTCGGCCAACCACAAAAAAATGCTGGTAGTAAAAGAGAAAAAATGGGCCGTGATTGATCTTCCAACCGCCAAAGTTTCGCTTGATGAAACCATCGACTTGTCGAACATGAAAGTTTGGGTTGATTATCAAGCCGAATGGAAACAAATCTTCGATGAGAGCTGGCGCCAAATGCGCGATTTCTTCTATGTTGAAAACATGCACGGACTGGACTGGAAAGCCATGCACGACAAATATGCTCCATTAGTTCCCCATGCCCGTCACCGCGATGACCTAACTTACATTATTGGCGAATTGATTGGCGAACTGAATGTTGGCCATGCCTACGTGCAGAGCGGCGAACGCCCTGAGCCGACCCGCATCCAAACCGGACTTCTAGGTGCTAAGGTCAGCGCTGATGCATCTGGTTATTTCAAAATTGATGAAATTCTGGAAGGCGCCAACTGGAGCAAAGAATTGCGCTCGCCACTAACAGAAGTAGGAGTCAACGCGAAAGCAGGTGACTACATTGTGGCGGTAAACGGCGTAAGCACCAAATCAACCAACGATCTTTACACCATGTTGGTTGGCAAAGCAGGCAAAGAGGTGGAACTGAGCATCAACAGCAAGCCATCGGAAACCGGTTCGCGCAAGGTGTTGGTGACTCCGATTGCCGACGAGGCTAATCTCTATTACTACAATTGGGTGCAAAACAACATCAAAAAAGTGAGCGAGGCCACAAACGGCGAAGTGGGTTACATCCATGTGCCAGATATGGGACGAGCCGGCCTTAACCAATTTTCCCGCTTGTTTTATCCCCAGCTGAATAAAAAAGGGCTGATTATAGACGATCGAGGAAATGGCGGCGGCAATGTTTCGCCCATGCTGATTGAACGTCTGCAGCGTGTGGCTCAACGAGCCAACGTCCGACGAAATATCAAACATCCCACTCCGGTTCCAAACCAGATGGTTCTTGGTCCTAAAGTGTTACTGATTGACCGCTACTCGGCTTCCGACGGCGATTTATTCCCCTATGCCTTCAAGCATTATAAACTGGGAACAGTTATTGGGACACGCAGCTGGGGTGGCGTGGTCGGTATTAGCGGATCGCTTCCGTTTATTGACGGCGGCGAACTCAATAAGCCAGAATTTGCGTCTTATTCTTCTGAAAAAAGCGAATGGATTATCGAAGGTCATGGTGTTGATCCGGACCTTGTTCTGGACAACGATCCTTACCAGGAATACCTTGGCAATGATGCCCAATTAGAAAAAGCAATTGAGCTAATTAAAGCCAAAGTAAAAACAGAATACAAACCGTTACCACCGGTTCCTCAAGCACCGAATAAAACAAGATAGTCCAATCAAACAACCAGAGAAGGAGGTCGATACGGCCTCCTTTTTTTAGCTGCACGTCTAAAAAAAAGCCTCCATTTATGGCATTTAAATCAATTTTTAACAAATCCTAAGAGCACCCCAATTACATCAGGCATACTTTCATCTCAGGCCTTTTTCAATTCTGTCTATTCTAAATTCAAGTTGCGTTAAAAGCAAGTCAACCATCTGCCAACAAAGCTATCGGAAGCTCTTTAATGAAAATAAACGGTCTGAAGTGTTCCAATCTAAGGTTTCTGCCTTACCTTTGTCCCCTTCTTAAAAACAAAAAAATCATAACCATAGAATTATTACGAGATGAGCCTGGAGAAAAAACTACTGGAGCGCAGCGGATCGGCATGCGAATTATGTGGATCAAACCAAGAACTGAAAGCTTACGAGGTACCACCTAAAACCAATGCTTCAGTTGACGAAAGCATTCTTGTCTGTGCAAACTGCCTGACACAAATTGAAAATCCGGATCAGTTGGATGTCAACCACTGGCATTGTTTGAACGACAGCATGTGGAGCCAGGAACCCGCTGTACAAGTAATGGCTTGGCGCATGTTAAACCATCTTCGGGGTGAAGGCTGGGCACAAAACCTGCTAGACATGTTTTACCTGGAAGAAGAAGTGCTGGAATGGGCTAAAACAGGACAAGACACCGGTGCCGAACAAGATGAAACACCCAAGCATGTTGACAGTAATGGAGTTCCCATTCTAGCTGGCGACACGGTTGTACTTATCAAAGACCTGAACGTCAAAGGAACCAGTTTTGTGGCTAAACGCGGAACTGCAGTACGCGGAATTTCACTGGTGCACGATAATCCCGAACACATTGAAGGTCGTGTAAACGGACAACAAATTGTTATTTTAACCAAGTTTACCAAAAAAACAAACTAAGAGTCTGGCAGGTTATCGGTTTTAGTTGCACCAAATAACATCAACAAAGGCAGAACAGTCGGTTATTCCGACTATTCTGCCTTTATTGTATTCAATCTTCTTTTTGCCTCTTTGATCACTTCCATCGGCTGTTTTCCCAGTTAGAACCTGCTTCCTTACTCAAAAATGTCCATGCCACAATACGGCTGCTTTTTTGGCCTTGCCCCATCGGCAAAATTTCCACTTCAGTGGCTCCCGCTTGCTTCAAGGTGCGATAGACGGTCGGCAGATTTTCCTTCTTCGAAATTAAAGAAGAAAACCAATAACAAGAATTAGCAAACTGCCGGCTTTGTTGAATCATTCGCCGGACAAAGCTCGCCTCTCCCCCTTCGCACCACAATTCATTGTGCCGACCACCAAAATTCAGCTTGACCTTACCGGGCTTTTGCTTGTTTAAATTATGCAGTTTCCGCATTGTTCCTGCCTGCGCCTCAGCCGCAGAAGCATGAAACGGGGGGTTACATATCGTCAGGTCGAATCGTTCTTCGGCTTCAATAATGCCCCGAAAAATATCGCTGACATTTGGCTGGTGCCGAAAGTTTATTTTCCCGATCAAGGCGTGGTTTTCAGCGACAATAGTAGCAGCTGACTTCAAAGCCTCGGGATCGATATCTGAACCGATAAATGACCATCCATATTCCAGCGCCCCCAAGATGGGGTAAATACAGTTGGCTCCAACGCCCACATCCAGGCAAGTAATGGCGCTTCCGGTGGGAATCTGCCCCTGATTTGAATGAGCAAGCAAATCGGCCATGTGGTGAATGTAGTCGGCCCTGCCCGGAATGGGTGGGCACAAATAACCCTCAGGAATATTCCAATACGCCAAACCATAATTGGCTAACAGCAAGGCCTTATTTAAGGCTTTTACCGCTTGAGGATCTGCAAAATCAATGGATTCATCACCATAATCATTCAGCCCTACAAAAGGCTCCAATTCCGGACAAACGGCAATTAGCCAGCTGAAATCATATCGCCCGCGGTTTTTATTTCGTGGATGTAAGTTCGGCTTTTCGCTCGAATGAACCTTCTTTTTCGGATGCATGTAATTTGACTTTGCTGTGGCTGCAAATTTAACCGGAGTTGGCTGCAAAAGCAAGTCATTTGTCAGAATCCCATAATTTCACGTTCGTCCTGAATTTCAAATCCAGAGTCTTCCTTAAGCAAGCAAGCTTTGACTACTCCTTTCCGTTGACAACTGGAACAATCTGTTGCCAATGAGATCTTTTTCAGGATAAGTTATTATGAGTTTTTCAAGCTTTTACTATCTACCCGCGAAACTCGGTGGGGCTTTTTCCGACTTTATTTTTAAACAAGCGGCTAAAATAATGGATCGACTGGAAGCCCAAGTCGTAACTGATTTCCTTCACACTTTTATCGGTCACCAACAAAAGCTCTTTGGCCCGCATCACCTTTAATTCGAGGTGATATTTGTGAGGCGACATGCCGGT
This sequence comes from Sunxiuqinia sp. sy24, assembly GCF_052677165.1. Taxonomy (NCBI): domain Bacteria; kingdom Pseudomonadati; phylum Bacteroidota; class Bacteroidia; order Marinilabiliales; family Prolixibacteraceae; genus Sunxiuqinia; species Sunxiuqinia sp. sy24. The sequence continues at coordinate 243,552 of NZ_JBQYLH010000004.1, forward strand.
GTAGTTTTTAAACATCTTACGAAAATAAGAATAGCCAATATTGTATTCACGCGCCAGTTTTTTCATATCCAATTGCAGAGCAACCTGCTCACGGATCTTGAAACGAGCATCCTCAATAATCGTTTCAATACGTTTCCCGGTAAATTCTTTCTGTTTTTCTATGGAAATGAGTTGCCCCAGCATTTTTACGATCAAGCCCGACGTAATTTGCTGAAAGCCGGGCTTTTCGTCATTTACTAGGTCAAAGATCTTGTAGTAAGTATCGATCAATTCCTCGCGTACCCCAACATTTAAAACCGGCTGATTACGATTAAACAGCGGATGCTTTAACAGACGGGAAGCCAACTCGCCATTAAACCCGATATAATGCTCCTGCCAGCCGCTTTTAAAATTCGGCTTATAGCGATGCCAAATGCCCGGCTGAATCAACACAACAGCTCCTGCTCGAATGGGAAACTTTTCATCATGGGTTTCAAAAGTTCCGCTACCTTTTGTAATGTAAAGGAGTTGATATTCCTGCAAAATCCGGCCACTCTGCCAGCTGAAATAATATCCACTCGGATGCTTCATCGGAGGATAGCTTTTCTCGGGATTTGCCCAATAAACACCGGCAACATTCAGATATAGTCCCCAGCTTTGATCCTCCTCTCCTGCCGTCAAGTATTTAAAAAAATCATTCATAATTGGTGTCAAAAAGTGCAAATAATCCACCAGATTGTGTATTGCCTTAATCTATTAATCAAGCTACCTTTGAAATCGAACTAGTAAACAAATAAAATCAAAATTACTAAACTCCTGCGTCATCACAGGACTAATCGAACTAAACTATGCAAGCTATTCTAGGAATTATTTTTCACTCGCTCGGTGGCGCTTCATCCGGAAGTTGGTACATGCCATATAATCTTGTAAAGAAATGGCGCTGGGAAGTCTATTGGATTATTGGAGGACTCTTTTCATGGTTAATTATGCCTTTTATCGCCGTGCTGTTAACTACTCCGGAATGGCAAGGAATATTATCAGCCGCGAATTCGTCTGTCGTACGTACGACTTATATCCTAGGTGTTCTTTGGGGAATCGGAGGGCTTACCTATGGCTTAGGCATTCGCTATCTTGGCATGTCGCTTGGCAATTCGGTGTTACTTGGAATTACCTCATTGGTTGGATCGTTAGGCCTACCAATTCTTCGCGATGTCGGAAATTTAGCAGACATTTTACCTGCAGGAGATTCAATTACCAATATGCTGGCAACTCCCAGTGGTCAAGTGGTTTTGTTCGGTATTCTTGTACTCATGATCGGGATTGTCCTTTGTGGGAAGGCCGGTCTGATGAAAGATAAAGATCTTGTAGGCCATAAAGATGGTGTTAATACGGAGTTCAAATTGACAAAGGGTTTAATTATTGCCGGCATCTCGGGTATTTTAAGTGCGTTCTTTAGTTTTGGGATCGATGCCGGTAAACAGATGGGCGAAGCCGTTCGTGAAATTGCCGTTTCTAATAATTTTCCATTTGTTAGCGATGGCACCTATCTGTTTGAGAATAATATCATCTTCTTAGTGATTCTTTGGGGAGGGCTAACGACCAATTTAATCTGGTCGGTCGCGCTTATTATTAAAAATAGAACCGCTGGCGATTTTGTTGATTCATCGTCACCATTACTAAGAAATTACCTGCTCTGTGCATTAGCCGGTACAACCTGGTTCCTTCAATTTTTCTTCTACGGAATGGGTGAAACTAAAATTGGCAATGGAGCCAGTTCATGGATTCTACACATGTCTACAATTATTCTTACAGCGAATTTCTGGGGATTTTATCGAAAAGAGTGGGCTGGCGTTTCAAGCAAGACCCGAGCCACCATTTTTCTTGGAATTGGTCTAATTCTAATATCTATAATAATTATGGGTATCGCTAAAAGCGATTTTCTAAATTAAAACACGAATAGTATGAGTCGTTTAGCATGTAAAATGTACCTGAACGAGGGCCAGAAGGCTGAATACAAAAAACGCCACAACGAAATTTGGCCCGAGCTAAAAAAACTCCTGAAGGATTCCGGAGTAAGTGACTATTCCATCTTTTTAGATGAAGAAACCAACACCCTTTTTGCCTTTCAACAAATTAATGGTGAAAGCTGCTCTCAAGAGTTCGGGCAATCCGACATTGTGCAAAGGTGGTGGAATTTCATAGCCGACATCATGCAAACCACCCCCGATAATTCACCAATAAGCATTCCTCTTGAGGAAGTTTTTTACATGAAATAAATCAACCTCAAAAATAACATGAGCGAAACAGTAAAAGCGGCATATGAACTTGCCAAGAAAGAATACGCCTTGCTAGGTGTAAATACCGATGAAGCCATTCGCAAAATGGATGAAGTAATCATTTCACTTCATTGCTGGCAAACCGACGATGTGGGCGGCTTTGAAACACCCGATGCCTCCCTTTCCGGAGGTGGAATTCAAGCAACCGGAAACTACCCCGGAAAAGCAACCAGCCTGAACGAAATGAAAGCAGACCTTGAAAAAGCCTTGTCTCTACTCCCCGGCAAACACCGACTTAACCTGCATGCCATTTATGGCGATTTTGGAGGCGAAAAAGTCGATCGCGATCAGATTGAATTAAAGCATTTCCAAGCTTGGATTGACTGGTGCAAAAAAATGGGAATCGGCATGGATTTCAATGCCACCTGCTTTTCGCATCCCCGGGCAGCCGACGGATTTACCTTATCGAGCAAAAATGAAGACAACCGGAAATTTTGGGTTGAACACTTGAAGCGTTGTCGCGCCATTTCGGCCGAGATAGGCAAACAGCTGGGAACTCCCTGCGTGCACAACACGTGGATTCCGGATGGATCGAAAGACATCCCGGTAGATAGAAACGGACACCGTGCCCTATTAAAAAAATCGCTGGACGAAGCCATCGCGATCGATTATCCAAAAGAATACATGAAAGATGCTGTTGAAAGTAAGCTTTTCGGCATTGGAGCCGAATCGATGACCGTCGGCTCACATGATTTCTACCTCGGCTATGCCATTCAAAACAACAAACTGATCTGTCTGGATATGGGCCATTTTCATCCTACCGAGCAAGTTGGCGATAAAATTTCATCGTGTCTGCAATTTGTTGACGAACTACTGTTGCACGTTTCACGCCCCGTACGCTGGGATTCAGACCATGTTGTTACCTTAAACGAAGAGGTACAACTGATTGCTTCAGAAATCATTCGAAACAATTTCCTTAACCGAGTAAACATTGGGCTGGACTTCTTTGATGCCTCCATCAACCGGATTGGAGCATATGTGATTGGAACACGCGCAGCCAAAAAAGCATTTCTATATGCCATGCTCGAACCAACTGCCATGTTAAAAGAACTTGAAGAAGCTGGTCAGAACTTCGAGCGACTGGCCATGATGGAAGAGCTAAAAACCAAACCATTTGGAGCAATATGGGATTATTACTGCCTGCAAAACAAAGTTCCTCCAGGCGACAAATACATTGGCGAAATTCAGCAATATGAAAAAGAAGCATTAAGCAAGCGTAGTTATTAATTTTCTTATTAGTTGATTGATGCAAGGTAGTTGTTGGCGGGAAATCCTGCCGACAGCCACTTTGCTTCTCCAACTATCTCCACAAACTTCAGCCGGATTCATTAAGTCAAACCACTTCAATTCGCCCTATAAAGAGAACAGCCTTGAAAACAAGAAAGAACACGATTTCAATCGTATGTTTTTTAAACCTTTATTAGCATTTGTTTGCATTTTAACGACCAGAATTCTCCTATCTTTACGCCTCTTTCATTAAAAAAATTAGTTTGAATACAATGAACCGAATTCTGGTACTATTAGTTATCCTACTTTTTGCAGCAGGCTGTAGCATGCAAGCAAAACTAAATCGAGACTTCAAAGGAGAACATCTGGAAGAAGCTACCAAAGCCTTTTCAGATATACCCGCAGCAAAAATCCCCATGAACAACGGGCATACGAAACATATTTACACCAAAGAAGAGCGACTGACGGGGACAACCATCAACCAAGGCACAAAAACATTGGATCCGATCCATTCACCATCGGTAACGAAGGTTGAACAATTCATTTTTATTGTTGATGAAAATGGATTGATAATCAGCACCCAGTATGAAAGCAGCTATAAAAGGCTTTAATTGGTGATAATATTTTTAAATAAAAGTGTCGTGATTATGGATTTTTTTATAGTTTTGCACACACGTTTGAGACACGGATAATGCATTCGGTCACGTTCGAAAAAAATGCCCAGATGGCGGAATTGGTAGACGCGCTAGTTTCAGGGACTAGTATCCTTCTGGATGTGCAGGTTCGAGTCCTGTTCTGGGCACTTTTATCTAAAGCAACGATTTGAAAATCAAATTGTTGCTTTTTTATTTTGAATAAAATATAAATATTACAGAAACAGGCGAATATAGGGATCAGTATAAATTTCCGGTGGAGTAAAAATTATTATCATCTTTGCTTTATATTCTTTTTTACCGATCAATGAACTCACTGGATATGCAACAAAAAACTGTACGGCTAGTTAAGAGTTACGCTGCTATTCTTTGATTATTATTTAGCTGTTCAAATTCGTTTATTGTTTTGTACCCTAAAGCCGAATGCCTTCTTCGTTTGTTGTACCAGGTTTCGATCCACCG
>NZ_JBQYLH010000050.1:0-566 GCF_052677165.1 Sunxiuqinia sp. sy24
TTTGCTATTACAGTTTTAGTTGGCATCGTTCTTCAAATTTAATAATCAGTTCTTGTTTTACTTGCCCCCAGTAAGCAGGTTTGCTGGTCCAGTTTTTTGTTATTTGTTGTTGAGCCAGATAAAGTATTTTCATCAAGGCCATATCACTTGGGAATGCACCTTTACGCTTAGTAACCCGTCGTATCTGTCTGTTGAATCCTTCAATAATATTGGTGGTGTACATGATGCGTCTTAAGTGCTTGGAATAATCGAAAAAGCGGGTTAGGTAATGCCAATTGTTTTTCCAGGATTTGATCACAAGCGGGTATTTCTGGCCCCACTTTTCTTCAAATTGTTCCATGGCCAGTTCGGCTTCTGCCAGGTTGGAGGCTTGGTAGATGAGTTTCAATTCCTGATTGAATTCTTTTCGGTCTTTCCATGCGATATACTTAAATGAATTGCGAATCTGGTGAATGATGCATAGTTGAATGTCTGTTTTCGGAAAAACGGCTTCTATCGCCTCGGTAAAGCCTTTGAGGTTATCCATACAAGCAATCAGCACATCGTGTACTCCCCGGTTTTGAAGA
>NZ_JBQYLH010000051.1:0-519 GCF_052677165.1 Sunxiuqinia sp. sy24
TCCGGTGGAGTAAAAATTATTATCATCTTTGCTTTATATTCTTTTTTACCGATCAATGAACTCACAGCAAAATCAATGTAGAGCATTGGTGGAGGCTTTTCTCCCCAAAGACTTATTTCAATATTTTGAGATAACAGGCATAAAAATTACCGAAAAGAAAATTCAAGTGGATCTGGATGATCTTCCCTGACAATATTGGCACTCATTTAAGTATTGACGAAACATCGTTGTCTAATGGTGAGCTTTACACGATCCTTACCAACAAAGCAGCTAAGGGAAAGAAAGGTGCATTGGTGGCAATGGTAAAGGGAACCAAAGCAGAAGATGTAATTGAGGCATTAAGAACCATCCCTCTCAGAGCTCGCCGTAAAGTCAAAGAAATAACCCTTGACATGGCCGGTTCGATGGGGCTAATTGCAAAGCAATGCTTCCCTAAAGCAATTCGTGTTATCGATCGTTTCCATGTTCAGAAACTTGCTCTTGATGCCTTGCAGGAAATACGTATAAAACACCGATGGG
>NZ_JBQYLH010000052.1:0-506 GCF_052677165.1 Sunxiuqinia sp. sy24
CCCAAATATACCGGCGTGTTAAAACCGGTAAACCTGGAAGCAATAAAAAACGATTTAGAAGGAAAAGGGATGTTGGATCTGGCATCGAAATATACAGATGCAACAGCAAAATTTTCTGCTATTTTATACAAAGAGGAGATCGAAGTTTTAATGAGAAGTGAAGGTAATGCTGGCTTTCAACTACTTTCTTTGCAAGATTACCCGGGGCAGGGAACGGCACATGTTGGTTTATTCGATGCGTTTTGGGCTAACAAAGGAGGAATTACGAAGGATAAATTCCGTAAGTTTTGCAGTCCTGTAACTCCCTTGTTACGATTGGAAAAGAGAACCTACTCTTCCAATGAAAATCTTGTTGTCAAAGCTGAAATTCTAAACTACGGACCAACATCCTTTAAACAGGCAAAGACGGTTTGGAAAATATACAACGAAGCAGGAGAAATCCTTAAACAAGGAAATTTCGGGTTGCAGGATATTCCGCAAGGCGAACGTGTTGCCTTAGGCGATAT
>NZ_JBQYLH010000005.1:0-230499 GCF_052677165.1 Sunxiuqinia sp. sy24
TTCTTGCGGCTCTTCTATTTCTTGTTCAGTATGTCTTGTGTTGAACTCCCTCGCTCCCCTACTCCGGCAAGCCGTTTTAGTAGTTCGGGGCGGCAAAGATAGAAAGCTTTTCTGGCTTCTCAAAATTTTCAAAGCCTTTTTTCTATTCTTTTTTTTATGCCCTAAACCAGCTTTTCTTATTACGAAAACATCCCCTTAAGGTTGCCTGCTGATTTAATCAATCTGTCGATGAACTTGTCGCTCTTAAAGCGGCTGCAAAGCAAGGTCTTTTTTCTGAAACCAACAAAGCTTTTTTAGCTTTTATTTTTTTTATCTCAGATTGCTCGAAACCCTTTAAGAACGCGGCTTTTAGAGATTCCGACATGTGCCGTATTTCTCTCAAAGCGGGTGCAAATATAGGGAGCTTTTTTGTTCCCGCAAGCGCTTTGGGGTTTTATTTTTGGCCTTTTCTACCAAGTCAAAACAGAACCCCTTATTAACAACCACTTAACAACAAATAAAATTCACACCAAACTTGAGCAAAAGAGACGATCGCCCCACTCGCCTCCATTTAAGACCATCCGTTCTCTCAAAATACGGGCGTTTCGAATGAATAAGGGAGAACCGACATCAACCAGACAAAGACCTTGTCTTTCCACTTCCTTTAATATATTATACAACTCCCGCGCCTCCCAAAGCTGAGTTCGGCTCATTCCTGTCTAGACCAGTTTCTGGAAAGCATAATGTTTAAAGTCCCTCTTTTTGATCAGGATTCAACTGCAGATCAACCAATAAACAACAGGCAAACACAGCACTGGTCGTAATAAGAGATAGCCACTCCACCCATCACCTCAACATGCTGGTCACACAAACAGAGGGCATCACACTCCTCTTTTCAATCACGCACAGACCTGGCTATCAAACAGAAGACCAACTCATAGGAGTCACCACTCCTTTCAATAAATCCATATATCGGGCAAATTAGTCCATGAGCATATTCTAAATAGAGTGGCAGACAATCAAATTGCGAAACGGCATTTCCCAGGAGCCTCAATCAAATATGGTATTATAATATATCGTAAGCGCTAATCGAGTATTGCGAATGAAGCATCCAACATCACCCTCCTTAAGAATTCAGCAGCGCACCCCCAAGGAGCACCCATTGACTTTCATCCTGCGAACAGTGATCCAACTTCGTATCAAGCAAATACGGAGTCCCAAATAAATCAGTCATCGCCTCGATTTATATTTGTTTTAACTTTAGCGGTTGATCCCTCACTTTCTCCACGACAATTACTATCTTTTCGAAATCAAACTTTAAATCATGGGCATGCTACTCTTTTATCTTATTTTGGCGCTAGGAATATCATTCTTGTGTTCCGTTCTGGAATCCGTCTTATTATCCGTAAACTTTTCATTTATCTACTTAAAGGAAGAAGAAGGTAGCCATACCGCCACGAATCTGAAAAAAATCAAAAATCAAATCGACCGCCCCCTGGCAGCCATCCTCACCCTAAACACTGTTGCACATACGATTGGAGCAGCCGGCGTAGGAGCTGAAGCCACCAAGCTATTTGGCGAAGCATATTTTGGAATCATCTCTGCCATCCTCACTATTCTAATACTGGTGCTTTCTGAAATCATCCCAAAAACCATTGGAGCCCAATACTGGCGCAAGCTCGCCCTCCCTTCAACCCGCATCATTCAGGGGCTAATTTTCATTACCTATCCCTTGGTTCTCCTTAGCGAATACATTACACGTGCTATTTCAAAAAAACGCCCTCAACAGTCGGTTAGCCGCGAAGAAGTTGCCATGCTGGCTTCGCTCGGGCTAGACGAAGGTATTTTCAAAGAGACTGAAAGCAAGATCATTATCAATCTTATTCGCCTTCGGGATATTAAGGTAAGAGACATCATGACCCCACGAACCGTCATGCTTGCAGCACCTGAAGCCATGACTTTAGCTGATTTCTTTGGACAGGAAAGCTTCTTCCAGTTTTCACGGATTCCGATTTACCAGGAGAGTATTGACAAAATAACCGGATACATTTTAAAGCAGGATGTTATGGAAAAGCTGGCAGCCGGAGCCACACAAGATTTGCTTGAAACTCAGAAGCGCGAAATCATCGTTTGTTATGAAAGTGTAACCGTTCCGGTTCTGTTCGAGAAATTGCTTTTCAAGAAAGAACACATTGCTTTGATTATTAACGAATACGGCGGAACGGAAGGACTGGTGACGATGGAAGATGTTATCGAAACCATTCTTGGACTGGAAATTACCGACGAGAAAGATATCCAGACCGACATGCAACAACTGGCCCGCGACCGATGGAGCAAACGAACAAAAAACATCAACATCAAATAAAAAAAACAGCTATCGCATTTATATCGATAGCTGTTTTTTTAAAGGTAATATCTCCGGTAATTACCGGAGAAGCCATTTAATCATAGCTTCTGGAAGTCTTATTTACCCGAAGTTTCAGCTTGCTTTCTCCTTCAACAAACAGCTCAACCACATAGCGTCCATCTTCAAAATCAGCAAAATCAATATCGAATGTCTTATGTTCCACCTGTTTAAATGGGATCGTCTTAACAAGATCACCATCTGCCAAAATATGAATCTCACCATCCGAAGGCTTTTCGGTATTCACCATCAATTCTGTTTTTGACTTGAACATACGTGGATGAAGGATGTACAATTCTTGCTCAACGTTTTCGTCAATACGAGGCGTTTTCGAAGTTGTAAAATCCAGCTTCTCGCCAACTCCACAGTCACTTTCAAAACGATGCAGTACCTTCCCATCCAAATCGGACAAATATAGGTAACCATAGCCTTGCTTCGGCATAAACCAAAATTCCAACCCGTTATGAGCCGTATCCTGCAAGGCCAAACGGTATTTCCCTTCGGACAAGAATAAGGTATCGGAGTATAGCATGTTTGCTTCCGATCGCTCGGGCGTGCGTTCAAACACAACTTCTTGCTGATTATTGATTACCCGAATGGTATTGTCGCCAGGCGCATTGTTGGATTTATACGTCAGCACCATCTTTTCGGGCATTTCTTTGGGAGACACAAATTGCGCCTGCCGGCTATTATCTGCATCCCACTCATCTGTTGCGCCGCCAGCCAGGCTAACCTCTACTGCAAACACATTCTCGCCAAAGTTAAAATCAATTACTCCCGGCAACACAATCACCTGTTCCTCGTAAAAACCAAGTTCTCCGATCCAGGTAAAAGTTTTAAAATCGAATCCTTCGGTTCCATAAACAATATCCAAGGCCTGCACGGGCTCACTTCCCAAATTACGCACAACAATGCGCGGCTCAAAACACGAAGGATTCAAACGATTAAGCTCAACCGATTTGTTCGGCACCAGGATTTCTTCAATGGCCACATCATGCCGACTGTTTGGCTGTTTGTATTGAAAAAGCATGCTCTGAATCGACTCATTCGCCTGCACATTCCGCTGAGCCGTGTAAGGCTCCAACTCCAAATCAAGCGTATGGCTTGTTTGGGTAATTGGAAAATCAATCAAATCGGCTTTCTGCAAATCACCCGGACACCAATAGGCACGATCAAAAATCCAGGTTCCTCCTTGAGGATAAAGCGCATTGTCGGCACATTCTTTCCACATGTCGCGACGATCAATCACCGTTCCGTCTAAGACCACTTCGCGCCAACGGCTGCAAAACTCACTACATCCCCGCGGACGATCCATTCCATGCCCGGTATGCTGAATACGCAAGCGTCCCAACTTGGCTTCGGGATGCATTTCCATCTCAATTGGAGCCAAAGACTCAGTAATTGGTTTTGTGCTATCGCCATAGGCATAATTTCCGGCAAACACCTTATCGTAACGAACCAACTCCGCTACTGGCTTTCCAATGCTGATTTCAAAATCAATTGTCAATTCCCAGCCAACCTCTTTACTCTCATAACCAGAGTGCATATACTCTACCTCAACACTATCGCGCAATAAACTGGCAAAATCAGTTACGTCAACCCGCCATTTCCATTGCCAATCCTTTTTAAAGTTACTTCCATAGGGAGTTAACATCCGGCCAATTTCCAGGTCAAGCGATTCACCATTTACACCCCCAGCACGTCGAAGGGTGATGTGATCCAGGTAATCCCAATGCGCAATGTTAATAGAATCCGGATGTCCTAAAGTAACATCCATAAATACGCGCCGAACAGGCTCTTCCGCTCCCGGAAATACAGCCCATTGCTTAAAATAGCTACTCCCACTGGGCTCACACACAATGGTCTCCTGATCGTGAGAAGTGACCACGAGTGTTTGCGGTTCGATCTTTTGCGAACAACTCGCCAAGGCAATCAATCCTACATAAAGTAAAAAGCGATAAAACATATTTTTCTGTTTTTTAGTTGATGTTAATGGTAGCTTATCAGAGCAACACAAATGCCGACTCTGCTGCTAAGAGTATTCAGTTTCTATCGAAGCTTTTCTTCCGACATCTCAAACTGCAACACCCAGGCATAATCAATTGGTGGATTTTCACGCAGTTTTTCAGGAATTTGCACTAACATTCCATTTCCTGATGTCTTCCAAGTCAAACTCTCACCATCCCCTAAAAGGCTCACGTTACTCCCTTTTTGGGGCTGAAAAGCGTGTACGTAAATTTCAGCTGGCAATTGTTTTTGTCCTTCGGCCGGCAAATATATGGCATTAATTGTATTCGAGTCCTGTTTCCGTGTAAAACAAATGTTAGCTTCTTTGTATGGTGCAATTGCACGGGTATTGTAAATCGCTTCACCATTCACGTCAATCCAGTCACCCATTTGCTCCAACAACTCATAAGCTTCGGCATGCCAGGTTCCATCCGGCCCGGGAGCAATGTTGTAAAGCAAATTACCTCCTTTGGCAACGATATCAACCAACATGTGAATGGCTTTTCGTGGGCTCATATACTGAGCATCGGGTACATACGACCAGCCGCCTCCGGCAATAATGCACGATTCCCACGGAAAGGGCAACGCTTCTTCCGGAACTTTGTTTTCCGGAGTCAGGTAGTTTTGGTTCTTGCCTTCCACCGCACGGTCAACCACAATTAAGCCGGGTTGCTTCTCGCGCGCTTTTACGACTAGCTCATCCATTTTGATATCCTGATTAACAGCAAACGATTTCAAGAATCCGGATGAGGCTCGCATTCCTTTCCGAATCAGCGAATGCTGCATCTCCTCTTTGGATGACTTGGCGACCCAGCCACCATCTAACCACAGAATATCTATCTTGCCATAGTCGGTTAGTAGTTCCATAATTTGATTGTGGGTGAAGTCTACAAACTTCTGCCATTTCTCCGGATAGGCTTCCGGATCGTAGTTAACATTGCGGTTAAAGGGAGGGAAGTAAGGATCCCAATAATGGTCCGAATGCCAGTCGGGCTTTGAAAAGTACGCTCCAGCCCATAATCCCTGGCCTCTGAAAGCATCAAAAATTTCTTTGGCAATATTAGCTTTCGGATTGGTGTGGAACGCACACGCTTCATCCGTTACTTTGTAGTCGGTGTATTTTGAATCGAACATGCAAAAGCCATCATGATGCTTGGTTGTAAAAACAACATACTTCATGCCGGCATTGCTAGCCGCTTGAGCCCATTTTTCAGGATTGAAGTCCACCGGATTAAAGGTGTTTTTCAAGCCTTCGTATTCTTCTACATACTCGTAGTAGTTTTGTGGATTACTGCCTTTCTTGCGTTCGCACCAGCCATAATCTTCCGGACAAATTGACCAGGACTCCACAATTCCCCATTGACTGTATGAGCCCCAATGCATCAATAGTCCGAACTTCAAATCCTGCCATTCCTCCAATTTTTCGTTAACCAGTGGATCATCAACGGGGTAATACTTCTGGCCCTCAAATTCGTGTACCATTTGCCCTGCCGCACTCAACACCAGTAGCAGACCACAAAGGTTTGTTAGTAGTTTTTTCATTGTAAAAATTTGTTTATTGGTCCTTTTATTGAATTACTTCTACTGTTTTGTTTTCACAACAATCACACCACCCATCCCTCTTGAGCCATAACGCGCCGAAGCCGCAGCTCCTTTAATTACGGAGATTGATTTCACCTGGGTAGGTGGTATATTCACAAAAACAGGAAACTCAACGATCGTACCGTCAACCACGAGCAAGGCAGGAGTTGCTCCACTATTTATTGTTGTTGCTCCGCGAATAATGATCGCATTGTTTCCAATACTTACTCCGGAAATGCGACCTTCTATTGCCTCTAAAATGTCGCGGTAACTACTATAGCCGGAGTCGGCTTCCAATTGCTCGATGGCATAGCTTAGCTGCTTTCCGCTTATATGCCCGTAACCGGTTGCTATCTCAAAATTCTTATCTCCTTTCCGGAAACGCAAATCCACAAACACCGAATCGCCTTCAGCAAAGTTACGAAGGTTAACGTTTTCTGAGTAAAAACCATGAGCACTTATTCGCAGTTTTTCCTTGTCATTACAACGAAGCATGAAGCAGCCGTTTTCATCAGTCAACACTTCAGTATCTAAACCTTTACAGGTAACAGTAACATTGATTAACGGGACCGTTTCAAAAGCAGTTACTTTTCCTTTTACCGCTCGCTCTTGGGCGGTTCCCAGCAACGAGAAGGCAGCAAAAAAACAAAGAATTAAAAACAAAGATTTCAGTTTCATCATGCCGTTTTATTTATACGATTGTAAAACTTGGGCTGAAGGAAAGAAAAACCGCTGAACCAAAGGAACAGCGGTTTATTCATACCCATACTAGCCCAATGAACTATCTATGGTCAATCTGTTTATTCACTAATTTTTAGGTCCTGCTCCGTAGTTCGGATTCTCTTTATCGAACCACAACCTTTCCGAGTTTAAGGTAGTAGGTTCTGGAGTTCCGGTGGTAAACCCCTGCTCCTGAACTGCAGCCATCTTGTTGTCATAGTTAATATCATCTGCGGTTGGTGTACCAACAACAAAACGACGAGGAAGGACTACATCATTGCCCGAAGCTGTAACATCTTCCCAAGCCAGGTAACTACTACCTTTTTTCGGAATTCCCGAACGACGAACAGTTGTCCAGATATCATTAGGAGTATTCATGAAGTTGATATACTGCTGGATATACACTTTCTCCAAACCATCAGTGCCCAGGTTATAAGCATCCTGAGTCAACAGGTTTGTGATCTCGTCATCCCGCAACTTAGTTGCAGCGGCTTCAGCTTCATTCTCATCAATATAAACGGGATCTCCGTTGTAATATGGCATCTGCTGATGCTCAGCAAATCGATCGGCACGCGTTACCGACAACTCAACTCCCCAATTAAAATAATCCTGTGCACTTTCTGGCAGATTCGCCCCTAATAACTTAAACTCAGCTAAATAAAGGTTCGTTTCTGCCGCGGTACCCAAAATAACATACAATGGTGGGTCATTGTCTTTCAACTCAATAATACGTCCACCCGGTTTGGTTGGGTAGGTGTAGTTATAAGTTGTACGTGTCAGCTTTTCAGAATACAAGGAAGTAGCAATATAGGTTTTAGTTTCGATCTTGTTGGTTGAACCCTGATTAAAATAGATGTCGTTTGCTGGGTCCAAAACAGCATCGGGTGACAAAGGTGCACCGTGGTAACGTACCCAAGGTTCGCCATCACCTAACCAACCGGCAAAATTACCATCGCCATCCAGATCTACTAAAGGAGCAATGTATGGAGGAAGGTCTCTGCCTGCATCGATAAAGGCCTGAACAACTTCACCATTAAAGTGGTTTTTCTCAAACGTAAAACGTAAACGTGGATCTTTATTGGCTAACAAGAAATCAACTAACTCCTTACCAGCATAACCAATCCACATGCCATTACCTGTTCCGTAATATTTAATGTCTCTTTTATAAATAAAATCGTCATTCAGTTCATTCATATAGCCAACCGAAGAACTGGCTACCTGCTCTACAATCTGAATCGCTCTGGCCCTATCTTTATTTACTAAACGAGCTGCAATGCGAAGTTTTAGCAGGTTACAGTATTTGGCCCACTTCGAATAGTCGCCGCCATAGATACGATCCTGGTTGCCCATCGCAAACTGCTCTCCGGCCGTTAAGCCGGCAATAGCCTCATCCAATTCGGACAGCCAGATATTGAACAAAGTCTCCTGACTGTCAACGACTGGCGTTAATAGTGGCGGATTAGTATACGGAGCCAAACCTGCTTCAGTATAAACCAACGATCCGGTTTGATCAGTAATGGTTAAAGCCGTTGCAATCTGAACGGGAAAGGTCAATCCACGTAAAGCCTGATAGGCTACTTGCTCTTCTTCAGGCAGGGCATCAATACGCGCTCTGATGTCCATCGTTTGTGGCATCAGTGAACCGTAAAGATTTTGACCTCCTGCAGGTCCCATTTCATTATAAGTTACACCATTTCCTCCTTGCGCACTTCCTACCTGCACCCACGGATGGATATACTGGAAGTTGCTGTAGAACCAAATTGTATAGTCGTTGCCATACATCTGCTCAATCGCTTTAGTCATTGAGTATCTCAAATCTGGCTCTGATAATGTTGAAGGGTCGGTATTAAGTTTAGCAAACTCTTCCTTATCGCACCCAATAGCGAGAATAAATATCAGAGCAAATATTAATTTATATGTTGTTTTCATATTTACCATTTTTTAGTTTTTTAGAAATCAATACTGAGTGACATAGTGTACGTCGCAGTATATGGAGTAAAGTTGCGTTCGAAGTACGAATAGTTACTTGTTGTACCCCTGAAACTTTCCGGGTTCAGATCATTTGGCATCGAGTTGTACAAGTACAGCAGGTTACGTGCATTTAACGAAACATACAGGTTTTGTGCTTTAACCTTCTGTGCTAAACGCTTGGGCAGATTGTAACCAATGGAGATATTACGCAAAGCAATGTATTTGACTTCGCTTACCCAATCCTTGTTAACAACACCACTACCCCATGAGTTGGTCAAATAAGTATAGAAACCTGCGTGGGTTGGCTCTACGTGGCCCGCATCATAAGCTTCCTGGTAGGTCATTCCACCCACATCAACTGTTGCACCACTAGGAGCCGTTACTGTTTGCCCTTCGGCGAATACACCTTCAGGAATCATACCATCATGGAATACCTGTCCTTTCGTATCGTCGTACTCACTAGTCCAGGTGATACCTCCATGTTCGGGGTCACGCCATCTTAAAGATGTTTCCATAATACCGTAGGATGTACCGTAACGGTTCGAATATGAAGCAATATGTCCACCAAAACGAGCATCCAACAATACGGACACGTTAAAGTTTTTATAGCGGAAGTTATTGTCCAAAGATCCTTCAAAGTCTGGGTTTATTTTTCCCACTTCCTGTACTTCGTAACTTCTGGTATAACCGGCTCCCCGATAGCTATCGAGCCACCTCAGTACTTTATTCCCATTTTCATCCAATAGCGGATTGATATCTGACATTAACACACCATACTCACCATCTTCGAATGCCACCGATGCAACACGATAGTTTCCATAAGCTTCAGATCCTGCCAAACGTTTGTATTCTCCCACTTCATCAATCAGGTTCGAAATCTTAGTTTCATTGTTCCAATAGTTAAAAGTGGATTTCCACTCGAAATCCCGAGTTCGAACAGGAGTAATACCAATTGATACTTCCAACCCTTTATTGGTCATGGTACCCACATTCGTCAGCATCTGGTTCAATCCTGACTCAGCAGGAAGAGGGACGGTTGAAATCTGGTTATTAATCTTTTCATTATAGTAGGCAACATCAGCACTCAAGCGGTTTTTGAATAAACGAATATCCACACCAACTTCAAAGGAGTTCTTTAACTCGGGTTTGATACTTGGATCAACCAAAGTTGTACTTTTACTATTCAGATAAGCAAAATTACCACCTTCAATTTCCCATGTTCCTGAACCATAACCATTGTTAATCGTGTAAGGTGATGTATCGTTACCCACCTGTGCCCAGGATGCTCTCAATTTACCAAAGGAGAACATGGTCGGCATGTCGAATGTTTCAGTAAAAATCCAGGAAGAACTTACTGATGGATAGAAGTAGGAAAAGTTACCTGTTCCATCGGTGTAAACCAATGCCGAAGACCAGTCATTACGGCCTGTAACATCAAGGAATAGCTGATCTTTCCAACTCCCGCTGAACAAGAAATACAATGAATTTACTTGTTGTGTCGAACCAATGCCTGCAGCCGTGTTTAAGGTTCTCTTCGAGTTACCCATAAAGAATTTTCCAGGAACTTTCAATCCACCGTCAGTCCAGGTGCGGTTATAGGAAGTTTCACGTTCCCAAAGCTCTCCTCCAATCATAAGGTTGGTTGAGAAGTCATTAAGATCCTTTTTCAGGTTAACAACCAACTTCCCGGTGCGGCTCACATCACGGTCGTGACGGATTTCATAGCTTCCACCATCATTAGCATAACCATTACCTAAATTCTTATTTTCGTAAAATGTGGTATAATGATTCATGTTACCTTCTGCCATAACCGACATCCAATCGGTAATATCAGCCGTTAAGCGAACGATTGGGCGCGTCACCTGTTCTTCCCGTACTTGCTTGTCGAGGTTATAGTCATGCCATGTTCCATTTCCGGGAACATTAGCATACAAGTCGCCATAATTGCTGTTTGGCACACCACCATGAGAGGCCTGGTAAACGTCACGTTGTTTCCATCGTTTGGTATCATACCATCCAGCCCAGCTTCCTGTGGCGTAACTCAAGGACAAGGAGTTGCCCGGATTTGTTACGAGTGAATTCGTGAATGACATGGATGCATCGGCACGTAACCAATTTGCCAAATCATACGATCCTTTAAAAAGCAACGAGTATCTTTCGAACTCATCGGTTGGGGATGTTCCTTCACGGTAGTTATAGGCATTCGAAAGATAGAAGCTTCCTTTGTCGCTGGCACCACTAAGCGCTACAGCCGTATTGGAATTTACACCAACATCATAGGCATCTTTCATGCTGTTTTTATATCCCACGTAGTTTCTCATTACCCCATCATAGTCTTCTATTGGGCGACCATCGTATTTAGGCCCCCATAAGAAACCGGCATTCGGATTTCCAATCTTGGTTACCGTTTGTACGCCATCCACCTCACGAGTATAAAACTGGGAGTAGTCAAACCGATAGTAGTTTCCATCGGCATCTTTTTCACCATACCCAATCGCACCAATCAAGTCACCAGGACCAAATTCATACTGAAGATTAGGCTGCTTGTAAACATGGTCGATACCGATGGATTGGGTTACTTTTACACCAATTCCTTTTCTGCCACGACCATCTTTTGTTTTAATAACCACCGCACCATTAATACCACGCGAACCGTAAAGAGCAGTTGCCGCGGCTCCTTTCAATACTGACACGGACTCGTAATCACTGGGATTCATGTTTTTCAGGATATTACCAAAATCGTTCGCGTTAGCAGCCCACTCACTGGCGTTGGACACGGAATTCTCAACAATAACACCATCAATAACGAAAATAGGCTGGTTGTTATTGGAATTCAATACCGAAACACCCCTAATCTGGATTTTAGCGTTTCCCACTAAACCTCCATCAGAGGCTCCAATACTTAAACCTGCGGACTTCCCCTGAAGGGCCTGAACCGGGTTTATGGTGTTCGTCTGCACAATATCGTCCCCGCTAACTTCCGTCATGGCATACCCCAGGGCTTTGGACTCTCTTTTAATACCCAAAGCCGTAACCACTACTTCGTCAATTCCAATTTGGTCGGCTTCCATCAGAACATCAATTGTCTGGCGACCATCAACATTCACTTCCACCGTGGTCATCCCCACAAAAGAAAAGTCAAGCACTGCGTCAGAAGGCACCTGAATGGTGTACTTCCCATCGATGTCTGTAATCGTACCTCTACTGGTACCTTTTTCCAGGACTGTTACTCCAGGGATCCCCTCCCCGTCTGCATCCCTTACTGTACCGCTCACACCCATTTGGGCATAAGCTTGTCCGAATAGCATGAGTGCCAAACAGACTGTACTCAAAAATGTCAAGATAAATTTTCTCATAGAACTAAGATTTAGATTAATTTGTGCAGCGAGACTGCACGTGTTAAGACTAAGTTTTTACTTGTACCGATTTATAGTTAGACTGAATTAAAGCCTGATTAAACAGATAGTTATAATACATCGCCGTAACCCCCAATAAGCCAGCCCCCTTATTCTGCTTTGAAACAATGACCTGTGCTTGTTGACTAATATTTTCGAGGCAATAGCGATTGAGTGCTTGCTGTACAGGAACTAAAACGTATTGATTAGCTTCCGCCAGATCGCCACTCAGAACAATCACTTCCGGGTTCAATAGTTGGATCAAAATGGCCAGCCCTTTTCCCATGGCCAGACCAACTTTATTTAATAGTGAAATAGCAAACTCATCACCGCGCTTAGCAGCTTTAATAATATCCTTTGGGCTAAGGGCTTGCAGGTCCTCCTGAAATAGGTGAGTTAGTTGGGAAACTTTATTTTGTCGAATTCCTTCTTTAGCCATTCGCACCAAAGCCGTTGCCGACGCAACAGTCTCCAAACACCCCCTCTTTCCACAAATACAAAGCTCTCCTCCTTCTTCCAGCTTAATATGACTAAACTCTCCTGCAAATCCGGTAGCTCCACTAAAGCACTCACCATTGAGAATCATGCCTAGCCCGAGTCCCCAACTCCAATTCACAACCAAGGCATTCTCAACATCATTGGCTTCGCCAAACATGTACTCGCCATAAGCTTGCGCCCGTGCATCATTTTCAATAAGTACATCTTTATTAAAACGAGCCATTAGCCTCGCTTCAATATTGTTGTACTCAGCATCCTTAACCGTGTAATTTATTCCCTTTTCTGAATCAACCAAGCCTGGCATGCCAACAGCAACACCAATGACATGATCAAATGCAATATGAGACTCCTCTAATAAAATCTGAGCGGCATCATAAATCTTTTCTTCCAACTCCGGGTCATTGATATCTGTTTCAACAAGGGTGACCCGAGTGACTTGCTTATGTCGTGGATTAAATACGGTCACTTTCGAATGGAAACGCCCCATTTCACAAGCAATGACAAAAATTGTATTTTCGACTAATCCATACAGCGCTGGCTTACGACCACCATTCGATTCTCCTAAACCATAAAACTTCACATAGCCCTCCTGAATAAGTTCATCAATCAAGCTTCGCATGGTGGGATTGCTAACTCCCACCGAATGACTTAAGTCTGCAGCAGACATGATATCTGCACCGTAAAGCATCTTGAGAACCTCTTTCTTTAGCCGGTATTTTTTCAACTCAGTTCCAAGAAATTCAGTTATATTAGATTTTTTCAAGAGAACCATCTTGTCTAGTGATTTTTCATTATCGAGAAGCAAGTTCCGTAGATTTATCCATATACGCACAATACTTTTGCTTTTTTTTTTCAAAGTATGCTCTACAATATATTTTACTCTTCTTCAGCACACTGGCAAACATTCCTCCAACTAAGACTAAGCTAAGGCAACACCGCAATAAAAAGAATACCTATAATACCTCTAAAGTCGCCGAAAACACTGAACGAACGGAAAAGAAAAAGGAAACAAATCAATTGCAGTTAGACCGCCAAGCTAAAAGCAGTTAGATTTAGCTGAAACAAAATCCATGTTTGCCTAATTGGGAAAAAGGTTTAAAAACATGAATACATCGACGCAACAGAAAGCTAAAACACTATAAATGAAAACCAAGCAAGCTACAAAATGATAAAAAAGCGACACCTCGACACAGACTTTTCTCTATAAAAGCATTCGACGGGGCTAAGCTCACTGCCGAAAATAAAACTGATGCGTACAAAAAAGGAGGTCGACTGACCTCCTTTACGAATTAAAGCGAAATGTAAAAAAACTAAAATCCACCATCGTCATAGTCCATTTCGCGCGTTCCGTCGCCACCGCTCCGGTCTAACTTATAGTTGTTGATTTTGTAACTTAGTGTTAAAGTCAGCACTTGCGACTCACGTTCGCGTTTATACACATTATAGAAGTCTACTCCCCTTGAGCTACGCTCAAATTTCATGGTTCCAAACACATCACGCAGACTCAACGTAGCTGTCAATTTCTTTTTCAGCAGATCCTGACGGTAAGAAAGGTTGGTAAAAAAGAAGCTCGAACTCTCTCCCTGTGCTGAAACCGATGGACCTCGATAATAACTTGTCAACTGGAAGCGGGAATCTGAATTCAGCTTAACGGTTGTATTCAAGCGCCCCGTGTAGTTGGTACTTTTACGATCAATCGACTCGCCCAACACTTCACCTTCCAAACGGTAGCGGTAAATGGAAAAGCTGGCATTGAAGATCAACCAATCCTTGATATTCAGGTTACCCATAATTTCAGAGCCTAGCGAATAATCATTATTCATGTTTTCCGTGTTGATATAGAAAATGCCATCATCGCCCAACTCGGTAACCTGGGTAATCAAATTGTTGGTCACCCGATAAAATCCTTCGAGCGAAACAAACGACTTCCCATAACTTTTCATAAGGCCCAATTCGTAAGAATCGGTGTACTCCGGCTTCAGTTCCGGATTACCATACCGAATGGTGTACCGGTTATAATAATTGGGGAATGGGTCCAGATCTCGACCTCCCGGCCGATCAATTCGGCGACTGTAGCTTGTCATTAGCTGAGTTTCATTCAAAAACTCGTAAGAAAAATGAGCCGTTGGAAAAATATCAAAGCGGTTTATCTCAGCGGGGGCTTCTGCTTTTTCATGTGCAATACTACGGTTGACATACTCGCCACGCAGGCCAAACTGGTAGCTGAAGCTTCCAACGTTATTAGCAAATGTAGAATAGCCACCGATAATATCGCGCTTGAAGTGCTGCGAGCTGGAATAGGCCGCATTATCAATATAATCATTGCTTTCATCATTCCAGTCGTTGAAAGAGTAATCTTCAAATTCACGATCAATACGTGCTTGCAGTCCGGCCTCGAACCGCCCTTCATCACCTACAGGCTGAGTATAATCCAGCTCAAGCCGGTATTCATCTTCATCCTCCTCTTCAACCGTTTTCACTCTGGCCAGGTAACCACCGGTACGCTCAAAGTCAGCATCGGTAATGTATTCATCTTCAAACTCAAAATCATCGCCCACACTGTTCGAGTAGTAAAACAAGGCGTCCAACTTATGGGTCCCATCCTCATTAAACTTCTGCTGAAAGTTAATGTTCGTATTCCAATAGGTTCCTTCTCTTTTCGAATCGTCAAATTCAACCGAGTAAACATCCAAATTCGCTGGATCGGTATATTCGTGAATCTGACTTTCACCTCCTCTTTTGCGGCCGTATTCGCCGTAAGTTCCCGAGACAGTCAGGGTTGACAAATCAGTCAGAAACAAATCGACTCCCCCCTTAAAGCGGTGCCCACTACGTCCATAGTCACGGGTTCCATCCGCAACTAAATACTTCGTGGTATCCTTCAGGTAGGTTTCCCGATAAGAGTCTCCAGACCCGTAAAAGGTCTCATCGCTAAAGTCGGCTCCAAAAAACAAGTTCGTTTTCTTGGTCTTATAATTTAAGGTCAAGTCGGTACGGTATTTATCGCGGGTTCCCACCATGGCATTCACAATCCCGTTGAATCCGGAAAGGACATTCTTTTTCATCACCACATTAATAATACCAGCCATCCCGTCGGGATCATACTTGGCTGAAGGATTAGTGATAATTTCGATGTTCTCGATGACTGAAGCTGGCAACTGGCGCAAAGCGTCGCTGCCTTCCAGCACACTCGGTTTTCCATCAATAAGAACGGTGAAACTTCCCGAACCACGCAAGCTCACATTTCCCTCGATATCAACTTCAACCGAAGGTGTATTTTCAAGAACATCGACCGCAGTTCCTCCAGCAGCATTAATATCCTGGCTCACATTAATCACCTTCTTGTCAATCTTATACTGAATTCGAGAACGATCGGCCACCACGTTCACCGCCCCAATTTCCTGGGTTGATGGATCCAACTCAATAACGCCCAAATCGACTTTATGATTGCCCGCATTGATTCGGATATTATTAATTCGTATTTTGTTGAATCCGATAAAATTAGCCTCAACGTAATACGTCCCAAAATCAATCTTTCGGATCACGAATTCGCCATTGATATCGGTTATCCCTCCAGAAATAAGCGAAGAATCCTGCGGATTAAAGATGGAAACATTAGCGTATTCCATACTTTGCTTTGTATCAGCATCAACAATCTGTCCTCTCACAATTGCCTTTACCTCCATACTATTCACAACAGCCTCAGGCGGCTGTGCTCCAGCCGTAAGATTCAACAAAACCAGTATGCCAAGGAGTATCTTTCCAAAATTCATTTTTCTTTCTTTATAGTTTCTATGCTCTACGACATCTTTCACGCAAGATGGTTTAAAGACTTCAAGGTGTTTTACTGTTAATGTTTGTAAACAGCTGCCTTCCCCGCCTCTTCATTGTAAACTGGAGTTCATATATTTCGAACCTCAAAAATCTTTTTAGCTATATTTGTCTCAACAACTAATTTTCATCAACGATAATCTATTAAATCATTTAGAATGACACATGTAAATCTAAAAGCAAAAAGTACTTTGCTTGCGTTAATTCTCATCGCGTTTTCTTCATCCGTTTTTGCCGGAGAAAAAGCCAGTTCAAAAAAAGAAAAGGAAATCGGCATCCAACTTTGGTCTGTTCGCGAAGACATGGGCAAAGATGCAGCCGGCACCATTGCCAAGCTTGGCGAAATTGGCTATTCATTTGTAGAAGCTGCTGGTTACAGCGATGGCAAATTTTATGGCATGGAGCCAGCTGAATTTAAAGCCCTGCTCGAAAAAAATGGCATGTCGATGAGAGGATCTCATACCGGGATTAACCTGCCCAAAGATGGGGAATGGGACAAAGCCATGGCATGGTGGGATACTTGTATTGCAGCCCACAAGGCTGCTGGAGCGAAATGGATCGTTAAACCATCGATGGGACGCGATGCCTACGAAGACCTGGATGTGCTGAAACAATATTGCGACTATTACAACAAAGTAGGTGAAAAATGCAATGCTGCCGGCATCCGCTTTGGCTACCACAACCATGCCCAGGAATTTGAAACAGTACTTGACGGAAACATCTTCTATGATGTTTTATTGGAGAACACCGATCCCGACAAAGTGATGTTCGAACTGGACTTGTACTGGATTCAGGAAGGCGGTAAAGAAGCTGTTGATTATTTCAAGAAATACCCTGGCCGATTTGAATTGTACCACGTAAAAGATGTGGAAGAATTAGGCGCCAGTGGCGAAATGGATTTCAAACCCGCCTTCAAAATGGCTAAAAAAGCCGGCATGACAGATTACATCGTAGAAGTTGAGCGCTACAACTATGCGCCAATTATCAGTGTTGAAAAGAGTTTCGAATTCCTCAACAACGCCAAATACACGAAATAAGTGGTTGTTTAACAACCTTTAGAATACAAAAAAACAGCCGTTGAGAACTTCAACGGCTGTTTTTTTTAAGCTTCCTTAGTTCCAAATTTTGGATCAATTTTCAAAAAGTTGATAATAATGAATCCCGGGATGGTACAGATCATCACCCACACAAAGAAGTACTGGTAACCTATCAACTCCTGAATCCAGCCACTAATCATCCCCGGCAACATCATTCCTAAAGCCATAAAGCCAGTACACAGGGCATAGTGTGCTGTTTTGTGCTTGCCTTCCGACAGGTAAATCATAAAAAGCATGTAGGCCGTAAAACCAAACCCGTAGCCAAATTGCTCAACCACAACCGATGCCGTAATGATGCCCAGGTTTTGCGTTTGCACAAAAGCCAAAAATACATACACCAGGTTGGGAAGGTTCATAGCCAGCACCATGGGCCAAAGCCATGTTTTTATCCCATGACGCGAAACAGCAATTCCTCCTAGAATTCCACCCAAGGTCAGTGCGATAATTCCGGCCGTCCCGTATACAAAGCCGATGTTACTGGTCGTTAACGCCAATCCTCCTTCGGCTAAATCGTCTAACAAAAACGGAGATGCCAGCTTTACTAATTGCGCTTCACCCAAGCGAAAAACAAGAATAAAAACCAGAGCCACTCCAATACCTTCTTTCTTGAAAAAAGAAGTGAAGGTTTCGACAAATTCACCCATAATTTCCTTGATACTTTGATGCTCCCGTTTAACATCGCTCGTTGGGTACGGCAAGATAAACAGATGCCACAAGCAGAAAGCGGCAAAAAGAGCGGCAAAAATAAAAAAGGTAATGCTCCACGCCCACGAAGTATTTTCAGCAATACTCTCCATATGTCCGGCCAGAATCACCAACGGCCCTTGTCCGGCCAGCATAGCAAAGCGATAAAAGGTATTACGGATTCCGACAAAAAAAGCCTGATCGTGTTTCGATAAGCCCAACATGTAAAATCCGTCAGCAGCAATATCATGGGTGGCCGAGCTAAATGCCATCAGCCAAAGAAAAGCCAGACTGTACTGGAAAAAATTAGCCATAGGCAAAGTAAAAGCGACTCCAGCCAACCCTCCACCAACAAGCAACTGCATGCTGATAATCCAAAACCGCTTGGTGCGTAGGTTATCCACAATCGGACTCCAAATGGGCTTGATCACCCAAGGCAGATACAGCCAGCTAGTATACAAAGCGATATCGGTATTCGAGATATCCAGCCGCTTATACATAATCACCGATACGGTCATTACAAAAACGTAGGGTAAGCCTTCGGCGAAATACAACGAAGGGATCCATGCCCAGGCATTACGTGTCGTCGGTTTTTTCATGAAGAAAGTTATTCGTTAGGATGAAATCGTAAAATAGTAATTTTTATTGTTTTATTGGCTGATCATTCCGGCTTACTGCCAAAGATACCATTAGCGACTTTCGTCCCGTCCAGATAAGCAACAGCATTATACTTGCAGGGCCTGTCTCGCTTAATTCATGAAGTTCATCTATATCAGCAACCAGATTAAACAGAAGCTCAATAGCGTTTTCTCAACTGCGCGCCGCGAAAGTAATGTTTCAAAATGGCTTGGTAGTCATATCCTTTTTCGCCCATAACGGCGGCACCAATCTGGCAAAGGCCCACACCATGGCCCCAGCCAGCTCCGGTTAACTGAATATCCTGCGGAATCCCCTCCTTTTCATCCAGATGATCAACCACAAAAGCAGAACTATACAAGTGCGACTCGGACAAAGCACGCCTAATTTCCAGCTCTTTGCCAATGGTCATCGTCCGTTTAGTACCAACAATCTTCAATTTAATTAATCGGGAGGAATGGCCCCGCTCAACCGGATTGAGACGAATAATCTCCCCAAAGTCAATCCCCGTTTTTTTGCGAATCAAAGCTGAAAGCTCCTCCTGCGAGTAGTTCACCTGCCAACGATAAAAGTCGGCAGTTGCCTGATCAAAATCGGGAAGCACCTGCGCCAGCACCTTTTGATCGGAGGTATTACAGAAAGATGGCGGGCTATTTCGAATCCATTCTTCTGCCTCTTCCTCCTGCCGTAAATCCACACAAGTCGTTCCGGCATCCTCCGAATCAACCACCTTCGTTAAGTAACTGTGATAAACCGGCTCCCACACCTTTTCGAAATTCTCTGAAACACCACCACAACATTTCGAAAAACGAGCATCGCAAATTTCATCATTCAACAACAGCACTTCGCCAAAGGTTTCGTCAATTGCCTGGCTGGCCTTATCACTTATAATTTTGGTGATTCCCTGGTAACGCTGACAATGATCGTCGGCACACACATCAAATAAGGTATGGTCTTCGCGATCGTACCAGCGAATCAATTCATCGTCGGTTTGTGCGCTGGTTTGATAAACAGTGGACTGGGCTTTGAGCTGTTTGCTTTTTTCAATTTGAGCCAGCAACCAGCTCCTGGAAATGACGGAATGCGCTTTTAGCAGCTCGGGCGAACTGGTGGCACTCATCTCCGAAGAAATGACCGAACGCAGGTATTCTTCGAGTGGCACCCGGTTGACAGCCCGCACCTTGCCCGCCTCAACCAGCAATTTCAGGTCTCCACGAAAACGTTGATTTTCCTTTTGCTCCCAGTGAAAATCAATGCCGATAATGACGTCTTCCAACAAAAAGGAATCCGCCGGAGAGTTGGCTTGAAAAATAAACTCACGTCCTTTCAGGCTTGTTCCGTCCGCAGCGGTCAACTCAATTTCATCGTTCAGCATACTTGCTTCGAAGCGCGATTCCCGAAACCCCTTGGGCAAACCATAATTGCCGTCTAACTCAAAAGTGATCTTTTTTTCGGCCAGAATACCGACTTCAATTTCAGGTTGCTTGTTCATCATCATTCGTTTTTTTTCGGGCCTGTCACTAAGGCCTTTGTTTTATCTTAGCTTTTAACTCCTCAAAATCCGCATCATTAATTGATACTTGTCCGTAAATGTCTCGTACGTCACATGCAGTCAGCTGTTTAAAATCTTTCTTCCGGGGTAAAATAACCAGCCCGCCCATTTCTACCGAAGCCGGACTCATCAGAATCTGGCTGGCCCCTTCAGCAAAAAACTGTCTGGGACGTTGCTGATCTCTCGGGAAAAGAATCAGTTCCCATTGATTCGCCCGGTAATTGGCCAGCAAATTCATCATTGGCTCACCTTCCTGCCCCCTTTCATTCAAAAAGCCTCGGATCCTATCCATATGAAAAACCAACGCTTCTTTTGATTCCGACCGTAAATAACACAGCTTGCGCAAGTACTTTTTCCCCACCGCTGTGATGCTCGTCTTTTCATCCTTAAAAAGCAACTCTCCCCATCGACTCGCTATTGGCCCAATTTCAGAATCAACAGGCATCCGGTTTCGATTGCCCGCTTGAAAGTGAAAATGATCGGGTGCGGAAGCCCCACATTTCGGACCATTGTAGAAAACCGTGAATTCCGGCAACTGACGACTCAAATCCAATAGATCGCTAAAATAAGGTGTAATTTCCTGGGGTGAATGACGATTCAAGGGAATGGTCAGGTGTTTCTCAAAAATCGGGAAAGGGTTAATCAACACGGTGTAGTCTTCACCAAACGAAACACCTTGCTGCTCGGGTGGACGACTATCCGCACACAAGAAACACGCCCGTTGCTGAATGGATTTGAAATCGGTTTTGGCTGCCGATGAGCGAATTCGTTCGGGGTTAAACTGAAGTTGAATTTGAAATCCATCAAACGAAATCGTTCGCGACTCCACTTGCTTCAATCCCAAATAATTAGCTTGGGCCAACGGCCATCCTTGCTTTTGCTGCTCCAGCAAAGCATTTACTGAACGTTCAAAGTCCGATTGCTCCATTCCACATTTCTTCGTTAAGACTGATTAGCTTGCTGCCGGGCTTTGAGCTCAAAGGTGCGCAAACTATCTTTGTAAGCGTTATGCGCATTTTGCTTGCCAATATCCAGCGACGCGTCCGAATTGTCTTCCCAGCGGCGGCAGCGATAAATGGCTTGGTAAATCCGTCCGATTTTCCAAGTCCTTGAGATAGCCAACCCAACAGCATAATCTTCACCATAACTGGTATTTGGAATTCGAATTTCCCGCAAGATGGGTGTATAAAAAGCGCGTGGTGCCCCCAATCCGTTAATGCGCAAAGCGTTGTTTGGTCCATTCTCGGGGGTCCACTCGTTGTGGTCAATCAGTCCCGGAGGAATTTCTTCCAGCGCAAAGTTGCACATCTGGTACGAACCGATGACCATCGCACATTTTTCTTCGTAAAACTTGTCAACGACCTGCTGCAAGGTCGTTTCATCGAAATACAAATCATCGCTGTCCAACTGAACAGCAAAACGACCGCACTGCGGATGAAAAACCGCCTCGTTCCAACAACCGCCAATTCCCAAGTCAGTTGAATCCGGAATCACATGAATTAATCGTTCATCCAAATATCCCTTCAGCAACTCAGTTGTTCCATCTGTGGAATGATTATCCACCACAATGAGGTTGAACGGGAAATTCGTTTTTTGAGAAAGCACGGAATCCACCGCATCGCGAATGGTTTTGATGCGGTTACGAACGGGAATGACCACAGTCGCCTCTACCGGGAACTCACCCGCAAAATCCACTGATTTGAAATTAGACGGCAAAAATCCGCCTATTTCCTTCAGATGATCAGTACAGGCTTGTTCCATTTCCACCTGCTTTTCGCGGGCATTGCCACTCACATAGTCAAATTGCTTTTCACCCGACTGGCGCGTATCGGTTTCGGTCATGCTGAATAGAAACTCCGGCACCCGACAAATTTCGCCCATTCGTGAAGCCAGCAAGCGCAAAGCATAGTAGCCGGCATATTGATAATCCGGATGCTTCTCCGAACAAAAGAAGTTCAACACATCTTTCCGATAAAACTGGACCGGCCCAAAATTAAAATCATCACGCAAACTCCCCGCCTGATAATCAATCACCGGATGATTTGAGCGAATGCCTTCCTTCAGCTCAAAATAGTCGGCATAAAGCATGGCGGCCTCGCTTGCTTCAGCCAGTTGCTTCATGCGCTCCAGAGCATAGTGCCCTATCCCCAGCGGAGTAGGTTGTAAGGCCAGAAGCGCATAGGATCCACTTGTTTTTGCAGCTATTTGTTCAATACATTCCGTAGCAAAAAGCTGATTCGCCACCAAGGTTTCAGCTCCGTCAAGCGCGACAGCTTCCCGAGTCAGGACAAAGACCGATTGAACAAGAGGCGAGGCTTTCAGCTTATGGATGGCTTGCTGAGTTTCTTTTGTCCCATTAAAGGCAATGAAACAATCTATTTTTTGATTCATAAATACTACAATTTTATAATAACGGGGTCAGAAACAGGACTTTCATTATGCAGGCGGTCTAACGCCGAAACCCGGAATTCATAAATATCCTCGTTATTCTTCTTGTCGAAATGAAGTTTTCGTTCTTTAGTGATATCATAGATAAACCGGGGATCATCGGCATTGAATTTTTCACCTGCCTTATTTCGATACACAATGTAGCGAACCGCTTTATCCAGCTCGGTCTCCAATTTATCCGGCTTCCATTTCAGTGTTTTCCCCCAGCCTTTTTTCACTTTCCGGGGTTTAATCGGTGGCTGGTTATCAATCCAATCCATTTCGGGAACAAGTGCCGGATAGCTATAGAGTTTGGTTTCCAGACTATCCTGAAAGCCAATAATATCGCGGTAAAAATGTTTAGCACTGTAGAAAGCGCCTCCTTCAATTTCAGGTATTTGTCGAATCAACCGTATCTGATCCGGAAGTTGACTGCCTTGCCGCCATTCTAAAATTCCCGAACCCGAATCACATTTATACAGTGCATGACCAATATACATGGCCCGTTCGCAGGCATGCAGTTTCCACCAATTAGCCAAAGTTTCAAAATCGACCGCCGGATGTCCGATATGCCAATAGAGTTGTGGAAGCAGGTAATCGAGCCACCCCTTTTCCATCCACTTGATCACATCAGCATACAAATGATCGTAATTGGTATTTCCGGCTGAAGTCTGCGATCCGCGCTCATCATTGGCAATGTTACGCCAAACGCCAAAGGGGCTGATTCCGAATTTAACCCAAGGCTTCACGGACTTAATTGCGATACTGAGCTTCTCAATCGTCAAATCAACATTTTCGCGTCGCCAGTCTTCCAGCTGGTTTTCCGTATATTCGCCTTTGTACTTTTCAAAAGAGACCGAATCAGGAAATGCTTCGCCAATAATTGGGTAGGGGTAAAAATAATCGTCAAAATGCACGGCGTCAACATCATACCGGCGTACCACATCAATCACCACATCGGTAATAAACTGGCGTGTTTCAGGAAGCCCCGGATCAAAATAAAGCGAATTGCCATACTTGACGACCCAGTCCGGATTTTGAAACGCAACATGATTGGCCGCAAGGGGTTCATCATATTTCAATGCCACCCGAAACGGGTTAAACCACGCATGAAATTCCATGTTCCGCTTATGACATTCGTCAATCCAAAACTGCAAAGGATCATAGCCCGGATCGCCTCCCGGTGTACCCGTCAAATAACGGGACCACGGTTCAATTTCGGAAGGATAAAACGTATCGCCCGCAGGTCTCATCTGAAAAATGACAGCATTTAAGCCAACTTCCTGAAGTTTATCGAGTAACACAAGTGCCTCGTATTGCTGACGGGCAATGGTCAGTCCCGGCTTCGACGGCCAATCGATGTTAGCGACCGTAGCAACCCAAGCTGCCCTGAATTCCCGCTTGGGGCTTTGCTGTGAAAAGCCTGATAGAAAACATAAAACCAATACTAGACTTAGTTTTGCACGCATAAGTTAGATTTTAAAACCATTTTGTTCGAGCCCTAAAATTAGGCCTATTCTCTAATATTCTATGCCCGAAGAATAATCAATCCGGATCGTTCAGAACAGGCGCTCGCTCAGGAAGCCTCTAAACTACTGATATTGCAGCAACTAATCAAGTGCCGATTCTCGCTAAATTTTCTTTTCATGACCTACAGCATATCTTTCTCCAATGAAATTCGCCTCTATGTAGTCTATTGGATCAGGTATCTATTGAGAAAAGAAAGCTTTTCGTTACAAGCTCGCGGCTCCTGCAATGCGGAATTAGTTTAACCTACCCGACAAACAACAGAAGCGACAAGCTCTTTCTCCAATATTAAGTCGCTGTTAAGCAAGTGTAATTCCAAGTAGATTAATCAAAAATATCCTTGCTCATCTTTTATTTTTTTTGATATCTTTGAATCGAAATCGAAATGTACTTGTTTTACGACAAGTATATTAGTAGCAAGCTGGGAGTTCGTTGTCTTTCGGGGCAACACACCACAATTCCCGGTAAGCTCATGGTTTATTAGGTTTAGTTGGTTTAGGTTAGTTCCCCGAGAGATCGGGGCGGAAAAGGCAGTCAGAGGACTGCCTTTTTGTCTTTATAGACTTTACACTTCACAAAAAAGGATCTGAAATGAATCAGGGCCACTATCTGTATTTCACATGAAAGAAGATCTAAATTCAGGACAAAAAAAAAAGCCGATTCATTTTTGAATCGGCTTTTCAGCTCCCCAGGTAGGACTTGAACCTACGACCTACGGATTAACAGTCCGCCGCTCTAACCAACTGAGCTACTAGGGAATTTTTACGTTTAGAACTTGTTGCTTTGTGTTTCAAAAGCGATGCAAAAATAGGAGCTTTTTTGGAAAGAAAAAACAAAAACGAAAAAAAATATTCATTTTAATCGATATTTTTTTCCGACCAAAGCCCTTTGAAATAAGCCCAATCAGCCAACAAACACCTAAAGAAACTGATTATCACCAGCATTACTTTAAAAGTGTCGCACCAAAGCCGAACGCCACCAAGAATAATATTTTCCTTCCAATTCTTTTTCCGAAGGGAACGGATAAAACAAATAGTGCTTCTGGTCGCCGACAAAGAATCCCGTCTGAATGGTTCGATATGGAATATCATCGCGTAAAAACCGCAAAACCGTCTTCGTTTGACGACCGGAAGATTCTTTCAGTTTCTTAATACACTCCCGAAGGTGATCGGGGTTTGGATAAGGCAAATCGCTCAATACCGCATCCGGGTTGGTAACCCATTCATTCAATTTCAAATCAACCAAAAATACTTTGGGAGCCGAAACCGGCTGATTGAGATCGGTTAGCCGCCGGATGAAATCGACAGGCGAAAGCTTGCTGGCCACTCGCGTGGTGAGTGGAATTAATTGTTGGTACAAATGAATTTCCTTCGATGTTTTAGGAATATAATCATGTGCAGCCATTTCCAGCACTTTCCCATCATCGGTCACCAGATAGAGGTTGCGCAGGGATCGCAAGGGGATACTTTCGAAACACCGGTAAATAGATAAATAAACCGAGCGCTTAGGCTCGCCATCATCATAAGGCTTCATTTTTAAATTAATGTAGTCCTGATGCAACTTTGTCTGATCAGGATCAAATTCGAAGAAAACTACCTGCCCATGGATTTGCTTTTGAGTGCCAACCGAAAGGTAATTCCCAAAGTCAAGCGGACTCAGATGAGAAACGATAATAGATTCGGGGGTGGCAACCAGGTAAAAATACTTTTTCATAGCTTTCTGATTTACTGTAATTTTTTATGTCTTCTACCCGTTATTCCATCAACACCAGCACAAACATTGAATGAAATAACACGAACAAAAAATTCGTACACGAACACCTATTGCATTTGATTTGTATATTCTTTTAGCCAGAAAGCAGGCTTGAAAATAAAAAATGGGAAACAATTCAAATCACAGATTCTCCTTACTTTCGTAATCCCATTTTATTACCTATTTTCGCCATAATTTTATACGAGAATTTATTATGTGGGTTTGGCTCTCCGGTATTATACTTAGAAACAGGCGTTTACTACTTTCAATCTTAGGTCTTGTTACCATCTTTATGGCCTATCAGGCAACTAAAGTTGAGATGTCGTACGAAGCAGCACAGCTGCTCCCGAAAAAAGATAGTGCCTATGTTGATTATCAAAAATTCAGGGAAATTTTTGGAGAAGAAGGCAATCTGATTGTCGTAGGTGTTGAAGATCCGGACTTTTTCAAACTGGATCATTTTGAGAATTGGCACAAGTTAGTAACAGAACTCGACCAAATTGACGGGGTTGAAAATCTACTGTCGGTATCCAATGCTTATAATTTAAATAAGAATCAGGAAAAGCGCAGTTTTGAGATTGGTGAGATTTTCCCGGAAGAAATTGCCTCGCAGCAACAGCTCGACAGCCTAGCGTCTGTCTTTCACAGCCTGCCTTTCTACCGCGGCTTGCTCTACAATCAGGAGTCCGACTTTTACTTGCTGGCCATATCGGTCAACAAAGACAAGATGAAGTCGAAGCAAAGGGAGAAACTGGTTATGTCTATCAAAAAAAACTGTGAATCCTTTTCCGAAGAAACCGGCTTAGACCTGCACTACTCGGGACTTCCATACATCCGGGTTATCAACTCCATCAAAATAAAGAAGGAAATTTACCTGTTCAGTGCCTTGGCTCTGCTACTATGTATTATTACCCTTTTTCTGTTTTTCCGATCATTCAAAGCGGTTCTTTTCCCTATTCTGATTGTTATTACCGGAGTAATATGGGCACTGGGAACCATGGCGCTGTTTGGCTTTAAAATCACGCTGCTCACCGGGATGATTCCCTCCCTGCTCATTGTGATTGGAATACCGAACAGTATTTACATGCTAAACAAGTACCACCACGAGTTCCGAAATCATGGCAACAATATTAAGGCACTGCAGCGGGTCATCATCAAAATCGGTAATGCCACCTTTTTAACCAACCTGACAACCGCATCGGGTTTCGCCACCTTTGTAATTACCAACAGTGAAATTTTAAGACAGTTCGGAGTTATTGCAGCCTTGAACATCCTCACCTTGTTTGTTCTTTCACTACTGCTGATTCCCATTCTTTTCAGCTTCGCCAAACCACCCGGGCAACGACACATTAAGCACCTGGAAAGCAAGCTTTTCAAATTCATCGTTATCCGGTTGGAAACCATCTCTCAGAAGCACCGCAAGCTGGTTTATATTTCCACCATCGGTGTTTTACTCCTCGGATTCTACGGCATCTCGCTTATCAAGAGTTCGGGATACATGGTGGACGACATCCCTGAAAGCGATATCATTTACAAAGACCTGAAATACTTTGAGAAACAGATTGATGGATTAATGCCATTGGAGATCATCATCGACACCCAGCGCCCCAACGGGGTGATGAACCTCAGCAACTTCCAACGCATTGAGCGACTGGAAGAACGACTGGAAAATTATGACGAGTTATCTTCGTCAATGTCGCTACTCAACATCTTGAAATTCTCGAAACAAGCCTTCTATAACGGCAACGAGCGCTACTACAGCCTACCCAACAATCAGGAAAAGAACTTCATTCTGGCCTACGCCACCAAGGGCGAAGAAGATGAGGCAGCCGGGGTCAGCGCTTTGCACTCCTTTTTGGACAGCACCAAACAAGTTACCCGAATCAGCATTCGGATGCACGATGTTGGAACCAAACGCATGGAAGAGCTTTACACCGATTTCAAGCAAGAAGTGGATTCTGTGTTTCCACCCCAAAAGTTTGATGTGACCGTAACGGGATCGAGTATCACCTTTTTCAAAGGCACCCAATACCTGGTAAAAAACCTGTTTAGCAGCCTAACCCTAGCCATCCTACTGATTGCCACCTTTATGGCTGTCATGTTCTATTCGTGGCGAATGGTATTGATGTCCTTAATTCCAAACATCATTCCGCTGATATTTACCGCAGCCATTATGGGCTTTGTCGATATCCCCATCAAAGCATCCACTATCCTGGTGTTTAGTATTGCTTTTGGTATTTCGGTTGACAACACCATTCACTTTCTGGCCAAGTACCGGCAAGAACTAACAGCTACCGGCTGGAATATTCAGGAGTCGGTCAAGCTGGCCCTTCGCGAAACAGGGGTAAGCATGATCTACACCTTTGTGGTTCTATTCTTCGGATTCGGTGTTTACAGTGTTTCACAGTTTGGAGGAACAGCCGCCTTAGGAGTTCTGGTGTCGCTAACCCTGTTTGTAGCCATCATGTCAAACCTGATTTTACTTCCCTCGCTTTTAGCCGGGCTCGAAAAATACACCACAACAAAATCATTCCACGAGCCCCTGCTCCAGATTTATGATGAAGAGGAAGATATTGAGCTGGACGAGCTGGAAATCGAGGGAACAAACCAAGACGAAAAATAAGCATGAAAGCAATGTATTCAATCCCGGAACTTCAAGAGATGCTTGTTGAACAACTCAACAAAGAAGCCGGCCTAATCGGAAAAACTCAACCGATAAACCTGTACCAACCCATTGAATATACGCTACACATGGGCGGGAAACGCCTGCGTCCGGTAATGCTTTTAATGGCTTGCGATTTATTTGGAGGCGATGTGAACGTCGCCTTGCAAGCCGCGCTAGCTGTTGAAGTGTTTCACAACTTCACCCTGTTGCACGACGACATCATGGACAAGGCGGAAATCCGACGCAACCAACCTGCCGTTCACAAAAAATACAATGAGAATGTGGCGATTCTTTCGGGCGACGCCATGTCTATCATGGCTTACCAGTACCTGCTAAAAACCGAGCATTCTGCCATTCAGCAGGTAGCCCAATTATTTTCGAGAACGGCCATGGAAGTTTGCGAAGGCCAGCAATACGACATGGACTTTGAAAACCAGGCCAATGTCAGCATCGAAGATTACCTGGAAATGATCCGCCTAAAAACAGCGGCACTCATTGCCGGAGCCCTGAAAATGGGAGCTCTTCTGGCCGACGCGCCCGAAGCAGATGCGGAGCGCATCTATCGCTTTGGCATCAAGCTCGGATTGGCTTTCCAACTTCAAGATGACCTGCTGGATGTTTTTGCTGATCAAGCCAAATTCGGCAAGAAGATCGGTGGCGACATTCTTTCCAACAAGAAAACATTTCTCCTGCTGAAAGCCCTTGAAATTGCATCGCCCGAGCAGCGTGCTGAATTAGAACACTGGATCAATAAAACAGACTTCGATCCGCAAGAAAAAGTGGCTGCGGTTAAAAAAGTATATATCAAGTTGAACCTTCAGGAAATCAGCAGCCAAAAATCAGACGAATACTACCAGGCAGCGCTTCATGAACTACAAGCCATTGAGCTTGAAAACAATCGGAAGGCTCCCTTGCTTTTGTTAGCTAAAACCATCATGGAACGTGAACATTAAGCCTTAAAGAGCGTTTGCTATTGTTGTAAAAACAACAGACAATATAAACCACATTAAATTTGTTCAATTAAGCTGGTTTTTGTAATTTCCGGCTCCACAGAAGTAAACTTTTTATCATGAGTCAAAATATCGGTAAAGTAGTACAGGTTATTGGACCTGTAGTTGATATCAGCTTCGACCAGGAAGGTAGTGAACTCCCCAGTATCTATGATGCCTTAGAAATTGTTCGCGAAGATCAAGCCAACTTGGTTGTCGAGTGCCAGCAACACGTTGGTGAAAATACCGTCCGAGCCATTTCAATGGATTCCACTGACGGAATTCGACGCGGGATGAATGTAATTGCCACTGGTTCGGCAATCACCATGCCTCAAGGACAAATTGCCCTTGGGCGCCTACTGAATGTAACCGGCGACGCGGTGGACGGCATGAAAAGCCTCCCCAAAGAAGGATTGGATATTCATAACAAACCACCAAAATACGAAGACCTGACCACGGAAACGGAAGTCCTTTTCACTGGGATTAAAGTTATCGACCTGATTGAGCCCTACGCCAAAGGAGGTAAAATTGGTTTATTCGGAGGTGCCGGTGTCGGTAAAACCGTATTGATTCAGGAATTGATTAATAACATCGCCTTGGCGCACAGCGGACTTTCCGTTTTTGCCGGAGTGGGAGAACGTACCCGTGAAGGAAACGATTTGCTCCGCGAAATGATCGAAGCAAAAATTGTTGACTATGGTGACGAGTTCCGCAAATCGATGGAAGAAGGCGGATGGGACCTTTCAAAAGTAGATCCGGAAGCCCTCAAAAAATCGAAACTGGCTCTGGTGTTTGGACAGATGAACGAACCCCCCGGTGCCCGTGCACGTGTTGCCCTTTCAGGACTGACCATTGCCGAAAGTCTGCGTGATGGTGATGGCAGCAGCAGCCCCGGCGGCCGCGACATCCTGTTCTTTGTCGACAACGTATTCCGTTTCACACAGGCAGGCTCTGAAGTCTCAGCCTTGCTGGGAAGGATGCCTTCAGCCGTAGGTTACCAACCTACTCTGGCCTCAGAAATGGGGGAAATGCAGGAACGGATTACCTCAACCAAAAACGGGTCGATCACCTCAGTACAGGCTGTTTACGTACCTGCTGATGACTTGACCGACCCTGCGCCAGCAACAACCTTTGCTCACCTGGATGCGACAACGGTTTTGAGTCGTAAAATTTCAGAGCTGGGTATCTATCCGGCTGTCGATCCATTGGATTCGAGTTCACGGATTTTATCAGCTGATATTGTTGGCGATGAGCATTACAACTGCGCACAGCAGGTAAAAGAAATTCTACAGCGATACAAAGAACTTCAAGACATCATTGCCATTCTTGGAATGGATGAACTATCGGAAGAAGACAAACTGGTTGTTCACCGTGCCCGACGGGTACAGCGATTCCTATCTCAGCCCTTCTTTGTCGCTGAACAATTTACCGGATTGAAAGGAAAGCTGGTTTCCATTGAAGACACCATCAAAGGGTTCAATATGATTATGAATGGCGAAGTGGATCAATATCCCGAATCGGCCTTCAACCTGGTTGGAACCATTGAAGAAGCCATTGAAAAAGGTGAGAAAATGCTGGCTGAGGCCGAAGCTTAAAAACAACAACCATGTTTCTTGAAATCATAACACCATCGACAAAAGTTTTCTCAGGCGAAGTAAGCCTGGTAAAACTACCGGGCAGCAAAGGCTCCTTTGCTGTTCTGAAAAACCACGCCCCCATCATCTCGACCCTGGAAGCAGGAAAAATCAAGATCGTTGAAAAAGGTGACAAGGTGAGCTATTTTGACATTAACGGCGGTGTGGTAGAAGTAAAAAAGAACAAGATTATTGTGCTAACTGAATCAGCATAAAAATATTAACTGTTATTAGATGAAATACCCTGAAAGATGAATATCTTCAGGGTATTATTTTTTACCATTGGCGACCAAAATATTAATCATACGGTTTAGTTCCATCGGCGACATTGTCCTAACCAGTCCGGTGGTGCGTTGCTTAAAAAAGCAGCTACCACAGACTGAGATTCATTTTCTTACCAAAGAGAAACATGAAAACTTGCTTCAGGCCAATCCTTACATCGACCGCATTCACCTGCTCAAATCAAACCTAACCGAACTAGTTCAGCAACTTCAGCAGGAAGATTACGACTACATTGTTGACTTACACCACAACCTGCGCAGCCAGTTTATCAAGCGAAACCTGCGGAAAAAGACCTTTACCCTGCAAAAACTAAACATTAAAAAATGGCTGTTGGTCACCTTCAAAATCAACATCTTGCCGAAACTGCACATTGTTGACCGCATGATGGCAACGGTCGCCACTCTCGGCATTAAAAACGACCTTCAAGGACTGGATCATTTTATTCCGGAAAAGGAAAACTACCCGCTGGACAATTTGCCGGATAAATTTAGGAAAGGCTATGTAGCCCTTGTTTTAGCCGGAACCTATTACACCAAACGACTCCCCGCCGAGAAGCATCTGGAGCTGATCCACCAAACGGATGTCCGCTACATCTTGCTTGGAGGGAAGAACGAGTTGAAACTGGCCCAACAGATTGAAGTTCACGCGCCCGGCAGAGTTTTCAATTTATGCCATAAACTGAGTTTGAATCAATCGGCTTCGCTGGTTCGTGATGCCCGCCTGGTTGTTGCCAACGACACAGGGTTGATGCACATTGCAGCGGCTTTTCAAAAGAAAGTCCTTTCGATTTGGGGAAGCACAACGCCCAACCTGGGCATGACACCCTACCTGCCCAACCCCCATTCACAAATGCAAAAAGTTGACGGACTAAGCTGCCAACCCTGCTCTAAAATCGGACGACAATACTGCCCTAAAAAACATTTCCGCTGCATGCTTGCGCACGATACAGCGGAAATGGCTCATTGGATTAAGTTAAATTTTTAGGCAAACGCTTGTTGAATCCGAATCAAGGCCTGCTCCAGCGTTGTTCTCGGACAGGCAATATTGATACGCATGTAACCTTGCCCCTGCGTTCCAAACTGAACGCCCCGGTTTAAACCAACGCCAGCATTAATTAGCTGGTCATTCAACTCATCATCCGTCAATTTGCAAGCCGAAAAATCGAGCCAGATCAGATAGGTAGCTTCTGGCTTCATCGGAACAATTTGAGGCACATTCTCTTTCAGGAAAGTCTCCAGGAACCGATAGTTTTCCTGCAAATAATCCACCATCTGATCTACCCATCCGGCACCGTTGCGATAAGCCGTTTCCAAAGCCAGCGAACCAAAAATATTTCCCATATGCAAATGCGGCACCTGCAAACTGCGATTGTAACGCACCAGCAAACGCTTATTCGGAATAACAACAAAAGAGGTCGTCAAACCCGCAATGTTAAACGTTTTACTTCCTGACATCAGCACCACGCAATTATCAGCAATCTCATCCGAAATGGTAGGTAATGGAATATGTTTGTGTCCATCAAAAACCAAGTCACTGTGGATTTCATCGGAAATAATCAACACGTTATTTTCAAGGCAGATGGTAGCCAGTTCCTCCAATTCCTCCCGAGTCCAAACCGTGCCGCCAGGATTTTGAGGATTGCACAGCAGCAACATCTTGGTATTGGGCGTAATCTTCTGCTTGAGATCTTCCAAGTCAAACGTATAGCGGCCATTCTCTAGTTTCAGCGGGTTTTCAACAAGCTTCCGGCCGGTGCCTTTAATAGAATCAAAAAACGGGAAATACACCGGTGGCTGCAAAATCACTTCATCGCCAACCTTGGAATAGGTTTCGATGGCCAAGGTCAATCCAGCCACAACGCCTGGACTAAACGAAAGCCATTCTTTCTCAATCTTCCAATTGTGCCGCTGCTCCAGCCAATTCAGAATAGCATCCGAATAAGAATCGCCACGAAACGTGTAAGCCAAAACCTCATGCTCTAGCCTTTTGCGCAACGCATCCATCACAAAGTCTGGAGTTTTAAAATCCATGTCGGCCACCCAGAGTGGCAATACATCCATAGTTCCAAACACTTGCTCACGGGCATCATATTTCAGACTGTTGGTATTGGTCCGGTCAACCAGTTCATCAAAATTGTATTTCTTCATATCTTTTTTCCTATCCATTCATTTCATTATTGCAAACAGGATCTTCTTGCCATTCATTTTTTCTTTTAAGCACAAAGTGCTCAAAAAAACCCGGAAATCAACCCCGGCTCACAATTCGTATAAGAACCCTAAAGTTCGATTTTTTTCAGAAAATACAAATTCTCTTCGCGTTCAACTTTCAATACAAAATTAAAACAATCCAGGTCCAGGCATAAATCAAAATCAACAGCAGGCGCCCATGTTTGTTTCTCCGGAACAAAAAAACGGGCACCAGCCCCATGTCGCAATCGCTCCACCATCGCCTGAAAATCGACCGGTTCATTCAAAAGCTTCGCCTTAATATACTCAGCCAAAAAAGTATCCTCATCTGTCGGATATTGACAGGAATAACCCATACAAACCAGCGAAAGCTTTTGAGGCTGCTGTTGCCGAATATACTTAATAATAGCCCCGGCGTTAACAAAACTTCCGGTTATAATTTCATCAGCACCTGTTGCATTTACAATCCCCTGAGTGCCACTACTCGTAGTGTGTACCATCGTTTTTCCTGCAAGCTGAGCTGCGACCAATTGCGAGGGCGAATTGCCAAAATCGAAGCCTTCGGGTTTTTGCTCTTTCCGCTCGCCAACCAGCAAATAGCTTGGGTTTTGCTTTTTTAATTGATAAGCCCGATCGATCTGCCCCACAGGATAAATCCGCTTCACCCCGCCATCAAAAGCATAACAAGCCACCGAAAAGGCGCGGAAAACATCAATAATAACGGTCAAGCCCTGCGCCTGTCGAGCACCTTCCAGTAATTGCAAAATCTGTATCTCCATGAAATCTAATATTACATTCAATATATGGCACGCTTATTGATAAAAACACCTTCACCCCATAATACCCTATAAACATGACCGCTAGGCGATATCTACGCTCATCAATATTATTGGTTAATCCGGTCTCATAAAATTAACCTACCCTTAACTCATGTTTTACAACATACGCTGTAAAACATCTTACTTTTGTAAGCAACATTTAAAATTCAAAACTATGAAAACATTTAGAACAACTAGCATAATGCTTGCACTAACCGTCATTGCAAATATCGCCTTGGCTACAGGAACCTTGCGTGTAAACATTCTGCCCATTAATGCCGATCGTGCTCTTGTCGCCATTTCAAACAATGCCGAAACAAAATTCCAAATCAGCATCAAAGATGCAGCAGGCGGCGTTGTTTATTTCAAAGAGACCGAAGGCACTCAGGCTGACTATCGTAAAGTTTACGATTTCTCGAAACTGGAAACCGGAGACTACACCTTATCGGTTGACGTTGACAATGTGAAAGGAGTGCGTGATTTTTCAATAGACAACGGATCAATCATTGTAGGAAAAGAAAAAACATTGGCTGCCCCCTACTTTTCATTTAACAACGATGTCCTACGAGTTGCCTTCTTGAATCATACCGGCGACAAAACCAGCCTTTACATCTACTCCGGCGAAGAATTGGTTTACAGCAAAGCATTGGAAAATTCTTTCTCTGTAAACGAAGGACTTAACCTTTCTAAATTAACTACAGGAAATTACCAAGTAGTATTGGCTTCAGGAAATGAAATTTATGACTACGCAGTTGCTGTAAAATAAGAAGTCCCAAAACTTTTTTTCCAATGCGGTTATCCACAAGAGACCGCATTTTTTATGCCCTAAACTCTTACCTTTAACCAACAAACCTCCACACATGCATAAAGGCTTCGTTTACATCTTGTCCAACAAAAACCGAACGACCTTCTATATTGGTGTCACTTCAGACATTAAACGACAAATACTCGAACACAAAACAGGCATCGGATCTGCCTTTACAAAAAAGTACAACCTGACTGATTTGATGTATTATGAGAAAATAGAAGGTATGAACGAATGCATCAATCGGGAAAAGCAACTCAAAAATTGGCATCGCGATTGGAAAATCAATCTGATTAGAGAAGACAATCCTGAAATGAAAGATCTATCCAGTGATTGGTTTCTTCGGCGAAATGGAGAGCGTATTTTGAAAAGCTCAATCGAAACTCGCAGACAGATCCCGAAACAAGTTCGGGATGACTCTATTTCCTGGATCTGGAGCGGAGTGAAGCGTCATGCCGAACTTGTTTCGGCATCTACATCGATCATAGAAAGGCATTTTTTAGCCAACAGGCCCTGAAGCAAGACCAGAATGACGCTTTCCTAAGAAATCCAACCAAAGAAAAAGCCACTCCCTTCGGAAGTGGCTTTCAGTATAATTGAGTTCAAGTTACTCGTAACTTCTGCACGCGCAACTCAAGACTTTCTATTCTTCGTGCGTTGAAATCAAAATCTCAAGGATCTTTTTACCGGCAGCTGATACACTTGTACCAGGTCCGAAGATCGCAACAACACCAGCATCGTAAAGGTATTTATAATCCTGAGCAGGAATTACACCACCGGCAATGACCATGATGTCTTCTCGACCCAGTTTTTTCAACTCAGCAATTACAGCAGGCACCAATGTTTTATGCCCGGCAGCCAGAGAAGAAACACCCATCACGTGTACGTCATTTTCAACAGCCTGCTTGGCAGCTTCTTCGGGTGTTTGGAACAGCGGTCCCATATCCACATCGAAACCAAGGTCGGCATAACCGGTTGCTACTACTTTGGCGCCGCGGTCGTGACCATCCTGCCCCATTTTGGCAATCATGATCCGTGGCTGACGGCCTTCCAAGTCGGCAAATTTCTTCGCCAGCTCTTGCGCTTCAACGAAGGTTTTGTCTTGTTTACTTTCTGATGAATACACGCCTGATATTGTTCTGATTACAGCTTTATAACGTCCTACGACTGTTTCGCAGGCATCTGAAATTTCACCTAACGAAGCACGTTTTTGCGCGGCTTTAACCGAAAGGTCAAGCAAGTTACCCTCGCCTGTTTCGGCACATTTGGTAATGGCCGCCAAGGCTTGTTTCACTTCTTCTTCGTTACGCTCACCACGCAGTTTTTTCAACCGCTCAATTTGCGACAAGCGAACAGCCGTATTGTCAATGTCCAAAATATCAATCGGATCTTCTTTTTCCAATCGGTATTTGTTCACGCCAACAATGGTTTGAGCACCGCTGTCAATTCTTCCCTGAGCACGGGCAGCAGCCTCTTCAATCCGCATCTTTGGAACGCCGGTTTCAACGGCTTTCGACATACCGCCCAGTTTCTCAACCTCTTCAATCAAGGCCCAGGCTTTGGTGTACAACTCTTGCGTCAATGACTCAACATAGTACGAACCAGCCCATGGATCGGCTCCACGGCAAATTTCGGTTTCCTGCTGAATGTAAAGCTGTGTGTTACGTGCAATACGTGCTGAGAAATCAGTTGGCAAAGCAATTGCTTCGTCCAGTGCATTGGTGTGCAACGATTGGGTGTGTCCCAAGGTCGCAGCCATCGCTTCGACAGCCGTACGGCCTACGTTATTGAATGGATCTTGCTCAGTCAATGACCAACCCGATGTTTGCGAGTGCGTACGCAAAGCCATCGATTTTGGATTTTTAGGATTGAATTGTTTCACCAATTTCGCCCAAATCATACGTGCAGCACGCATCTTGGCAATCTCCATGAAGTGATTCATTCCAACCGCCCAGAAGAAAGACAAACGTGGTGCAAAGGCATCCACATCCAATCCGGCTTTGATCCCAGTACGCAGGTATTCCAAACCATCAGCCAGGGTGTAAGCCATTTCAATATCGGCTGTAGCACCGGCTTCCTGCATGTGGTAACCCGAAATAGAGATGGAGTTAAACTTCGGCATTTTTTGCGAAGTGAACTCAAAGATGTCAGCAATCGCTTTCATCGAGAATTCGGGAGGGTAGATATAGGTGTTACGCACCATGAATTCTTTCAGAATGTCATTCTGAATAGTTCCTGACAGTTGATCCAGCGTAGCGCCTTGCTCCAATGCTGTTACAATATAAAACGCCATTACGGGAAGTACGGCTCCGTTCATGGTCATCGATACAGACATTTTATCCAATGGAATCTGGTCGAACAGGATTTTCATATCCAGGATCGAGTCGATAGCCACACCAGCTTTACCCACATCACCAACTACACGCGGGTGATCAGAATCGTAGCCCCGGTGCGTGGCCAGGTCAAAAGCGACTGAAAGCCCTTTTTGTCCGGCCGCCAGGTTACGACGGTAAAACGCGTTTGACTCTTCAGCCGTAGAGAATCCGGCA
Source organism: Sunxiuqinia sp. sy24 (assembly GCF_052677165.1). Classification (NCBI taxonomy): domain Bacteria; kingdom Pseudomonadati; phylum Bacteroidota; class Bacteroidia; order Marinilabiliales; family Prolixibacteraceae; genus Sunxiuqinia; species Sunxiuqinia sp. sy24. The sequence goes on from NZ_JBQYLH010000005.1 coordinate 37,990, forward strand.
TACTGACGGATGGTCCAGGGACGCATGGCGTACATGGCTGAGTAAGGTCCGCGAAGGAATGGTGGCAAACCGGCAGCATAATCCAAATGCTCCATGCCTTCCAAATCTTCTTTGGTATACACTGGCTTCACCGGAATTTGCTCCGGAGTCACCCAGTCTTTTTCAATTTTATTTTGAGCAGCCCACTCGCCCGCGTTTGGCTGGGGAGTTGCTGTCTTTATATTGATATTTTTAAAATTTGGTTTCATAATTTGTAAGATTTTTTAGACTGTCAGATTTCTTGATATTCAGACTTTCAGAATACTTTTAAACTTGACAATTATTCGGATTAACGATTTAATATCTTGATAAACTTTTTCGTAATCTTCAGAAATAATAAAGTTCAAATCATTCGCAAGGATAATCTGAGTTTCCAACTCAAATAAAGAGCCAATAGCATATTCAAGAAAACGTTGAAAATCCTTATCGCCATTTCTGCCTGTTCCTTCTGCAATATTTGAAGGAATTGAGACAGCAGCTCTTCTAATCTGTGATGTGAGTCCATACATCTCTTCCTTTGGAAATTTTGCAGTTAGAGAATAGACTTCTTTAACCAGTTTCCTGGCTTCCTGCCAAATTTTTAATTCGAGATAATTATGCATGGTCTTCTGTCTGAAAATCCGAATATCAGAATATCTATTAGTCTAATTAATACCTAACTTGCTTTGATACGCCTTCAATTCTTCCAGCAAATTGCTTTTCACATGAATGAAGTTCTCAATGCCTTTGGATTTTAACTCATCAGCGCATGTCGGAGCGCCGGCAACAACAAAGATTGCTTCACCTTTGATGGCATCGAAAGCAGCAGGAGCCATTTCAGCATATTCATCATCAGAGCTACAAATCACCACGATATCAGCGTCCGCTTCTTTTGCAGCAGCAACACCTTCTTCAACCGTAGCAAAACCGTTGTTGTCTTTCACTTCATAACCGGCAACAGCAAAGAAGTTACAAGCAAACTGAGCCCGTGCTTTGCGGAAATTAAGGTTACCCACAGTAAGCATGAAAACCAATGGGCGTTTGTTGCTTACAGAATATTTATCAGTAGCTACACGGACGGCTTCAAAAGCTTGTGCTCCGCGATAAGGCTTGATGGTTTCAATCTCAGCATCGTGAGCCGTCAAATCAGTCGGAAGCAAAGCATCCTCAACCAATTCTGCTTTTTCTAAACGCTCAGTAAAGTTCGGGAATTGATTCACGCCTAACAGATTTTCTCGGCGGGTAGCCACGTTTAAATCGCGCTTGGCAGCCATTTCTTTCACTTTCGTTTGAGTGAAACCAGCTTTTGCTGCAGCCAGGAAACCACCGTTATCCTGAACTTCGAGGAACAACTTCCAAGCTTCATCAGCGATAGAAGCAGTTAGCTCTTCAATATAATATGAACCAGCACCAGCATCTACAATCTTGTCGAAGTGAGATTCTTCTTTCAACAGCAATTGTTGATTGCGGGAAATACGGTCAGAGAATGTCGTTGAATCTTCGTAGATCGCGTTAAAAGGAAGTACGGTGATGGAATCAGCTCCACCCAACGCTGCACTCATGGCTTCGGTTTGGGTACGCAGCATATTCACATAAGGATCGTAGAATGTTTTGTTCCAGCTTCCTGTTTCAGCATGAACTTTCATTTTACAACCGCACTCACACTTGGGTTCGTAAGCTTTTACAATTTGAGCCCACAACAGGCGACCAGCACGAAGCTTTGCAATTTCCATGAAGTAATTGGCACTAACGCTCAAATTGAATTTGATGTTTTTTGCAACCTCTTCAACTGCAACACCAGCCTCGCTTAAGCTTGAAAGATACTCAGCACCTTGAGCCAAAGATAATGCTAACTCCTGTACAACAGAAGCTCCGGCATTTCCATAGTTCTTACCATTAACTGCCAATACCCGGTAGTTGGGCAATTCGGCTGTTTTGGCAATCAGATTTTGCGCTTGCGTCATCGCATGATCAACGCCTTTTTTAAACCGACCGTAAAGCAGGTAGTTGCCAAAAGGATCGTAAGACACGGAAGCTTCTACGTTTTTAGAATCCCATTTACCTGCCTGCACATACTCAGCAAACAATTCGGCGATCCGGCAAACCGGGCATTGACAAACAAAATTCACTTCTACCGACTCCAGACAGATGTCTTTCAACAAAACACCAAGATCGGCTACCGTCAATTCGGCACAGTCTTCAAAAACAAAGCCCAACGAAGTGACACCTTTCATCAAAACGTCAAGTGCTTTTTTGTTGGACTCTTCCAAATCTTTTACGATGATATTCTGACGAACATACCAATCGTTGTTGTTCGTTTTCGTACCTCGTACATAAGGAAACTCACCCGGAAGTGCATCCAGATATCCTAGTTTTTCAAGGTCTTCCTGCCGATAGTAAGGCTGAACGGAAAAACCTTCATTAGTCCTCCAAACCAGCTTGCGGTCAAAGTCGGCACCTTTTAAATCGGCTACCACTTTTTCTTTCCAAGCCTCTGTACTGACAGGAGGAAACTCATTAAATAGTTTAATATATTTTTCTGCCATAATGTAACTGTTAAGAAAATCAGGCTGCAAAATTAGTCTTTTTACATAAGGAGTGCTCAAAAATTCACAAGTTTTTAACCTTTAACTAACAAATATCAGATTTTGATTTTCAGCATTTTAGATATACAGCTAGCCAGACACCTCGAAAACACGTCTTATTTTTAATGGATATAAATAATTCCACTTTTGAAAAACAATAGCAAAATATCAAGTTCGTGACTACGAAACCAATAAAAATAATGGATCTGAGCTTTCGCAACACACAAATGTTTTGAAGGAGAAAACAAATAAAAAGGCTTCATCCATCCTCAAGCATACAACTATAAATGCTTTTTCTTTTAAACAATGAGATTCCCACCAATTCCAGTACCTTTAACGTTTAAAACGTGTAGCATTGTCCACAATGTGGAATCGCTGACTCAAAGAAATGACTACGAAGCAGGACTAATAAAAATAATTAACAGCAGAGCAACTGGTGTTTCATTCAACCAATTAGCATCTAAAAACGAGTCTGCCCCTGCCTTTCCATTCTTTTTGCCTGATATTTGCTACCCTTCAGATGAGCAACAGAAAATGAATTTAGACGGTAACGAATGTCCAGCTAACATTCAAAAACGATAAAAAAAGACCATGAAAGACCAAACCCCGCTATATGCCTTAATTACAGGATCAAGCACAGGACTAGGAAAAGCATTTGCCCAGGAATGCGCTCAACGAGGCATGAACCTCATTCTGGTTTCACTTCCGAATGAGAACCTAAAATCATTGTGTAAAAAGCTAGAGCATGACTATAAAATAAAAGCCTTCTGCAAAGAAACAGACTTAACCAATCTTCAATCGGTTATAGAGTTCGCCCAATGGGTAACCGACAATTTTTCGGTCAACGTCCTTGTCAACAATGCGGGAATTGGAGGCACCCAGCATTTTACCGACTCCACAACAGCATATCTCGACAACATGATTCAGCTCAACATTCGGGCAATGACCATGTTGACCCGACTGCTGCTGCCTGAGCTCAAAAAATACCGTAAAGCCTATCTTCTGAATGTTGCCAGCCTGGCGGCTTTTTCTCCGGTTCCGTATAAAACAATCTACCCGGCCACTAAGGCGTTCATCCATCATTTCACCCGTGGATTGGAAGCCGAATTGCAAGACACGAATATTCAGGTAAGCGTGCTGAATCCCGGCCCCATTATGACCAACTCGGATGTCCGCGAACGTATTGACGCGCAGAGTTTCTACGTCAAACTTTCCATCATGACTCCCGAAGAGATTGCGCAAATTGCCCTAAAAAAAATGCTGCGCGGCAAATCAGTCATTATTCCGGGCTTCATGAACCGGCTCAATGCCTTCTTTATCCGTGCAGTTTCGGAGAATTTCAGAATCTTTGTCGGCACCCAAATCTTCAAACGCGAAAACCGGAAAACCCAAAACAATGCAAGTACTACTAACAGGAGCAAACAGCCTACTTGGAAGCAACCTGACCAGAAAACTGCTGCAAGCTAACTACGAAGTCAAAGCCTTGGTTCGCGAAAACAGCAATCTCCTCTCGTTGGAAGGCGCAAATCCAGCGTTCGTTAAAGGGAATTTCATGGATGCTGACCTTTTGCGAAAAGCACTTACCGGCTGCAAAATTGTGGTTCATGTGGCAGCCAACACCTCGCAATGGCCATCGGCCTACGAACACTACAAAGTAACAAATGTAGACGGCGTTCGGCTGATGCTGGAAGAGAGCCAAAAAGCCGGCGTGGAACGTTTTATTTTGGTTGGATCAGCCAACGCGTTTGGCCCGGGCACCAAGAATACCCCGGGAGATGAAACAACACCATTCACCAGCTTGCAATACCAGTCGGGCTACATGCGCAGCAAGTTTGAAGCTCAACAACTGGCCCTCGCCTTTCATCAAAAACACCACTTCCCGGTAACGGTCGTTAACCCCACCTTTATGCTGGGAAAGTACGATGCCAAGCCAAGCTCGGGTCAAATGCTCTTGATGGCGTACGGAACAAAGCTGATGCCTGTCCCTCCGGGAGGTAAGAATTTTATTCATGTTGAAGATGTGGCTAACGGAATTGTCAGCGCAATTGAAAAAGGCAGGAACGGCCAATGCTATCTGCTGGCCAACAAAAACCTAAACTATCAGGAATTTTTTGGTAAAATGCAAGCATTGTGTGGTTGGCCCAAACAGCTGGTTAAAGTCCCCAAACCCTTGCTAACCCTTGCCGGGCAAGCCGGAACGCAGTATGAAAAGTTGAGTGGCAAGCCAGCCAAACTCAACAGCATCAACGCCAAATTACTTCAGGCCAACAATTATTATTCGCCGGCAAAAGCCGTCAGCGAATTGCAACTACCGCAAACCCCTATAGAAGAAGCGATCAAAGAGGCATTAGCGTGGTTTCAAGAGAATGGGTATTTGAGAAAATAAAAAGCTTCAAAGCAAAAGTTGTCCTCTGAAACAACCTGGAATTAAGCTGGACGCCTAGCTGAAAACCTAGAATTGGCAAGTTTGAGTTGGAATGAGAAAAATCCATCGCCTCATAAGTTCCGCTATTCTATGACTTAAACGTAAAAAACCGTTGCAGCAGATAACTCACAATAATGACGATTCCTGTTGTTATAATCTTTGAAACCGTGGGAAAGAAATGAAACTGCTCAACCAGAAGCCTCAGCAATACATAGTTGAGAATAATATTGAGCATAGCCACCGAAAAATACCGGACAAGCTGAATCCGCCCACGAATGATTGAATCCGGAAAGACCAGACCGCGCATCAACATAAACCCCAAAGGAAAAGTAATTAAGAAAGCGATGATAAAAGCCGCAATGTGCGGACTGATTGCTACCTGCGACGACAAATGGACGATCTGTTTGTCGATAATAAAGTTGTATGAAATAAAATACAGAAAAATATCCAACAAGGTATTTGCCCCTCCCACCGCCAGATAACGAAAGGTCTGCAAGTCCAGGATAGGACGAAACAGCGGATAAAACCAGTCGATTTTATCGAGCACAAAAGTCTTCGCTTTTATGTAGTTGATCGGTTCAGACATGAAACAGCATAAAATTCATAAACGCTAAAGCGATGCGCCAGCGCACACCCTTTTTGGTCTTGTATTCCACTTTTTTTGATTGGATTTAAGGCTCCAAAATTAATAAAAAAACCTACGCTTCGGAATTACATCAACTAAGGACCTCCTCAAAACACAAACATCATCCCACATTACACTCACACTATCAACCCAATACTACTTCCTCATCAACGATCGCAAGCAAAGGAACAAAGCTAAAATGAAAATGTCTCTTTCAGCTTCGGCCCTTTAGAAGTCCACTCCACCGTAGCACACTCGGTATAAAAGTCATGCTCAAAAAACAGAATGTAATCGTTGTCTGCAACCTCTTTCAAAAAAGACGCTTTTTCCTCCATCGCCGTAACCGGGTACAAATCGTACGAAGCCAGCCACACAAGAGGAATATGCGCTTTTGTAGGAATAAAATCGGACATATACACATACGTTTTGCCATCCGACTCAATAAAAGGAATCATTTGTCCCGGCGTATGCCCATCGAAAAACCGCACGCCGAATCCGGGGAAAAGCTCCCCTTCCTGCTCCACCAACTGCAGGTTCCCTTCGGTTTTCAGGAAATTCAAAATCTCCGGATAAAAAGCGGCCTGCTCCCGGACACTGGCCTCGGGCACATGCTCCCACTGCCGCTGACTACACCAGTGCGTGGCATTCGGAAACAACAATTTCAAATGACCATTCTCCTCCAATACGGCACCATTGCAGTGATCCCAATGCAGATGGGTAAATACAACATCGGTGATATCTTCCACCGAAAAACCATGTTCCTGAAGCGATTGGGGCAGCACATCGGTTTGCTCATGCCCGTTGTTTTGTTTTACTTTCTCCGGATAATGATTGCCTACGCCAGCTTCTATTAAAATGTTCCGATCGCCTTGCTTCACCAACAAACAGCGCATGGTCAGCCGGGTTACATTATTTTCATCAGCCGGATAAACCCGCGACCACAAAGGTTTCGGAATCACACTAAAAAGAGCACCGCCATCGCACGAAAAATGGCCGGCATGTAGAGGTATTAATTTATTCATTTCTTTCATCCTTTTTACGGTTTTAACAACTGGTTCACCCGTTGGGTTGCAAGCGAATCGACTGAAAAGTCCATGACGAACTTCACAACACCGGTATAATCCTCAATGCCTTTTTCTACTTTATTGGTTTTCAGGTAGGCATCATTCACTTTCGAAGCGTATTGGTCAATCGTCACATTACGCAAACTCAGCCAGTGCTCCCGAATACGCCGAAAGTCGGCCTTCACCGGCTCCTCAATCTGTTTCACCAACTCGGCATAAGCTTCCAACTGGTAGCCTTCGTATATAAAGTAACGCAGCAAATACAGGTTGGCACTGTACTGCAACAGCTGGTCCGAACTTTGGGAACAGACCATCCAGGCATAAAAGTTAGCCTCCGCTTCGCTTGTTATTCCCAGCTGATGTGCTTTCTCATGAGCCAACACCAGGGGATACTCCACCGGCAGCAAATGCCTGTTAAGCTGCACTTCGTTGAAAAACGGGCCATAATAACCCGAGATGCCCGCTTTGGCAAAAAAGCCGCTGAAGGTAATGGCTTTGGCACGTCGCATGCCCGCCGCATAGTTGATTTCCAGAAACGGGGCCAGTTGCTCGTACGATGCCTCAACCCGTTCATCAACCCAATCAAAGTCTACTGAATCAACCAACAGATAGGACTTATTGGTTTGGCTAATCAAATCCTCCCAAACAGCAACAAAAACGTCCGTGTCGGCCACACTCTCGGCTATCTGCAAGCGCTCATTCAAGTCGAGTCGGTAATAGTTGAAACCCCAGAGCCAATAAAACAACACATAAAAAAGCGCCAATGTGTTCAGCCAAAAGCGGACAAAACCACGCCAATTTATACGTCGAAAGATTAGGGCGAGCAAGCTAACGCCCCCAAGCAAAATCAGGGCGACATACAATAAGTCATCCAACGAAAAATGAAACCAGCAACTAAAAGCCGACAAGAACGTAGCGATGTGCGGATAAATGCCGCGTGCATAAACAGCCTCGGTTCCAGTCGGAAAAGCAGCCAGCAACTCGGTCAGTAAAAAAGTAAGCACCGCCAGCCACAGGGCTAGCCATCGCTTTCCAAAAATTCGTTTCAGTCGCTCTTTCCTATTCACTTGCATCTTTCTTTTTTCAGAAATTCAAAAATACACGAAATCGGCCGAACCCGGAAATGACAAGATTTTCTTTTCTGAAAAGGAATACTTGAACTACTTTCGCTATTTTTAACGCTCAATGCTTAACACAGACTTCATGCACATCCACTTTATAGCCATTGGCGGAAGCGCCATGCACAACCTGGCCATTGCCCTTCACAAAAAAGGATACCAAATTACCGGAAGCGATGACGAGATTTTTGAACCATCGCGCAGCCGGCTCAACAATTACGGTTTGCTTCCTCAGCAACAAGGCTGGCAATCCGAGCTGATCACCCATCAAATTGATGCCATTATTCTGGGCATGCACGCCCACCCCGATAATCCGGAGCTGAAAAGAGCGCAGGAACTTGGACTAAAAATCTATTCGTACCCCGAGTACCTGTACGAGCAAACCAAAGATAAAACCCGTGTGGTGATTGGCGGTTCGCACGGAAAAACAAGCATTACCTCCATGGTTATGCATGTGCTGAAAAGTAACCAGATCGATTTCGACTACATGGTTGGTGCCAAGCTCGATGGCTTTGAAACGATGGTTTCGCTAAAAGAAAACACGAAAATAGCGGTATTTGAAGGCGACGAATACCTGTCGTCCCCCATCGACCGGCGACCCAAGTTTCATTTGTATCATCCACACATTGCCCTGTTGAGCGGCATTGCCTGGGATCACATCAACGTGTTTCCAACTTTTGACAATTATGTGGATCAGTTCCGCATTTTCGCCAGGCAGGTAGAACAAAACGGCTCGCTCATTTATTTTGAAGGAGACGAAAAACTACAACACATTGCCAAGCAAGCCCGGCAGGATGTATCCACCATTGCCTACCGCGAACATGAGTCAACCGTAGAGGATGGCGTTACCTACCTGAATTACGGAGATCGCCGCATCCGCTTGCAGGTGTTTGGCGACCATAACCTGCAAAACATAACGGGGGCTAAACATATTTGCGATCAACTGGGCCTGACTGATGAGCAATTTTACCGTGCCATGACCTCGTTTAAAGGAGCTGCACGCCGACTCGAAACGCTTGCCGAAACGAACGACTGCACTGTCTTTTACGACTTTGCCCATTCGCCCTCCAAGTTAAAAGCCACCACGGCAGCCGTAAAGAAACAGTTCCGCAACCGAAAACTGGTTGCCGTCATGGAGCTACACACCTACAGCTCGCTCAAAAAAGAATTCCTGCTCCAATACCAGGGTTGCATGGACGAAGCCGATGAAGCTTACGTTTTTTTCAACCCAAGAACCATTGAACACAAACGACTTAGCCCCATTACAGAAGAAGAAGTAGCCGAGGCTTTTGCTTCCGAAGGCTTGCAGGTGTTTACCGATCCGGAAGCCTTGTTTCAGCAATTGCGGGCAAAAACCTGGGAGCATCAAAACCTGCTGATTATGACCTCCGGCAATTTCTCCGGACAAGACCTGAACGCATTCGCCATCGAAATTACGGGTAACCCGGTAAAGTTTGAACGAAAAGATAACTGGCTGCAACATCCGGATGGTATGATGAGCTAAAAACAACTGCACACCAATGAAACACTTAATCGTACTAGCCCTTTTCAGTTTGCTTGCTCTGATGGGAAAGGCAGAAGAAAAAGACCAGCGACTGTGGAAAAAGGCCCTGCGCATTCACAAGCGTGCCCTAACCATCGACACGCATTGCGACACGCCCATGGAAATGCTAAAGCCGGGCTTCAAGCTGGGTGAGCAACACGAAAGGACGGAGAGTCTGGTAGATCTTCCCCGCATGAAAGCAGGCGGACTGGATGCCCTATTCTTTGCGGTGTTTACCGGACAGCAACCACGTACCGCTGAAAATTACCGGCAAACCTATCAACTGGCCAAACAAATGCTCGACTCGATTCAAGCGGCGACCATCAAGCATGCCGACTTAGCCATGCTAGCCCTCACGGCAGACCATGCCGAACGAATTGCCCAGACAGGAAAACGCGCCATCTACATCGGAATGGAAAATGGCTTTCCCTTGGGTAAAGACCTCAACCGGGTGCAGGAATTTTACACTCGTGGCGTACGCTACACCACGCTTTGCCATTCGTTTCACAACGACATCTGCGATTCCTCGAGCGATGCAGCAGAACCCGAACACCACGGCGTTAGCGACTTTGGGCGCATGGTTATTCATGAAATGAACCGACTGGGCATGATGGTCGATGTTTCTCATCTATCGGATGATTCTTTTTTTGATGTGATGAACATGAGCCAGGCTCCGGTAATCGCTTCGCACAGCAGTGTGCGTGCCATTTGCAAGCACGACCGCAACATGAGCGATGAAATGATCAAAAAATTGGCCGAGCAAGGTGGCGTCATTCAAATCTGCCTGCTCGACGACTACATCAAAGAACCCGACACCACCACTCAACGCTATGCCATTCAAAACCAATTGATGCATGTCTATCGTACCGAATTCCATGCGATGAACGAACAGCAAAAGGAGGCTTTCAACCAGAAGTGGGACGACATGAAAAAAAATTATCCCAAGAAACTGCCTACCGTTAGTGATCTGGTTGACCACATCGACCACGTGGTGAATTTGGTAGGCGTAGATTATGTCGGTATCGGCAGCGACTTTGATGGAGGTGGTGGCCTGGCCGACTGTGCCGATGTCAGCCAGTTTCCAAACATAACCTACGAATTGCTGAAACGTGGTTATTCTGAACGAGACATCAAAAAGATATGGGGTGAGAACCTGATTCGCGTCTTCCGGGAAGTGGAGAAAACCGCTGGAACATTGGCTAATAACTAGAAGAAACGGGAACTTACTGTTTTCAGACCTGCCAAAGCTGGCGTGGCATGCAGTAAACCGCGGCTAAACAGGACGTAACCAAGGCGGAATGCCTCACAACCGCAGCAACACAGCATCATTCCACGAAATATTGTAAAAAACCGCAGCGGAATGCCATCCGACCAGGTTAAATCGCGTTCCGCTCTGGTTTTTTGCATTCCGCTCTGGTTGAGTCCGGACTTGCCTTGGTTTTTTGCATTCCGCAGCGGTTTTACCCATTTTTGATCAATTAAATTTGACACATACGGGAAAACATCAAGCAGCTTTTTATAGATTTGTAGGAATACCAATTGAATATTTTCTTGACACCTAAATTTCGAAAATACGATCTAATCTTTGCTATCCTGCTATGCCTGATAAGTAGCTTTACGCAGGCCAGTTCGGTGTGGTATAAGCAAATGCCCGATAGTACGCGTACAGCCATTCGGCTAAAGGCTCACTTGCTGATTCAACTCAATGAATTAAGCGATTCGGAAGTGAATAGTCTTAGCAAAGCAAACATTCCTTTTGCTTTCTATGCCGAAGATCTGACCAACCCGGAACGCCAGTCAAAAATTGAGGCCTTAACCAAGCGCCAGGAGTTAATTCCGGTAGTTACCCGCCTTGAAGAAGAACCATCCTACGAAACCAACAAGCAACTGGTACTGATAGAAACCCGCTTACTGGACCAGCTTAGCCTCGATCAGCAAGTTAACGACAGCTTGTTCAGCCATTCCTTGTTCAGTAACAACGAGCTGCTGCTGGTAAGGCCCGGAGCAGCTGAAAACAAAATGGATCGGCTCATCGCGCTTTGGAGCCAATGTGGCAAACTCCCCAACTTTATTCTTCCGGACTATTCCAATCTTGAGGCCTCTGCTCAGTGGGTTCAATCGCTGAATGCTACCGGACAGTTTACGGGAGTAATTTCATCCAATGGCAAGCTACTGGAAAAGGTTTCGTGGAAGGCCTATCCCAACCGCCAAAGCAATGGGTACTTCTGCTTCCCGCTAACGCCTGCCCACCTCGAACCATTTATCCCTTACAAAGCAGGCTATCGGTTCTCACCCGATATTATTTACGATTCGCCAGCCAACAGAGGCTACTTGAAAGAATTTAAGGCTGTTAACCTAAGCCCCGACTTTGAGCTGACTGATCACTTTGTATTCAACAAAAAACCGCTCAACTTATTGCGAGAAAACGAAAAAGAAATCATCAACAATGAAGTCGAATTCATCGCTGATGGGCAACGTGGCAACTGTGCCTGGTTTCCGGGCAGGGCCTACCTCGATGCCGGCATTCAAAGCAAGGAAAGCCTGCACCCCAACTTCAGCATAACAGCTTGGATTAAACCCACACAACTGAATACCAACAACAGCATCTTGGGTAAAGGCCGCGATTTTGTGCTAAAGCTTCACAACGGGCAGCTAACCTACACCATGCAAGGAATTAAGGACTATATTTCCACTTCGTCGGAAGTGCCTACAAACGAATGGACTTTTATCTCGGTGGTACACTCGGCCTATGAAAACCAGATTCGTTTTTACCTCAATGGAGAGCTCACCGAACAGGTAGATCTGCTTACGCCCTATACCGAATCGGACTATACACTACTCATTGGCAGCAATTTGTGGGAAGAGTTCTTTGTCGGCTACATGGACGAGATCAAAATCTGGAGCCGTGAACTCAATGAAGATGAAATTCGATTACAATACCAACTATCGCATAACCAGGATCAGCAAAAAGCAGGCATTTGGCTCTGGGTGCTGATCCCGCTATCCATGTTGATTGCGGCCTACTTTTTTGTCAGCAAAAGAAAGCCCAGGCAAACTCCCACGAAACTTAAAAAAGAAGAAAAAACCAAAGAGCCCGCGCTTAACCACGAACAAATATATTGTTTGGGCGGATTAAAAGTCATCAACCCGGAAGGGGTGGATGTAAGTCAGAAGTTTTCACCTAAGATTAAACAACTGTTTGTGTTAGTTTTTCTGAATAGCGCAAACGGATACCGCGGAATATCCACCAGCGAGCTTTCCGGAATATTATGGCCCGGTATGAGCACGCAGAAAGCCAAAAACACCCGCGGAACAAACATTCAAAACCTGAAAGCAGCGCTGGCTTCCTGCCCCGGTATTAACCTGGTATTTAAAGATCGGCTCTGGCAAATTGAACTGGGTGACACCTGCTATTCCGAATACAGTGATGTACTCGGCAAGCTAAGCACGATCGAGCAACATGCAACAGATCAGGATGCGCTAGAAACACTTCCGGAGTTGCTAAACATCTTGAGCCGCGGAACACTGTTACCCGACATGTCAGAATCCTGGCTAGATCCCTACATCAGTAAAATGAGTGACCGGATCATTGAAATGGGGCTCGGCTTATTCGAATCACTCGATGAGAAACAAGAAACCTCCTCCCTGCTTGCACTGGCCGAGGTGATCAGCCTGAATGATCCCCTCAACGAGCCGGCCTTACGTAAAAAGCTGCAACTGCTAACCAACCAGGGAAAACTCAGTCTGGCCCATTCGGTTTATGATCATTTTATCAAAGTATATCAGGAAATGTATCAGGAAAACTACCCGGTCAATTTCAAAGGGCTCACCGCTGAAAAATAGTAGCATCAACGAAGTGCCTTCGCTTCTTCCGGAGCCGAGCAAACCGATAGGCCAACTGGTGGTTTTTTCAATAAGAACCGGCTTGTTCTAAACGAAAAAACAAGACCGACATCACGCTTCATGTCCTTCCCAAAAGCTCGAACTTAAAAATAAAAAACGCCTGCTTCCCTTTTTTTATCGGGCGTTACCCCGTTTGTTACCCCTGCTATTATACCGACGACTCTTTCTTTGTCTAAACAATTCAATAAAATCAGAACTAAATCCATAAATACAATGAACAACAAAATGAACAACCGCCGCGATTTCCTAAAAAAGTCGCTGATTGCAGCAGCGGGAGTAACAATTATCCCAAGGCACGTTATGGGCGGACCAGGCTTCCTGGCACCCAGTGATCAACTCACCAAAGCCATTATTGGTGTCGGCGGAATGGGAAGAGGCCACATCAACTATGAAGGCACCCGCCTGTTGGCCGTTTGCGATGTCGACAAAAATCACCTCAAAGATGTCTTGAACATGGTCAAGCCTGAAGTACAGGGATACCATGATTTCCGCGAAGTACTTCAACGACCTGATATTGATATTGTACACATTGCCACACCTCCACACTGGCATGGAATTATGTCGGTTATGGCCGCACAAGCCGGCAAAGATGTTTGGTGTGAGAAACCAATGACCCGCACCATTGGTGAAGGTAAACGCGTGGTGGAAGCCATCAACGCCACTGGAAAAATGTTCCGTTTAAATACCTGGTTCCGTTTCAAAGACAATTTTTACGGATTGGGAACGCCAGTAAAACCGATTAAAAAAGCCGTAGAAAGCGGTGTTTTGGGCTGGCCATTGAAAGTTACCATCAGCGGAGTGACCGGCTTCAACTGGAAATTCTACTGGGTAGGTAAACCTAATCTGGCGCCACAAGCTGTTCCTGAAGCACTGGATTACGATATGTGGTTAGGACCTGCACCTGAAAAACCGTACAATGCACACCGGGTGCACCAAACATTCCGTGGATACTGGGATTATGATGGCGGTGGCTTAGGCGACATGGGACAGCATTACATCGACCCGGTTCAGTACTTCCTGGGTAAAGACAACACCAGCCCGGTAAAAGTTGAAGTGGACGCTCCGCAACAACACGATGACGCCATTGGTACCTGGAGGAAAATTACTTACACTTACGATGATGGCTGCCAGATTATTCTGGATGGCGAAAACAAAGACAAAAATGCCGCTTACATCGAAGGTCCAAACGGAAAAATCTTCAACGGATTCAAATCCGATATTCCTAATCTGAAAGAACTGATTGACAGGATGCCAGATCCGGAACCTCAAATCACCACCTTCAGCGAATCGGTACGCACCCGTGAAAAATTCGCACTAAACGAAGAAAACGGACACCGCTCAGCAACCATTGTCAATATGGGTGTGATTGCCCTTCGCTTAGGAAGAACCCTGGAGTTTGATCCGGTGAACCAGGTTTTCATCAACGATGATGAGGCCAACCGACTGATCAACCAACCCATGCGCGGTGAATGGCAGATTTGAGAACGGACAACAAACAACATCACCGTAAAGTCAACTAACATAGAAAAGCAACTTAGTTTTTAAACGAAAATTTAAAACGGAATGAATCACTTAAAAAATATACTTACAACCTTACTGATAAGCTTGCTGCTTATTCCTGCTTTTGCGCAGGACAGGCGCACGCTGGAAACCAAGGTAGCCGATATCCTGGCTCGTTTTCCCGCCGAAAACGCCAAAGAAACAACAAAGTTAACTCAGCAAATTATCGACCTGAACTCGGAAGGGATTGCCAGCTTCTGCGATATGATTATTCCTCCCGGAACCGGCGATGACACACAAGCGCGCTATGCCATCACCAGCCTAGCCAAATGTCCGGTAAAAGCGGGCTCAGCAGACAGCAAATTGATTGAGCAGAATCTGATCAATGCTCTTGAAGAAGCAAACGACAGCGAAGTAAAAGCCTTTTTCATGCGCCAGCTGGCCTACTGCGGACAAGCAGAAACGGTAAGTGCGCTGGGGAAATACCTGGATAATGAAACATTGGTTTCACCAGCCATTGCTACACTGACCAGCATTGGCACTGACGAGGCTGCTGCCCTTATTCTCAATGCAGCAAAAACAAAAAGCGGCGAACAGCAAGTTGAGTTCATCAAAGCACTGGGTGTATTAAACTACCAACCAGCTGAGTCATTTTTGATCAGCCTTGCCGAATCAGCAAGCGACGAGCCGCTTAAACAAACATATGCCGCTTTGGCGCGCATTGGTGGCGAAGCTTCAGCTAAAACGTTCAGTGCAGCAGCCAAAAAAGTATCGTTTGCCGCAGATGAAGCCGAAACCATGCTTTCTTACCTGGAATATGCCTGTAAGCTTCGGCTAAACGGGCACACCAAGCTAAGTAACAAACTGGCAGCAACAGCGCTCAAAAAATTCAGTGCGCAGGATCAGCTGCATTTCCGCTCGACTGCCTTAAAAACACTGCGCGCCAATCAAGGAGAAAAAGCCTTTAAACTGTTGGCTAAAGAGTTTAAGAATGATGACAAAGCCTATCGCATGGCTGTATTGACTTTTGCTCAGCAAAGAATAACGGAAGCAGAAGTTAACCAGTGGGTTGACTTGTTCCCTAAGCAGTCGTCTGAGCAACAAACAGAGCTGCTTTACTTCCTGGCACACCGCCCCGAAGCCGGCGTGCTCAACCAGGTAATTTTGCCTTCACTGGCCTCAGCCAACCAGGCGGTTCGCGAAGAGGCAGTCTTGGCCTTGGCCATCAACCAACAAGCAAAAGCCATCCCTGCTTTACTCAGCCAGCTGAAGCAAGCCACCGATAAAGCAGAGTTCGCGGCCATCAAGGAAGCACTGCTTGTTGCAACTTCTGTAGACAATTGCGACCAACTGGCCGTCCAACTAGATGAGCAAAGTGCCGATGCGAAAGTCATCCTGATCGAAGTGCTGGCAGCCCGTCGTGCCCACAGCTATTTCAATCAGGTTGAAGCGCTTTGCAAAAGCTCAAACAGTGCGGTTAGCCAAGCGGCTTACCAAGCATTGGCGCGGGTGGCCCAAGCCGAAAATACAAGCAGCCTGTTAAACCTGCTGCAACAAACATCATCAACCGATGGAATTAAAGCCGTTCAGCAAGCCCTGATCGCCCTATACAATTCAACAGATGCTCCTTCTGCAACATTAACCCTCGATGCAATGAAATCAGGCAAGCAGACGGAGAAACTGGTTCCCGTATTGCCTTTCCTGAATGATCAAAACGCACTGAAAAGTGTTACATCGTTGTTAAACGACGGAAATGCAAACGAGCAAAAAGCGGCTTTTACAGCACTCACCAACTGGTCTGATGCTTCAGCCCTGCCAGCACTTTTCAATGTTTTCAGCGACAATTCAAAAGCGGCCTTCAAACAAGAAGCACTTGCTGCTTTCCTGAAACTAACGCGCCAAGCCAATATTCCAGCCGATCAAAAATTATTGTGGCTCGATAAAGTGATGGTTCAATGCACCACGAACGCCGAAAAACAACAAGTCATTCGCGCAGCCGGAAACGTAAAAACATTCCTTGCACTAACTTTTGTTGCCAACTACCTGGATGACACCGCCCTGAGTGGCACTGCCGCCAGTGCAGCCATGAAAATTGCGCTGCCAACACCTGGCGAACAAAACGGATTAAGCGGAACGTTTGTCCGTGAAACACTCACCAAGGTCAAAGCTAAAATTTCAGGCGCCGACAGCCAGTACTTCAAAATTGACATTCAGGAGTATTTGGACAAGATGCCACAAGAAACAGGTTATGTTTCTCTTTTCAACGGCAAAGATCTGAGCGGATGGCAAGGGCTGGTGAAAAACCCAATTGCCAGAGCTAAAATGTCGGAAAAAGAACTGGCTGCAGCGCAAGTGAAAGCCAACACTCGCATGCACGAAAACTGGTCGGTAAAAGACAACATGATTGTTTTTGATGGCAAAGGCGACAACCTGTGCACGGTTAAAAACTACGGCGATTTTGAAATGATTGTTGACTGGAGAATCACCAAAGAAGGAGACTCCGGCATTTACCTGCGTGGTACGCCACAAGTTCAAATCTGGGATACGTCGCTGGTTAAAGTGGGCGCCCAAGTGGGTTCAGGCGGACTTTACAACAACAGCAAACACCGAAGCACCCCATTGGTGGTGGCTGACAACCCCGTTGGTGACTGGAACACTTTCCGCATTAAAATGGTAGGCGAAAAAGTAACCGTTTACCTGAACGGTGTTCTGGTAGTAGACAATGTAACCATGGAAAACTATTGGGATCGCAGCCTTCCAATTTTCAGCGAAGGTCCTATCGAACTGCAGGCCCATGGCAACGACCTGACGTTCCGTAACGTTTATGTTCGTGAGCTGAATGCCGAAACTCCAGGCCTAACGGAAGCTGAAAAAGCTGAAGGCTTTGTATCACTTTTCAACGGCAAAGACCTGGATAAGTGGGTTGGAAATAAAACAGACTACCGGGCTGAAGATGGCCTGCTGGTCGTTCGTCCGGCCGAAGGAGGTCATGGCAACCTGTACACCGCCAAAGACTATTCGAACTTCATTTTCCGCTTTGAATTTCAATTGACACCGGGTGCAAACAACGGACTTGGCATTCATGCTCCGCTGGAAGGCGATGTGGCTTATGTGGGTAAAGAATTGCAAATTCTGGACAATACCGCTCCCATTTACGCCAACCTGAAACCTTACCAATACCATGGTTCGGTTTACGGCACAATTGCCGCCAAACGTGGATTCCTGAAACCTGTTGGTGAATGGAACTACCAGGAAGTGATTGTTAACGGAGATGACATTAAAATTACGCTGAACGGCGAAGTCATTCTGGAAGGAAACATCAAAGAAGCTTCGAAAAACGGAACAGCTGACCAGAAAAATCACCCCGGATTGAAACGCCATACCGGCCGTATCTGCTTCCTGGGTCATGGTTCAGATCTGAAATTCAAAAACATCCGCATTAAGGAGTTGTAATAAACAGTCAACCAAGTAAACGACTAATAAATCAAGCGTCTCCGGATTAAACCACGGAGGCGCTTTTTTCATTCCCCTAAATCAGCGCCGAAAGAACACCTACCCTCCAGAACGGAAACATAACCCCTCAATCAATCAATCATTACATATCTACCACTTCCTGCGAACCAACATGCATGTGAAGAAAAGTAGCATTACCCGTCATCATCCGTTTATCCGCGGACCAAGGGGCATAAAAAAACCGGCCTGAAGCCGGTTCTTTCGAGAAAAAACTATTCTTTGTTGGTGTTGAAAACTAATTCTTATAAAATGGCAATACCAGATAAGTATAAATGGTACAGCCGGCACAAAAGCCTACGGCAAATTCAAGAGCTGCAAAAAAGACCAAAACACCGGCAACGCTGGAAGCTGCAGTCGTGAGCTGAAAGGCAAATAACACGGCAAATACCAGCGACATGGCAAAGCCCATGCGTGCTGCAAAAATCTTTGGCGCTTTATCAATCGCCTTGGCTGGCAGCTTTAGCAACTGGGTAATCCAATAGGCCATGCAACTCAATGGGCTAAATTTCATCTTGGTAAACGCACGAATAAAAAAGTCAGCAGCAACAAAAGCCATCAACACGGCCGTCTGCAATGCAAATGAAACAATGACAGTCAGAATCACCAATAAAGCCGTAACTCGTGGCACCTGCTCATTGATTCGTTCATCCGATATGGGGCAAAATAAATTCTTCATAATTTCTCTCCTCTTCTAATTAGCGTTCCCTGGGAACAACACCATTTAGGACAAAAATATCTTTTTATTTGTTTTATTTAAAACTGTTCTAAATAACATCGGATAGACTTAATAGTTTCTTTACATTCACAAAAAAAGCTAATTTGCATCTGTTGTTTAAATTTCGACACCGATGAAGTTCAAAATCAAACATTTCTCCAACCTCTACCATCAGTTCGGCAAAGGACTTTACGAATGCTGGATCAATTGATTTTGCGCCTGCCATAGCGCAGTCGGAAAACCACCCCTTATCCTGTTTTTCAAACTTCACTAAAAAGCATCTCCCATGGATGGGATTATATTCGATATTAAACGTTTCGCGGTGCATGACGGCCCCGGCATACGAACCACCGTATTTTTAAAAGGTTGTCCGCTGAACTGTCAGTGGTGCCACAACCCCGAAAGCATTGCCCCCAAACCGGTCTACGCTCCAAGAACCGTTCATCTAAATGGACATCAATTTACCGAAAACGAGCAGGTTGGTTATACCGTAAGTCCGAATCAATTACTGGCAGAACTTCAAAAGGAGCAGATCTTTATGGAGGAATCCGGTGGCGGCGTAACCTTCTCAGGCGGCGAACCCTTACTTCAAGGCCCGTTTCTGAATAAAATGCTTCGGCTATGCCAAAGCCACGGCATGCACACCGCCCTAGACACAAGCTTATTTTCAAGCTGGAAGATGATTCAGAAAGTAGCCAAAGCGACCGATCTTTTCCTCATTGACCTAAAACTGATGGATGACCAAAGACATCAGAAATACACAGGCGTTTCCAATCAATCAGTTTTAGAGAATATTCAACAATTGGCTGCTCTCAAAAAGTCATTTAGCATCCGCATACCCATCATTCCGGGAGTTAGTACCACACCGGAGAATATCGAAGCAAGCATCGCTTTTTTGCAAAGCCTGCAGCAACCACCAGCCTCTGTTGACCTGCTGCCGTTTCACAATACGGCTAAAGCCAAATACGCACGT
The DNA here is from genome assembly GCF_052677165.1 of Sunxiuqinia sp. sy24. Classification (NCBI taxonomy): domain Bacteria; kingdom Pseudomonadati; phylum Bacteroidota; class Bacteroidia; order Marinilabiliales; family Prolixibacteraceae; genus Sunxiuqinia; species Sunxiuqinia sp. sy24. The sequence continues at coordinate 57,972 of NZ_JBQYLH010000005.1, forward strand.
TTTCAGATGGAAAACCCATTCGGCAATCAGCCCTCACTGAAGCGGGAGGCATCATCTGAAATCAAACAGCAATTTGAGAAGGCCGGATTTGCAGTGACCATCGGAGCTTAGCTTTTAACTAAAAAATCGAAAACACCATGACACCACGAATACAAAAATTACGCAATCAAAGCCTGAAGGCTATCAACTGCATTTCGGCCGAACGAGCCTTATTAGTTACCAAATTTTATAAAAGTCATCAGGCACTGGGAGATTCCATCCCCATGCAACGCGCTAAGGCTTTTCGTTACATCATGGAAAACAAAACCGTCTGTATCAATGACGATGAGCTGATTGTTGGCGAACGCGGACCAGCACCTAAAGCAACTCCCACTTATCCGGAGATCACAGTGCATTCATTGCAAGATCTGGATATCCTGAACAGTCGCGAAAAAGTCTGGTTTCGGGTTGATCTCCAAACCCGGCAAGCCTATGAAAAAATAATCATCCCCTTCTGGGAAGGCCACTCCAATCGCGATCGGATTATGAATCGCATGCAACCGGAATGGCTGGAAGCGTATGAGGCGGGCATCTTCACCGAATTCATGGAGCAACGTGCTCCGGGACACACCGTTGCCGGTGATAAGATCTACCGCAAAGGCATGCTGGATATCATTCTGGACATCAAGGAAAGCCTGTGCCAACTCGACTTTGTAAATGACCCGCAAGCCTACGACAAAAAGGAAGAGCTGAGCGCGATGCAGCTGGCTGCCGAAACCATTATTGTATTTGCCAACCGGCATGCCGACAAGTTGGAAGAGCTTGCAGAGCAAGAAAAAGAAGCTACGCGAAAATTGGAGCTTAGAAACATGGCCGGCATTTGTCGCCGGGTACCGGCCAATGCCCCGCAAACCTTTCACGAAGCACTGCAATATTACTGGTTTGTGCACCTGGGCGTGGTTACCGAACTCAATCCGTGGGATTCGTTTAACCCGGGTCGACTGGATCAGCATTTGTTCCCTTTCTACCAAAAAGAACTGGCTGCCGGAACGCTAAGCAAAGAGCAGGCCCAAGAATTACTGCAGGCTTTTTGGATCAAGTTCAACAACCATCCCGCTCCACCCAAAGTGGGCGTTACCGCCCTCGAAAGCAATACCTACACCGACTTCGCACTAATCAACCTGGGAGGCGTAAAACCCGATGGTTCGGATGCAGTCAACGAACTCTCCTGCCTCATACTGGATGTGATTGAAGAGATGCGCTTGCTACAGCCCAGCTCCATGGTGCAGCTTAGCAGGGAAAATCCCGATCGCTTCATCCAGCGAGCCATCCAAATTGTAAAAACCGGCTTTGGACAACCGTCTATTTTCAACACCGATGCCATCATACAGGAACTGCTGAACCAGGGGAAAAGCTTGATTGATGCCCGAAACGGTGGAGCCAGCGGCTGTGTGGAAAGCGGCGCTTTTGGCACCGAAAGTTATATTCTGACTGGCTATTTCAACTTACCCAAAATACTGGAGCTCACCCTCAACAATGGTTTTGATTCGCGGACCCAAAAACAGATTGGCCCCCAAACCGGCGATCCAAGTTCGTTTCAATCGCTGGATGAACTGCTGCAGGCCTTTAAAAAACAGGTACAGCATTTTGTAAACATCAAAATTGAAGGGAGCAATATCATTGAAAAGACCTTCATCAACCACATTCCAACGCCCTTTCTTTCGCTTATTATTGACGACTGTGTAGCCTCCGGAACTGATTATATCCAGGGTGGTGCACGCTACAACACCAACTACATTCAGGGCGTAGGCATGGGTACCATCACCGACTCGCTCACCGCTATTAAACAGCACGTGTTTGAGCAAAAAAACTGCAACATGTCAGACCTGCTGGAGGCTTTGAAGAACGATTTTGCAGGAGCTGAAAACCTGCATTACCAGTTGGTTTATAAAACGCCCAAATATGGCAACGATGATGACCAGGCTGATGACCAGCTGCGTACTGTTTTCGAAATTTACCACCAAGCGGTAAACGGACATAAAAGCCCGCGGGGAGCCGATTACCGGATTAACTTGCTGCCTACCACCTGCCATGTGTACTTTGGAAGTGTGATGCAAGCCAGTGCCGATGGACGCCTGGCGGGAACACCTGTTTCAGAAGGCATCTCACCCGTGCAGGGAGCCGACCGGCAAGGGCCCACGTCGGTGCTCAAATCAGCAGCTAAGATCGATCATTTACGAACGGGCGGCACCTTACTGAACCAGAAGTTCACTCCTTCCTTTTTCGAGGATGAATCGGCCATTGCTAAAGTTTCCAGCCTGGTGCGAAGCTACTTTCGTTTAGAGGGCCATCACATCCAGTTTAATGTGGTGGATGCCGCGACGCTACGCGATGCCCAAAAGCACCCCGAGCACTACAAAGACCTAATTGTAAGGGTTGCCGGCTACAGCGATTACTTCAACGATTTGGGTGAAGATTTACAAAATGAGATTATAGACCGAACGGAACACCAAAATTTCTAATTTTAGCCGGTCTTTAAAGAAAAAAACAATGAACAGATCGAGCTACCTGAAACAGCATTTTTTTCTGCTCCTATTCTTTGTCATGGCATGGACTGCCGCACAAAGCCAGGAATTACTTCAATTCATGCAGTCGCAGCCACAGATTTCAAGCATCAAGACCATTGACGGAAATGACTTTTTCGCACAATGTTATGAAATCCGAATCAGGCAACCGCTGAACCATCAGGACACCACCGAAGGCTTTTTCGTTCAGCGGGTGTTTGTTTCCGATAAGAAAGCGGATCATCCGGTGGTGCTGATCACCGAAGGCTATGCCGCCAATTATGCAGCCCAGCCCAATTTCATCAATGAACTGAGCCCAATGCTTGACGCCAACCAAATTTGCGTGGAGCACCGCTATTTTGGCGAGTCTCTGCCCGACTCCTTGAATTGGGAATTCTTAACCGTTGAAAATGCCGCTCAAGATCATCATCTAGTGGTACAGCTTTTCAAGAAGTACTACCAAGGCAAATGGTTAAACACCGGGATCAGCAAAGGGGGACAGACTGCTCTGGCTCACCGGAGCTTTTTCCCGCATGATGTTTCTGCTACCGTTGCCTACGTAGCTCCGCTTAACTTTGGAGTAGAAGACGGAAGGCATGAACCCTTTCTGAATCAAGTTGGATCGGACGAATGCCGGAACAAAATCCAAAGCTTTCAGCGCGAAGTCCTCCAACGACGCGAGCACATGCTACCTTTACTGAACAACTACGCCAAAACCCGAAGCTATACCTTCCCCATGAGCCTCGATGAAGTGCTCGACTACGTCGTGCTGGAATATGCATTCTCGTTTTGGCAATGGGGCCACGACTGCCAAGAGATTCCCAAAGACACGGCAAGCCATGAAGAACTCTTTAAGTATCTGGTAAAAATCAGTCAACCGGATTATTTTTCGTATCAGGGATCAGCTCACTTCCGGGCTTTCTTTTACCAAGCGGCGCGCGAGTTGGGTTACTACGGTTACGACACCGAACCCTTTGCCGACCTGTTGTCTGTGAGTTCGACCCAGAACTATGTCAATCGATTCATGTTGCCTGAAGGTAGCACCGCCACTTACAGCGACAAGACCTCCCGACAAGTCGAAGAATTCTTAATGTCGGATGCCCGAAACGTCATACTTATTTATGGAGAAGTAGACCCTTGGACAGCCACAGCTGCAACAGTCAAGAGAAGTAGGAATAACCATAAAACAGTAAAAAAAGGCGGGAATCATTCCACACGCATTGGAACGCTCCCTGAAAAAAAGCGCGAAAAACTTATTCGAAAAATAAACAAAATGGTCTGGTAATCGCTTTTCAAAACACGATAATCAGATTATTAAATAGAGAAAGAATATCTTATACAACACAAAAAAAACGCAGTCAATTAATCATCAAGCAATTGCACAATATGAGATTTTTCTTCTTTTCGTGCTAAGATTGTTAAAAGTTGTTAAATTTACGACCTCTCTAACAAATCAATACATACATCTATGACCAAGAAGACCATCGAAAGAAGGAATTTTCTAAAATTGGTAGGTACTGGAATTGGATCATTACTCACAATACCCTACTACTCAAGTGCGCTTGAGTACACAAGTACCATAAGTCGAAACCGATTTAAAATAGGGAAACCACAGTGGATTCTTCACAATGACGGCACCTTTGACTTAATTGCTGGTAGCATTCATTTAAAAAACTGCCGCCCAACCATCGATGGTCAAAGTATTTTTGTTAGAAACACCTTCATGGGGGACTCCCCCAAAGGCAAACGTATTATTTATGAGCTTGATCGGGGTTTTGTGATGCTCGATCTAAAAATCAATTCAGGCTCCATTTCAATTGGCGCAGAGCTCAGTGGCATGTCGCGCGCTCCCTACTATTTCTGCCCATTGGGCGAAGCAGTCGTCAACGGGGTGAAACACTATTTCAAACAAGGGCAAGGTTTGGGAGGCCCCTCTGGCTTGTATGAATTTCATAAACCCACGGCAGCAGAATTCGGTAATCAATTAGGAGAACAAGCCTGGTCATACGATTCTTACTTAACAACCGGACTGATTTCAGCTGAAAACGACACCTTGGCTATCGGAACCTACGAACACCACGACTTTATTCAAAAAAGCACCTTATACAATCGGCCTCACCGCCGGGGATTATCCGATCGCTATCCCGATGTTGAATCCATCCTGTTCGAAACCGGCTTTGTAACCGAGAGCATCCCGCTGAAAGATGACTTCATTAAGCTTCCCGACATTTATATCTTTTTTGGGAATAAACCCTACGAGACCTTGCAGCACCTGGCGTGGAATATCTCCGAGCAACTGGAGGCCCGCAAAGACACTAAAACAAGCTACCACTGGGACTCAGCAAATGAATTCGAGCATGAATTCAGTCACGAACATCTCACCAAGCTCTTGACAAATCTGGATGATATCGACCCTACAATTATGCTGGATGCCATCCTGATCAATGACTGCTACAGTGTTCATGGCGACTGGACAGACTACAATGAACGCTGGCCCAGAGGACTAGAACCGGCAGCCCGCGATATTTTCCAGCGAGGCTACCGCGCCGGAATCTGGGTCGCCCCATTTATGGTAAGCGAAGAAAGTAAACTTTTCAAGCGACACAAAAACTGGCTCATCCGCGACCTGGAAGGCAATCCCATTCCAGAGAGAAACGACTCCGAAGTCCCTCACTATGCTCTCGATGGTAGTCATCCCGAAGTCCAGCGGTATATCGAAAAAGTGTTTCGATCCTACCGAAAGATGGGCTTCACTTTTTACAAAACCGATTTTATGGATTGGGGACTGAAACCCACGATCGGAATTGACCGCTACGATAAAACCAAAACATCGGTTCAAATTTTTACAGACATTCTCAATATCATCCGGGAAGAAATTGGCGCCGGAAGCTTTTGGACTACCGGGAGCTCCCCTTATGCGCCCATGATCGGCTATGTTGACGCCATGCGCATTGCCAATAGCAACCAGTGTCGATGGACAGAAGATGGCATTCAAAACATGCTGCAAGAAAGTTACAACACCCAGTATTTCAACAATGTCTTTTGGCAGAACGACCTCGATGTCATTTCCTTTCAGAATGAGAACTGCGAACTCACGCCAACGGAGAAAAACAGCCTGGCCAACTGGATTGGCATTATGGGAGGTGTGGTCAGCACATCCGACCGCTTTTCAAGCCTGACTGAAGAACAGCTTGACAACTGGCGCTTGTTGCTTCCACAGGAACGACCACAAAGCGCAACCCTTCCGTTCTGGGGAGACAGCCAAAAGTGTAAAGTAGCCCTGCGGCGCTACCGTTCGCCCAAAGCCTGGGGTTTACTTATTCTGAATGATACGGAGCAAACAGTGACCGAAAGCTATGACTTTCCTGAAATCAATGAAGAAAACAACAATTGGGTGTATGAATGGAAGTTAGGAGAAAGCATTAGCCTGGGGAACCTAAGCCAGATAACAGTGACCCTGCAAAAGCACGAGTCGAAACTCTTTTACCTCACCAATGGAAAAGATAATCCGCCGGAAGATCTGACCATGAGTGGCATCCGACTGAAGAAGATTTATAAAAAACAAGATTCTTAACGGCATCCGAAGCATCCAAAATCAATAATGGGGAAAAGCCCTGTTATTATTTAAAAGTAAACCTTATTTTTGAGGTTCACTTTTTTTAATGAAACCATATGGATCTTAATTCGCTGAATATAGACACTCCCCTGGATTTAATTAACCAAGCAACACAAACCGGATTAATCGGAAGCCTGGGCATCGAAATTACTAAAACTGGTACCGGAACCGTCGAAGGCTGCATGCAGCTATCGGAAAAAAATTGCCGTCCCGATGGCATTCTGCACGGCGGAGCAAACTTGGCTTTTGCCGAAAGTCTGGCCGGATTGGGGAGCATGCTCATGGTCGATTTTGAAAATTACGACGTGCTGGGCATACAGGTCAATGGCAGTCATACCAGCAGCTTACGGAAAGGAAAAGCCTACGCCGTAGCAAATATTCTCCATCCTGGAAACCAGACACACATTTGGAATGTTGATGTAAGAAATGAAGAAGGACGCCTGATTTCAACAGTTCGGGTGACCAATATGATTGTAAAAAGGAATGACAAATACTGAGAATCTCGCCTTATTTCTGGATAATCTGATCGAAAAAGATTGCTCTTTTGCGATCTGGTCGATGCCAGGAAGCCAAACGCCGGAAATCCTACTAACCGACCAAAAAGACCTGATTTACCCCGCCCAGTTCAACAAGTTAAACGGACAGGAAGGCTTTGTTTTTGCGCCTTACCAGATTAGTCAGGAAACACCACTAGTACTTCTGAAACCAGGGATTTACAAAAAGGGGATCCAGGAAATTTTAACCCTCGACATGGCACAGATTCAGCAAGACCAGGCCAAAGAGAATGTAGCCGATCAACACCTGATCATTGAAAAAGAAGCCTATCTAGAGGCTATCGACAAAACCATTGCGGAAATCAAGAACAGCAAATTGTCCAAAGCCATTGTGTCCCGTTTAATTCCGAAAGAACGAAAAACGGAGTCCCTCGGAAAGCTTTACCTTCAAGTTTTGCAGCAAACGCCCAATGCTTTTGTGTACCTGGTAAACCTGCCCAAAGCAGGCCTGTGGATGGGAGCCACTCCCGAAGTTCTGCTAAAGACTGAAAACAAGATGATTGAAACCGTCTCCTTGGCTGGCACCCAAATCCGACGCACCGATTCAGACTACAGCTGGCATACCAAAGAAATTGAAGAACAAGCTTTTGTATCACGCTACTTACTTGATGTTTTTTATCGGTTCAACATTCATCCGTACACCACACAAGGGCCGGAAACCCTGGAAAGCGGGAAGGTAGCCCACCTGATGACCACCTTCCGGTTTTCAGCTAAAAAGCTAGCACACAAACTCGGCGATTTTGTTGCCGAACTCCATCCTACACCGGCTGTATGTGGTTATCCGAAATCAAAAGCAGACAAATTCATCACCAAAATAGAGCAACACAACCGGCGGTATTACACTGGATATCTCGGTCCCTGGCGAATGAACGACTCCGTCAGATTATTTGTAAATTTGCGTTGCATGGAAATCATGCCCGACCGCTACATCTTATATTCCGGAGGCGGAATTACATCTCGGTCGGTTCCCGAAGCAGAATGGGAAGAAACACTAAAAAAAGCAGACACTTTATCATCAGCTATTGACGCTGTTCAAAATACATGATTTCAACGAAGAAACACATTCAGCAGCTGGCGGCTATTTTGCTGGCCAAGGAAATTGATGACATCATCATTTCGCCCGGATCGCGCAACGGGCCGTTAATCCATACCTTTGCCGGCAGCAATCGGTTTAACTGCCGCAACATTGTGGATGAACGCAGTGCGGCCTACTTTGCCCTCGGCCTGGCGCAAGCCAAACAAAAACCAGTGGTCATCGTTTGTAGTTCCGGAACAGCCAGTTTGAATTATGCACCAGCCATCGCCGAAGCTTTTTATCTGCAGGTCCCGCTGATTGTGCTCACTGCCGACCGTCCCGACTACTGGATCGACCAGGCTGAAAGCCAGTGTATCCGGCAAGAAAAGATTTATCAAAATTTCATCAAGAAAGAAATCAGCTTGCCATTGGGCGAGTCTGAAAAAGAATTGTGGTTTGCCGCCCGCCAAATCAATGCGTGTCTGAATGCAACCCTGGGGGAAGCTCCCGCACCCGTGCACATTAACATTCCGTTGGAAGAGCCGTTGCACGATTTGCTGGATGAAAAATTGCCATCAGTCAAAATCATTGAAACAGCAGAGACCCAACAGCTCGTAACGGAAACAGCACTTGACCAGTTGACTGCCACTTTCAATAACGCGAACAAAGTATTGGTGCTGGCTGGTCAGCAAATACCGAACCCAGGACTGGAAAATCAGCTGAGCAAGTTGGTTTCCAAAACAGGTGCTGTGGTTTTAAAGGAACACTTGGGCAACCTCGATGATCTCAACTTCTGCAGTAGCATCGACACGCTGATGGCCGCCATGCTAACAGACCGATTGGAAAATTTCCAACCCGATCTGCTCATCAGTTTCGGTGGACAGTTTGTATCGAAATCGCTGAAACAATTTCTGCGGAAGCATAAGCCAGTCAACCACTGGCACCTCAGTCTAGCTAACGAGCATTTCGACACCTATCAGTCGCTCACGAACGTCATCAAGCAAGATGCGACTGACTTTTTCGGTCAGCTTTTGCCAAGGGTTTCGGGCAAAAAGCAAAACTACCTGCGCCGCTGGAAAGACAAGGAGCAACAAGTCAATAAGCTCTGCGACGATTTTATCCAACAAGCGGCCTATTCCGACTTAAGGGTTTTTGACCAGCTCCGGACAGCCATCCCCGAAAATTCCGTCATTCACCTGGGAAATAGCTCACCAGTGCGTTACGGACTTATTTGCCAACCCGTGAAAAACGCCCATTACTTTGGCAACCGCGGCACCAGTGGTATCGACGGCCCCTTGTCGACGGCTGTGGGTTTTGCTTCTGAATCAGAAAAAATAAACACCATCATTCTGGGCGACCTGTCTTTTTTCTACGACTCGAATGCCCTGTGGAACAACTACCTTGGCAGCAACCTACGGGTGATTGTCATCAACAACCGAGGAGGAAACATTTTTGGACTAATTAAAGGACCGGGCGATTCTCCCGCCTTTCAGGAACATTTCTTCACCGAAAATAAATTTAAAGCGGAAGGCCTGGCCAGAACTTTTGAACTGGATTATTTCATGGCTGAAAATCAAGCCGAGCTAAGCGATATTTTAGGTGATTTCTATTCGCCCAAACAAGCTAAAGCCGCTCTGCTGGAAATTTTCACCGATGCGGAAGTAAACACGACCGTGTTTCGGGAGTTATTTAAATACGTGAAACAATAAAAAACAACATACGATGAGCACAACAAGACAATGGCAAACCATTAAAGAGTATGAAGATATTTTCTTCGATTATTTCGACGGAATAGGTAAGATCACTATCAACCGCGAACAGGTGCGCAACGCGTTTCGCCCTACCACGGTGAATAACATCAGCAATGCGCTGCACATTTGTCGCGAAGACCAACGCATCAACGTTATTGTACTAACTGGTGCCGGCGACAAAGCTTTTTGTGCCGGAGGCGATCAAAATGTAAAAGGAACCGGCGGCTACATTGATGAAAACGGCATTCCGCGCCTCAACATTCTGGAAGTGCAAAAGCAAATCCGCAGCATGCCCAAACCCGTAATTGCCATGGTGAATGGCTTTGCGATTGGAGGCGGTCATGTGTTACATGTGGTTTGTGACATCAGTATTGCCAGTGAAAACGCCATCTTCGGACAAACCGGCCCCAAAGTAGGCAGCTTCGATGCCGGACTGGGATCCTCTTATCTGGCCAGCATTGTGGGACAAAAGAAAGCACGCGAAATCTGGTTTATGTGCCGTCAATATTCGGCTCAGGAAGCCTTGGAAATGGGCTTGGTGAACAAGGTAGTGCCGTTCGACCAGCTGGAAGACGAAGTCGTAGCTTGGGCACAAAAAATGCAGGAGCACAGCCCGCTGGCCCTTCGCATGCTGAAACTGGGAATGAATGCCGACTTGGATGGTCAGATTGGTATTCAGGAATTTGCCGGCAATGCCACACTGCTGTACTATTTAACCGAAGAAGCCCAGGAAGGCAAGCACGCTTTCCTTGAAAAACGCAAACCGGACTTCGGTAAATACCCCAAATTTCCGTAATAAACCCGAACCTCAACGGACAAGAATCTAGCATCAAGTAATAAGCATCCAGATAGCTATGGCTACACGAAAAAGTTGGATTAAAGCAGCACGGCCACGCACCCTACCCTTAGCCTTATCAGGCATTGTACTGGGCTGCGGGTTGGCTTGGTTTTACGGGGTAATTGATATCCTGGTTAGCATCTTGGCCATCATCACGGCCACACTGATACAGGTATTCTCCAATTTTGCCAACGACTATGGCGACAGCCAACGTGGCACCGACAATGAATTCCGCCTGGGACCTACCCGTACCATGCAAAGCGGCGAGATCACAAAAACAGAGATGAAAGCAGGCATGCTGCTGGTTGGCAGCTTGAGCTTTATTTTAGGTGTTCTATTGGTTTATGCCGCCACTTGGCAGGTTTCAAAAACAGCCTTTTTCAGCTTTATCGGGCTGGGTGTCTTTTCTTTACTGGCGGCTTATTTTTATACAGCAGGCAAAAAATCCTACGGTTATGTTGGCCTTGGCGACTTAGCCGTATTCTTGTTTTTTGGACTTTTGCCAGTCGTTGGCGTTTTTTACCTCAACGCCAGTTATTTTGAAACGGCTATTTTACTCCCGGCTATCAGCATGGGCTTTTTCAGCACCGGGGTACTCAACCTCAACAACATGCGCGACATCGACAATGACCGGGCTTCCGGAAAAATAACGCTGCCCGTTCGCATGGGCGAGCGCAACAGCCGCATCTACCACTCCGCCATGATTTTTTGGGGCTGGGTAGCCGTTATCCTGTTCACCTACCACCAACAAGAATCAGCCTGGCAATGGTTGTTTCTACTGGCATTCCCCTTGTTCCTGATCGACTTGGTCAAAATTCATCGAACCAGGGACGCGCAAGCGCTGGATCCCTTTTTAAAACGTCTGTCGCTTTCAACCCTGGCATTTACCTTGCTGTTTTGTCTCGGACTAATCCTGGCTGTTTTATGATTGCGCAGTACCAAAAATATGAACTTCAGTTTAAGCAAGCTGCCGGCACTTCGCGTGGTGTCTATAAAACACGGCCCGTTTGGTTTCTATTGCTCAACGAAGGTAAGCAAACTGGCATTGGCGAATGTGCACCACTGCCGGGACTGAGCACAGAAACCCCGGAAGAAGTAGAAACAGCGCTGAAATCGATTGGTCAGGATCCGAAGCCATTTCTGAAGAATCCGGAGCTCCTTCAGGCCATTCCGTCGGTTCGGTTTGGACTTGAAACGGCCCTGCTCGATTTGCAAAATGGGGGAACGCAAACGCTTTTTCCTTCCGCATTCACCCAAGGGAAAGAAGGCATCCCCATCAACGGACTGATTTGGATGGGAACAGCTGAACACATGCAAAACCAGATTCAATCCAAACTACAATCCGGCTACCGATGCATCAAACTCAAAATTGGCGCCCTTCATTTCGACAAGGAACTGGAGCTGCTACAGGGCATTCGCCATCAGTATCCGGCCAGTCAGATCATCCTGCGCGTGGATGCCAATGGTGCGTTTAAACCTGAAGAAGCCATCGATAAGTTAAATCGCCTGGCAACCTTGAACCTTCACTCCATTGAGCAGCCCCTGGCAGCCCGACAATGGACAGCTATGCACGAGCTTTGTCAGCAAGCACCTGTTCCCATTGCGCTGGATGAAGAGCTGATTGGCATCAATGCCTTGGCTGATAAAGAACAGTTACTCGACACCATTCAACCTCAGTATCTGGTTTTGAAACCCAGTTTACATGGCGGTTTTGCAGGCTGCTCCGAATGGATCGAGCTGGCGAATCAACGTTCCATTGGCTGGTGGATCACCTCCTACCTGGAATCCAATATCGGCCTGAATGCCATTGCGCAATGGACTTTTACCCTCCAAGCAACCGGACACCAAGGGCTGGGAACCGGTCAGCTTTTCACCAACAATATGGATTCTCCGCTGGAAATTCGAGGCGAAAAATTGTGGTTTGATCCGGATAAGCCATTTGATCTGAGCCAAGTGACACCCCATACCGAATTCTAAAAGATACATTGATAAGCCATGAACCCGTTTCCCAACCATATTAAGCTGAACGGCCAGCAAACAGCAATCGCTGACTTGCTCCAAAAAGCAGCCCAAACGAAATGGGAAAAAGAATGGCTTGATTTTTTGGCTGAATGGTACGCTCCCACTGATTTTATTGAAGTCAACACCTCGGGAAGCACCGGAACGCCCAAGACCATCCGCCTCACGAAAAAGTTTGTGGCTGCCAGCGCCAGTCGCACCCTTCGCTTTTTCAACTTGAAGAAAAACGATCGGATATTGCATGCCCTGCCTACGCGTTACATTGCTGGCAAGCTAATGGTGGTGCGCGCCTTAGTTGGCCAACTGGATTTAACAGTGGTTGACCCGGCCACCGATTTCCAATTCCTCAACCAAAAGTCGTTTAAGTTTGCTGCTATGGTCACCAACCAGGTCTATAAAATACTGGAAAATGGAATCGCCAACCTGGAATTTTTGTTGATTGGAGGCTCAGCCGTCCCTCAAGCACTAGCCGATAAATTACAGGCCGTTTCAACCGCTTGCTATTCCAGCTACGCGATGACCGAAACAGCCACCCACATCGCCCTGCGGAAACTCAACGGCAACAAGCCCGATGAGTTTTATCATGCCTTGGATGGCATTGAACTTAGCCTGTCTGACGCTGGCTGCCTGCAAATTCAAATGCCCGGGCTAGGTAGCGAATTTTTAAAAACCACAGATCTAGCCGAACTGATCGACCACAGGACCTTCAGGATTCTAGGGCGAGCCGATCATGTGATTATTTCCGGCGGAATTAAGTTTCTACCCGAACAGCTAGAGAAAAAACTGGAGCCCCACATTCAATTTCCATTTCTGATCACCTCCCGCCCCCATGAAAAACTTGGGCAACAATTGGTGTTGTTGGTCGAAGCAAGCGAATCACCAGCAAAAATGGAAGAGCTAACTGCTATCTGCCTGCAGCAATTGGATAAATTTGAACGCCCGCGAGAAATCGAATTCATAAAAAAGTTGCCACGCACAGACAATGGGAAAATCTTACGCTGAGCTTGGCAAGAAAGCAGCTCGAACCGCAAGACAGCTAAGATTGCCTCATGCACAGCTCCTCTATTTTGACATTCTCCGAATCGACGATCAAACGGGTATCAAATAATAACTCCTCAAAAAAACCGTTAAGGCGTACACTTCATCGATTCATAATACGCGCTGCATTCATTCTATTCGTAAATCAAGATCCAACCAAGCGAGCGAATTCACCATTGAGCTTTTGCATTTTTCCGACTGTTAGTCAACTTTTTTAAATTTCAACAATTCCTTTCCCGATTCGTCGGATAAAGTCAAAGTTAAACCAACAAGCTGATAGCCTTTTACCTGCTGCAAACTTTTACCAAATTGATCAGGCACCGTCATCGTACGACACATTTTTCGGGTTCCGGCCAAAACTCCAAATTCCAGGTTCTTTGCATCCAGTTTTTTGATGTCACCCATGAAATGATTGCATCCATCCGTTCCTACTGCCCGCATTTCGGCCAGATGAATTTCAAGTACCGGACGTTCTTCAAAATCGGTTACGCGCTCTCCATTCATGGTTTCCAAAGCCCAAATGTCATTCAAGTTCTGATTGACCTTTTCGTCTTCATACTGTCTGATAAAAGCCAATCGCTCAGCGCCGTCTTCACCATAAAAAACAAGCTCTGACTGAACGGCCTTATAAGTCGCCACCTGGCTCAAAGCCTTTAAATAAGTATCCTCTATATTCCGATTCATACAAGCTCTGCGGGTACTTGCAACATTGCCCAACTGAATCGCGTCCTGGGTCAGTTGCTGAATGGGGCCTGAATAACTGTTACAGCCTCCGGAACCAAAAATGCGGCTGTTCTCTAAATCGATTTCCAATGTGGGAAGAACGACAGAGCGGTTAACCGGACCACCACTAATACGAGCCAACAACCATTTCCCATCGACAAAAGCTCTATGGTCGACTTGCTTATCCAGCACTTTAACAAGGGTGTACTTGATGGAAGAGGCATCAGCAGGAACCTCTTCTTTGGGAAGATGCTCTTCTTTGACTTTTAATTGGTAGATATACCCCGGTTCATAGTCAAAACCATCAATCGTCGAATAAAAATTCTGCCATTGTGATTCCTCTATATCATTTCCTTTCTGCACCTGCATGCATGCCATTGGGCCAACGCCCATGCAATCAACCTGACTGCTATTCACCCAGTATACATTCTTTTGTGTACTGCACGAAAACAGCATCGCAACCAATAATAAGCTAAAAATACCTTTCATCATAACCTTTTATCCTTAATTAAAACGAATACTAAAGCGTCTAATCGAAATAATTATCATCGATAAAACGTCATACAGCGCTTTGGCACTCCCTATTTCCTGAATCTATCAAACTAAACGACATCCTTAGATGCGATTCCTTGGCCAAAGGTTGCTTGCAATCATCTTTAACCACCGAAGAAACGACTAGCCTCAACTCTTAAACACTTATAAAGAAGGAGATAAATACAAAAAGAAATCATAAAATACCGCGTTAATAGCAGTAAATGTTACTCATCATTGAAAGAAAAGATAAAGGTCCTTTTTTGCCGTGTGACAGCCAATAGTTCCGATTTTCTCAAACTTGTCAAAGGCCCCAATAGCGTACCGGCCGAATTCATTAGGCTCGATACATAAAGCACAGTAAACCTTCCGATTCCGCTGACTCTGTTGTAGTCATATCCATTGGTGCTTGACGAGAACACAGCCATGGATTAGCGTAAAATCAAATGTGACATAGGCTTGACTTTGTTCGAATAAAGTCCTAACTTTCTACTAGGTTTCTCCTAGGTTTGTGTTAGGTTTCTATTACATCACTAGTAAAAACCTATTTGAAACCCAGTATAAACTAAGTAAAAATAACGAGCATGGCTAGAACCAATACACCACCGGGAGCCTATCTGAGTGGGAAAGCAGGCAAGCTGGTATTTGTACAAAATGGCGACGAAGTGATTGTGCGAAGCTTACCCAAGCCACGAAAACCCGGGAGTTGGAGCGAGAAACAGCAGCAGCAACGCAAGCGGTTTCAGGCCGCACGTACGTTCTACAATGCGGTGCGCGACCGTGTGGTAATCCCCATTTGTAAGCTGTCAGCCACCCGGAAGCTGACCGCTTACAACCTGTTTTTGAAAGCCAACCTGGGGGCTTTTGACAAAAACGGCGAGCTGGCCGATTATTCGCGCCTGCATTTTTCGATGGGCTCCTTGCCGCTTCCCCTGCAATTAAGTGCCCTTCGCACGGCTGAGGATCCCGATAAGGTGACCATTAGCTGGAACCCGACCCTACAAACCAAAGCCGAATCGAATAACGATGAACTACTTTGTGTGTGGGCAAGCCCCAATCATTGGCTTGGACCAGTGGCGACCGCTAGCTTGCGCGAGGACGGACAATGTATGCTGCCCCTGCCGGAAACAAGCGACGAAGAATCGTGGAACCTGTATCTTTTCTTTAAAAACAGCAGCGGAACAAGCTACTCGGATGACAAGCATGTGTCCCTTTAAAGCCTTAGCTGGAAAGGGGTAAGCTTACACAAATAAAAAAAACACAAAACTACATGCTTCCAAATGTAATATCCATGACTCCCGTTTCTGTGTTTATTTTTAAGTCTAAATGTTCTTGATAGTCAATATGGCTGAAAGAGAAATTTTTGTCCTTGTCTATGCTCCAGGAAGAATATAAACGATCGTTGTTTCCCGTATGCTTAGACCCGGTTCTCTTCTTAACTTGTTGGTAAAAATGATCAATATCCACCGTGTCTAATTGTACCGAATAGTTCATTATAAAATCATCATTAAAACCTGAGCCATAAGTGCGCTGTCTTTTCTCAATGGTTTTATATTGGGGGAAATTCATTCCCGTTTTTGCTTCGATTTCCGATCGACTACCTCTTTTTAATTGATAATAGTAGTATTCATATCCCTGCCATGAGACAAACACAAGAGTTAATAAGGTTAAGGGAGCAATAAGCGTTAGCATACTACGCCCGATTAATTTTGGTTTATTCCATCGTATAGAGAGGAATAGGAAAAGTGGTGAAAATATTATCCAGGATAATATCAGTGCAATATTTTCGGCCACTGAGATTGCTGATTTTCTTTTGTTACTCATTGACTATTATTTTAGAATACTCACGATCAATGCGTAATTTAAAAATCCGAATTGCTCCAAGAAGCAAATTGATGTCAGCATTGACAAAAATAATTGAATGTAATGGTAAGTAAGAATTTCGCTGACCATTATTGAACTGAAAAATATTACTGCTTTGATTAATTCTGAGGAATCAAATGTGGATTTGAACTTAGTTGCTTAAATTGGTTATACAATATCAATTCATTATATCTTCAAAGTTAAAACAAACAAGAGTTCAATAAGTATCTATCTTAGGTATTTCTCTCAATAGATTACTATAAATAAAAAAGAGCTACAAACATCTGCTTGTAACTCTTTGATTTTCAGTGGAGAATATCGGAATCGAACCGATGACCTTTTGACTGCCAGTCATATCCACTAATACACCCATCTTTTATATTTATTTACAAAACACCTACAATACAGGTGCTTAGAAAATTTTAGATTATCAATATTTATCTATTTTTATTGACTTCTACTTCATTTGTTAGTACTTTTGTTAGTACTTTTTCATTTAAAGCACTAACAAATGAGTCTTCCCACAATTACCCATCCAGAACTAAATGAAGACCTGCTAAAGGCCAAAGGTGTTTCCTTGGTAGCCTTCTTTGATCATGTCCGAAAAAGAAAAGATACAACATCGACAGTAAAACTAAGGCTTACCTTTAAACGGTTCCCGAAATACTACACGACCAAAATGTCGATGGATGAAAAAACCTATCTATTGATTTGCAGTGGAAGCAAGGGCAATAACATCAAAACGAAGCGCATTCACATTCACGAACAACTCAAAAAAGCATACGAGATTATTATTAAAATGCCTGAATTCTCCTTTGAAGGGTTCGAGAAAAAATTTCGCAACAAGCAGACGTCGAACAATATTTTTCCCTATTTCGACAATTACATCAAGCAGCTGGAAGAAGAAGGCCGTGTGGGTACCAGGTTGAGTTATTTCTATGCCCGAAAAGCACTATCCTATTTTTGCAAAAAAGAAGAGCTCTCCTTTGATAAAATTACCGTTGATTTTCTCAAGAAGTTTGAACAATCGATAGTAGGTAACGATGGAAGTCCAACCACTGTTGGTTATCATGTCCGATGTTTCAAGAAGTTATATAACGATGCAATAAGGGATGGAAATGTAAAGCGCGAAAACTACCCCTTCGGAAACAAGCAAAACGGACTATATAGTCCACCAGCTCCGCGCAATATCAAAAAAGCATTGTCTTCAACAGACCTAAAAGCAATCTTCAGTTATCAACCAACACCTGGAAGCTCAGAACACTTTTACACCGACATTTGGAAATTCAGCTATCTCAGCAATGGGATCAACATGAAAGACATCTGCCTGTTGAAATACAAAAATATCAAAGACGACAATATCCAATTCAACAGAGCAAAACTAGCAACCACTAAAAGAGATGGAAAACCGATCTTAATCTCATTGATCGATGAAAACCGCCAAATAATCCAACGATGGGGGAACAAGCCGGAATTGCCTGAATCCTATATTTTTCCTATTTTAACTCACGGATTAACCGCTACCCAGCAACAAAAAAAAATTAAGCAACTAACCAAGCAAGTAAACAAATACATGAAAAAGCTCGCGGCAAAACTTGAAATAAACTCTAAAATTTCGACTTATACAGCCCGACATAGCTATGCTACCGTATTAAAACGCTCAGGGGTTAATACGGCTTACATATCTGAAACCCTTGGCCACTCCAACCTCAAGACCACTGAAAGCTATCTCGATAGCTTTGAAGATGAAACCCGACAAGTCAATACAAGAAAGCTACTCGACTTCTAAGCCAAACAAGAATGAACATTACCAATCAAATCATTAACGATGCTGAATCCCGATATGGATTTGACATTGCCATTTTAAAAGACAAAACAAGCTATCTCTCAACGAAGGACAAAATATCCTTTTTCAAAAAAGAATATCGTCGAATATCAAAAATTCTCAATGAGGAATACAAAGAGCAGATCAAAACATTTCCGCTAAGAGATCTTCTGGCATTTGATGTCTATGAAAAGTTGATTGGCTTTACCAGGCACTTTCTTCAACCACTTTCAACCCATACTGAGATCGCCTTTCAGGACACACAGCAGGAAGATTTTAAAATAGGCCCAAACAGACAGCCAATAGTTCGCAAAAATTACAACTTTGCCAGACACCATGAAATCGGGCAAAAATTATCTGATTATCTCCAACTAATACTAATTTTGAAATGGCTAAGGAATCAAACAGGCTACGACACAAATCGTTACCCGGACAGATCCTATTTGGTCGCTTTCAAAAATGGCGATACAGTTTATGTCAGGTACGACGACTTCCCCGAAGGAGTGAAACTATATTACGACGAAACAGGAAATCAAGCGATTTTAGATGCCTGTGACGAAATTATACATTGTCAGAAACCGAGGGTAGCTTTAGATCCACTCCTGCAAAAATTACCATATTATTCCGGCGATGAGGCTCTAACGGTATTTGATCGCGAATGGTATAAACATGAAAAACAATCCCCTCTGAATTACAGGTGCTTCCCCAGCATCAGTGGGTTTAAGATGACCCCCAACCCAAATCCAGGGGCTTGCATGTGGTCAGGTGAATATTGCATCAGCAAGAAGGAATTAGATAACCGCTACACGCGCTTTATCAATCTTTACAATCATCTGGATAAAAATGAGCAGCAAGAACTTCTCTTAAACTCAATCGACTACTTTAACAAGTTCCTGCAAACCGACTGCTTTGAAAAAACAATCCACAAGAAGCCTTTCGAAGAGATATTGTCAAAACTAAAAGCATTGAAAACGGATTCTGTTATTTCGACAGAAACTGATCTATCCTACCTTTCGGAAGCACCAACGAATGATGCTACGCAAAGAAGCATTCCGGGCAAAAATCCATCAACGATCAGTTTCCTTAATGGAACCCAGGAGGAGAAAGAGGAGCTATTGAACTTTATTGTGGACACCTATTCTGGTAAGAAAGGAAAACGCATTGCAATCATGATTCAGGCATTGGAAGAGAACAATCGGATTGCTTATCATGAAAGAACAGAACTATACGCAGCCCTTAGGAAAGATTTTGTCGATATTGGGGCTAATTCCGGCATTAATAAGTATATGACCGATAATATGAGGGAGGATAAAACAATACGTAAAGATGTTGAACTCCATGCAGAAAAAATAAGAAAACACCTCGAAAATCTGCCCAAATAGTTGTTTTTGATTGTTTGAAGTTGTCACAACCACAAACAACTGATTATCAATAGATATCAAATAACGAACCATTACTTTTATTGACAGAAATTAAAACAACAAATAAATATTTCTGTTATGAAAGAATTATCTTTTGATGCTATCCCAGCTAAAATTCAGGAACTAAACAGTCGCCTGATCCGCATTGAGCATCTACTAAAAACAAAAGGAGAAAAAGCCGAAACCGACCAATGGTTCGACCTCGACCAGCTAGTCAATTACCTACCTGGCCATCCGGCCAAACAAACCATCTATGGTTTAGTGTCTAACCGGAAAATACCTTTCCACAAACGAGGAAAGCGTTTAATCTTTTCAAAGAAAAGTATCGACCTTTGGATTGCCGAAGGTCGCCAAAAAACAGTGGACG
Source organism: Sunxiuqinia sp. sy24 (assembly GCF_052677165.1). NCBI lineage: Bacteria > Pseudomonadati > Bacteroidota > Bacteroidia > Marinilabiliales > Prolixibacteraceae > Sunxiuqinia > Sunxiuqinia sp. sy24. Next base: position 78,076 of record NZ_JBQYLH010000005.1, read on the forward strand.
AAATCAGAAACGAAATTTAAAGGAGGGACTCGTCATGCAAGAAATAATTAGACTTGTCTCTTCGCTCAAAAAAGACATTGAACAGCTGCGATCTGAAGTGACCACGATGAAAAAATCGCATGTACAAGTCTTAAAAGAAGAATGGATCCCAAAGGAACAGGCCATGCAGATTCTAAAAATGGGCGACAGAACCTTTCAGAAACTGAAACACGGCGGGAAAATCCCCTATGCAAAAATTAACGGAATACACCTGTTCAGAACAACAGATATCGAGCAGCTTTTGGAAGCCAACTACCGCTATCATGATTGACAACACATCAATAGTTATTCAATCCTTTGAGTTGGCTCACCTCTTTAGTGGAAAAACCGATTCAGTTACATACCGCGGAATCACTTTTGATCCTATCATAAAAAAAGGACAAATCATTTGCTGGCGAGCCGAATTAAATAACCTCAGGTTATCATTGATTAAGGACCAACTGCGAATCTCTAATTCCATCCACAAATACTTTCATCGCAATAATTATTCTGATTTTACCTACAAGCAATTAATCCAAGCATTTAACCAACTTTCAGAATCCTTGGGCATAGATCTTTTAAATGCCAAAGTCAAACGACTTGAGTATGGCTGCAACATCCCCTTGCATGACGTCATGCCACTCATCAACAATATCATCTCAATCAAAGCAAAGTACTTTATGCCGATGAATTCAAATTCAGTGATCTATGGGAAAAAACTTGATTTAAATGACTATTCGGTCAAGCTGTACGATAAACAATTTGAAGTAAAGAAACACAATAAAATACGACTACCCCAACCTTTACTCCGATATGAAAAAGTAGTCAAACGAATGCGCTACCTGCACAAAAAAGGAATCCATATCCACACAGTCGAAGACCTGCTGGTTCTGGACAACCTCCAAGCCTTGGCCGATGACCTTACTCTCACTTTCCGTCAAATTGAAAAAACAAACATCATTGAGTTCAACAAACTAGACCTTGAAGGTCTAAAGAAATACTGTCTATTGCAAAATCCGAACGTTCTAGCATATGCAACAAAAAATCATCGCCGCTCAGTAAATCGCTACAAGAACGAGATCAGGGCAATCGAATCCAACGAATACTACAACGAAATTCAAGATAGAATGGAAGAAAGATTCCAAATCCTTCTTAAGGGGTATTTCCAGACTTGTAATATACATGGAAAACCATACCAAAGCTGACCTAACCTTCAGCATAAACATCCCTAACAATTCTGTACCTTAAAAACTACTCCCAAATTATTTCAAAAAACAATCATTTGTTAAGTATAATTTCATAAATTTGATTTTTAACCTAAAAAACCAAATGTGAAAGTATAGATAGCTATGCTTAGTCAAATCGGATATCCCCAAACCCTAGAATATAGCTCGGATGGACTTCATCTTCCAATCGAGTTTTTTATGCTTACTATTCCACATTGCAAGCACATCGATTTGAAGCTTGGGTATTTTAGTTCCAACGCAATTCGGACATTATCTTATGGTTTTGCTCAATTCATTCACAACGGAGGTACTCTGAGAATAATAACAAATCATTTTCTTTCATATCAAGATAAAATGCTCTTGGATGAGGCAAATTCAGAATTGGCGGTTGAAGAGTCCGAGATGAAGCGATTTGTTGAAGACGATTTGGAAAGCCTGGCTAAGATACTCGAATCCGGTGATCAACACTTCTTTGATTGTTTAAAATATCTCTTAAGGTCAAAAAGACTTGAAATCATACCGGTCAAACTAAGGCCCAATAAGCTGGCTCATTTCAAGCAAGGTGTTTTGGATGATGGGACTAGTCAGGTCTATTTTAATGGGAGCTGTAATTTCACCTACAAAGGATTAATTGACAATGGAGAGAGTATAGCAATTGCTCGTTCCTGGGGTGAACGATCCGAAAAACTAAAATTGCAAGAGAATATTTCGTCAATTGATCGAATTTGCAAAAAAGAAGACCCAGGATTCGAATATCTCCACTCCAATCAAATAATCGAAATAATCAATAGAACAGGCCAAGATCGCCAACTAAATGAGCTAATAGAGACTGAGCTTGAAGTTTTTGAAAAACTATCAAAATTACCTAGACTTAAAAAGGTACTCCAAGCTTATATCTCAAACTTCAGGGAAGTTGTAAAGAAAGAAAAGCAGAGAATACATTTCCCATACCCAGAAGGCCCCCGCGATTATCAGCAGCAAGCATACGAAAAATGGAAAGCCAATAAATACCAAGGTATCTTTGCTATGGCAACTGGTACTGGGAAAACTATAACCGCATTAAACTGTTTACTCGAAATTTATCAAAATTCGAATAATTACAGAGCAGTTATTCTAGTTCCTACAATTTCGTTGGTTAGACAATGGAAGGAAGAAGCATTTAGCTTTAATATGAGAAATGTTATTACTGCTTCTTCCAAGGATAAATGGGAATCACAAATCTCTACAGTTCTATTGGGGTGTAAAATCAAAAAAAACCAATCTTTTGTGATTATCGTTACCTATGCCTCATTTCATCGGCCAAAGTTTCAGAATTACTTCAAAAAGTTGCCCAAAGATACATGTCTTATTGCTGATGAGGCACACAATATGGGGAGTCCAAAGATTTTAGCAACACTCAAAGATCTTTCGGTCTCAAAAAGAATAGGTCTTTCTGCAACACCCGAACGGATTTATGACAACTGGGGAAACAAGCAGATAAGATCCTTTTTTAATGATGGACCTCCCTACATTGTCAATTACTCGATGGAATTGGCAATTAAAAAGAAAGTTCTTTGCCAGTATTTCTACTATCCACACATTGTCTATTTAAATGAGATAGAACTTAATGAATATCTAAAGATATCTAAAAAGCTAATTCCTTTTTTTGATTCAAATACTGGGACTTATAAGGATGATCCGATTGTCGAAATTTTATTGTTGAAACGTAAAAGAATAATCCATAAAGCACAGTCAAAAATTGAAGCTTTCGGAAAAATGACTTTGGAGAGATATAATGAAAAAGGAAATCTGAAATATTCGTTGGTTTATGTACCTGAAGGAATTGAGCCAAATTATGATGAGTCAGATTTGCATGATGATAACGCTGAAGATAGTAAGCTAATAGATCAATACACAAAAGTTGTTAGTGCCATATCTCCAGAAGTTACAATCAGCCAATTTACCGGAGAGACAAAGAATCGAAACGAGATTTTGAATAATTTCTCATCAGGAAAAATACATGTTTTATCATCTATGAAATGTTTAGATGAAGGTGTTGATATTCCACGTACAGAGCTTGCTTTTTTTTGTTCAAGTACAGGAAATCCAAGGCAGTTTATTCAAAGACGCGGAAGAATACTCCGAAAACATCCAGAAAAGGATTTTGCGGTAATACATGATTTAGTTGTTGTCCCTAAATTGTATAACAATTCAGACATCTCTTATGATATGGAACGCAATATGGTTGTCAAGGAATTTGAAAGGGTCGTTAATTTTTCCTTCTTAGCAATTAATAAGTATCATACATTCGAAGCATTAGAGAACGTATTAAAGCATTATGGAATTAGTCTTTTTGAAATAGAAGAAAACCTAAAGTCAAGATAAAATGATAATAACACAAGCCGATAAAATCTATCAAAGTTTTATTGAACACGAACTAATCAAAGAAAAGTATCAGTTAAAAGTTTCTGATCTACCCCAAAAGACTGTTGGACCAGATGCCAATGAAAAGATTATTGATACCATCAGATTATTAATAAAAGAAGTTGAAAGGGGTGCAAATAAAACCGACAAAGAGATCATTGAATTTATTTCTAAATCATTAAACGAATAAGTCATGTACATAAAACAGTTGGTGATAGAAAACTTTCAATGTTACTATTCTCGAAAAGAGTTTAAATTTTCAAAAGGATTAAATATTATACTTGGAGCTAATGGGCATGGGAAGAGTAAATTATTCGATGCAATTCAGTGGCTTTTTACTGGAGAAATTGATGAGGATAAAATGTCTTTTATTCGTGAGAGTATTATCTCCAAGAAAGCTTTAAATGAAATGACGCTAGATGATATCGTGACTGTACGTGTGGCGTTAGAAGTTCAACAGGAATCAATACCATATACAATTGAAAGGCAATATACAGTTACACTTCGATCTGAAAATGACTATATAATTAAGGAAGAATTTTCAGGATATGAATTATTGGCAAATGGAGAAAGACAAGTCTATCATGGTGCTCAAATATTAGAAAGAGTATTTCCATCCAAGTTACGCCGATATTGTTTGTTTAAAGGGGAACGCTCATTAAATATTTTTGATCCGAACAGAAACCCTGATGCATTAAATAACCTAATTAATTCACTTTCTGAGTTTAAATCGTACGATCGTTATATCAAAATTACTGAGGGACTTTATGAGGCAAGCAAGACTAGTGTAGAACGGCTTGCTTCTCGTTATTCCTCAAGTACAAGAAAATTTGAAATAAAAATTGCTGAAAGGGATCATTTGAAAAAGAATCTTTTGGATAAAGAGCATGAAATAAAAGACCTTAATCGCAACCTCAATGTAGTAAAAGAGCATATGGACGATAGCGTTGGCGTCCTTGAAAAAGGAGAAGCTATAAAGGCTATGAATTCGAATATAGTGAAGCTTGATAAGGAGATATCTAATATTCGCTATTTAATTGACTCTAAAATGGAGTACACACATTTTTTATTCGATGATCATTGGATACTAAATCAGTTTCAGAGCATCAGAGAAGACTTCTCTAAGAAAATAAAAAAGGCGAGTCGGGAAAGAAGACAATTGAATGATGAATTTTTAAAAGAACTGGGGAAAAAAGAGGCAATTCAAGAAATAACTAAAACCACGGTTCCTTTACCCATCGGCACACCTTCTGAAGAACATATGGAAGAGATGCTTCAAGAAGAGATATGCAAAGTATGCAATCGTGAGGCAAAACAAGGCAGTGATGAGTATAATTATATGAAACAGAGACTTGAAGACTACCTTTTATCCATTAGCAAACCTTCTGCTGAAATCGCTGAAGGAGATGAGGAACAAGAACAAGCTTTTAAGAATACTTTCATCGAAGAATTTCGGGACATCAATAAACGACTAGAAAGGCAGGCTCCTAAATTACTTTCATTAAAAAAGTCAATTCAAGAAAATTTTGAATTTGTTGAAACTAGAAAAAGCCAATTAGAAGACTTGGAAGTGAGGCTTTCTGATAAAGAGAAAGAAAAGGAACGACTTTTAAGTCAATACAGCACAGGAGAAAGAGATTTGCTACAGACTGCTGCTGACATTAGAAGATTCTCAAGCGACAGAACAAGGTACGAAAGAGAATTATCTAAAGCTGAGTACGATGCAATTGAACTTAGAGCTGCACTTGCAGAAAAGGAAACAGAAATTAATAAGATTAATACTGAAGGTGTGCCATCAGCTCTCATTGAAAAACGAGATGTTTTATTTGATATATACAAGATTGCTAAAGACACAAAAGAAAGGAAGTATAATGATTTTATTAATGACTTAAAAGAAAGTGCCAATCATTATTACCACAAACTTGGGAAAGCAAGTGATGGTTATACAGGAATGGTTGACTTGTACAGACTGAGAAATGATATGGTTGTTGTTCGAGCAATTGATGAAAGATCCAAAGAAGATGTTACTGGATCTTTGAATAGCTCAACTATTACATCATTGTACTTAGCAATTTTAATGGCAATTTCAGATCTAGCGAAAAATAAATTATCAGAAAGGCTGCCTATGATATTCGATGCGCCAATCTCTGATTTCGACCATTCGAAATCCTTAGAGTTCTTTACAATTGCTAAAAATACGTTTGAGCAATCAATAGTAATGATGAAAAACTATGTTGAAAAAGATATGGAGAGTAATATATTTTACATCAATGAGAATTTTTCAGAAATTGAGCCTGATAATGCTTATTGGATAAAATTAGATGAAGGAATAAATCATAAAGAGTTACATACAGTTAATTCAAAAATTGAAAGAATAAGATAGTCATGGAAAGCATATTTAATCTTTGGAAAACAAGAGTTCCTCAGTATAATCCCGAATTTCAACCTTTACTAGAATATCTTGGAAGAAAAGGAGGTGGCTCCGAGAACGATAAGGAACAACAGGGAAAAACATTTAGTAATCTGTACGAAGTTTACATATACGCCTTTTTCTTAGGCTTGTATAATGGAGAAAGGGTTGAAATTGATAAAGGTGTGGAGAAGAAGAATTTTGGTCAACCCATTGAATACTGGGGAAAGACAAAAGCTATTGGAAGAAAAGATTTTTCTGATATTCAAGAATACCTATTTGCTGCGGTAGTTGCAAAGTCAGACATTGACTTGGTTAAACTTGAAAACGCCAACTCGAGCAAAGTTGAAAGTGCGGTAAGAAAGTTAATTCGTGAAATGGAAGCTTTTGCCAATGCTGGTTTTATTTTTTTACAAGATCTCTACGACAATAATCGCAATTTCCTTTATTTTAAAGAAAATTTTGTTTCGTTGATATTACCTGAAATTCAAGAGGATGAAGAGGAGAAAAAGGTCGAACCGGATTCGGTTGTTGCCCCAATGGAAGACGTTGATAATTTAAATAAGAGCGCTCACGACTCAAGAAACTAAGATACGATATTATTATTTTAGTTTTTGTAGAATTGATTGTTTGTGGGATTATAAAAGAAGTTAAGCAAAGTAGAATTTAGGGATTTCAAAATTAAAAGGTAGCATCCAGGTTTTTACTTCATTCTGATCCTTTTATGGGGCACTCTTCGATAGAAATTTCATGTTTAGATTAAGCTAAATAAAACAATTAGCACAAACTTCATCATCGCCAGCTAAAATATCTACAAGTTTATTGGACTTATTTTTACCATTCAACTTTTTTTGAAGAGTGGCGATATAGTCCAACTTAATTTGGGCCATACGGTCAGGCTGTATCAATTGATCCAAGGTTTCATTATCCATCCAGCTATAGCCGTCTTTTTCGTATTCCTGTGCCTTCTTGAATAATTCAGGGTGCCGCTCATAAAGCCAAACCCACTCGATCTTTCTTTGGTAAAAGCAAAAGAAACAACCGGAACGGCTACGGTTATATACTCCTTTTTTTCCATCCACTTCGAACTCAATTTCATCATAATAGCCAGGCACTTTAACGCCATTGCTCTGAAAAAGATCATAAACCTTCTTGAGATCAACGCTATCTTCATTGTCAAGCAGAGAATATTCTTGAAGATTTGAAATGGGGTAGCTATCATCCTTTAAAGACTCAAAAACAACATGATTGAATGTAGCAATGCTCAATTGCAATAGATCTTTCAGCTTTTGTGAAAAAAGATATTTCGGTGATTGCGGTTCATTTACAATCTCCATGTATCGTTCAATCATTTCAGCCTGCCCATGTTTTTGATATAGGGTTGCTAGTCTTTCCCGGTTCGTATTGTGCAATACTTTGTGGAGAATTTCCATACTCCAAATATGTTTGCGAAAAGGAAAGACCGATTGGATATTTGATTTGGTTGAGACGTAGCCCTCACGATCTTCATCATCGCGAATTCCGACATAAGAAATAGCAAGATCATCACCAATCCAGCGTTCAAACGGTTCTAGTTTTAGTTTTAAAGTACACCAACGAGCCATCGATGATGGAAGAAAACCATTATAAATATCCAGGTAATGATCGAATGGGTTTTTGTGACTATGATTCGCTTCTAGTTTAATAATCTTCTTACCTAAAAACGATTCTAGCTCCTGAATTAATTCATAGGTTTCACCCAGTTCTTTCCCCGTATCGGAAAAGTAATACTCCATATCGATCTCAGGATGATGAGTCTTCATGTACATGGCCAATGCCGCGCTATCTTTCCCTCCTGAAATCCCTAATACGTGTCTTACTTTTTTATTCATTGTCGATTTCCTCCTGGAGTAATTTGATTAACAAGGCGATATTTGCTTGCTTATCTGTTGCATCCAGCATTTTCTGAATGCTTACTTTTTTTTGCTCAATCTGCCTAACCTTGCTTTTTGGCAATCGGATTAAGTTTCGTTGTACTCCCTTAACAAAGGAAGTCAATTCAAGTTTCAAAACTTCTTCTTTACCCTCGTCGATATCTTTCTTACTAATATCGGTCAAATTATCCAACTCATGAACCCGCTTATAGAAATTTGACTGAAAACCAAGTTCATCATCATCTGTGAATTGGTCAAGTGGCTTACCCGAAATGGCTGTGGCGATCGAACTTATCCATGATTGCCGATCATCCAAAGGCGTATTGATTCGTTGTACCAATACTCGGAGCTTTGGATCGATGTGTTCCTTTTTTAGCTTCTTAAATCGTTGCTGAAGCAACAGTTTGTTATCCGGGAAGTCAATGCGCTCTTCTCGGACTGTTTTGCCAATAACCTCCTCAACGCGATTGACTAAATTAGGGAAAGCCCCACTGAGCTCCCTTGTAGCGTTCTGCAAGCTAATGGAAAATTCTTCAAGCTTTTCATCCGAATTAAAATCATTCAGCGTATATCCTAAAGCTCTTGGTATATCATCAAAAAATACTTTTTCAGGATCAGTTGCCTGAGAGATTGCTTCACGAAGCCTTAGTGCCCCTTTGCTTAGCTTACGCGTTTGCTTTGTATAAGGCAGCAGCTGATTATAAAAAACCAAAAATGGTTTGATCGTTTCTATGAAGGTGTCCGAATCTGGCATATTCTCCTCAATCATATTCAGGAAATACCGATAACGGTTAAATATACTCAACCGAGTCTCATCTAAATTGAACGTACTTATCCTGTATTTTTGAGGCTGTTTAAGAACAACCTCCAAGGTGTCGACAGTAAGCTCAGGCACAAAAACGTCGTGTTCAAAAAAAGCAAAGTGCTTTTGTTTGGCAACAAGAAAAATTTGCACCCAAAACTCGATAAACCCTTGTTTTAGCTTGAATGGTCTAGCTTTCAAAATATCAATAAAGTCAGTGAGCTTGCGGGGTGCCACTGCGCAATCTAGCAAATACTTTTCAGAAGCATTCCAAAGAGGACCAAACGAATCATCCAACGGACTTCCAAGCCTCCACTTCCCATTCGATCCGCTTTGATGTATTCCGGTTCTATTTAATAAGGCCAAATAGATGGTCTTGTCCGGCGGGAATCGACTTTCATCGTAGGCCAAATAGGGCTCTGAAACGGAACTCAACAGAGAAGTGATTAAATTCTTTTTTGCAGAAGAAATCGCAGCGCTAATCTTCTCCTTATTCATTAATTCATTTCTCAGAATCGGAGTGTCTTTGTATACTTGATTGCAGATTTCAGAAAGCGCCAAATTCATTTCCTTGGCGTTTCTGAATTTCTTGGCTTCCCCTTTAAAGTACCATTCGACGTCAGTATTCTCGCCGTAAAGTGATGCGTGAAATTGTTTGTTAAGCTCTTCTTTAGCACTATTCAAATAGGTATCTAATTCAACGATTGCGATTTGATCATCTAAACACTTACTTTTTACCAGTTCAATCTTTTCAATCTCAATCAGCAATTCTCGAATTGGATCAATCTTTTTAAACCAGCCATACAAGATGGCTTCACTTTCTTTTTTTGAAATCGCAGCAATAGCATCTTCTTTCAGCAGATTATTAAAAATGATACTGATGTATCCATCAACTTGACCTTCGGGGATTCTGTGTGTTGGGTTCTCTGTCAACTCAAATACAAAATATCGTGGTGTCCCTTTTTCGTAAAACACTCGTTTTGCAGGTATAATTGGAAAGTTGAAATGTTTTTGCAGCTGATGGACAATGGAGAAATCTTTGGAAACTTGGCCTTCAGCTAACTCTAACTCTAGATTCAAATCAAAGTCAGTTCCTTTAAAAAGAACATATCTTTGGCTATAGTTACGGAAGCGGATAATCTGTTTTGTTTCTAATCTGTCTATTATCCGGTCTGGGTTGTCAATACCTAATGCTATTTTCGCGTAAGTATTTAGAAATTCTCTTGTCAACTTCTGCCCCTGCCTGCCAAGTATAGAAGCCAATCCTATAGTTTTGATAATTTGTATTGCAGCACTGTATTGCTCGTCAAATTGTGATTCAACTCGCTGAATAGCTTCATCAATCGCTTTCCAATGCGCAGAATCGGGATTGAACCTGGAATTTAATAAACTATGAAAATTATATTTGAGATAGTCATACACGCAGGCTGCATGGTAATATCCATTCCCGTCGGTAAAATCATTTAAACCCAAATAGTCATCTGTATCAAGCAATGAAAATAGAGACCGCTCATTTTGTCCGTAGCGTTGAAAGGCTACTGTTGCAATGGAAGCAGATAGAATGTCAAAGGGAAAAAGTTTCTTTGCAAACTCCAATGCGAAATAGTCCCGCATAGGAAACACATCAGCAGTCTGTATGGCTTCAAATAGTTCTTTTTGCTTCAGCTTATCTATTTTACAAGGATATCCCTTTCCCGAAATTCGTTCAGAAGCCAGGAATAGTAACTGTTCAACTGGTTCGTTGAATGAAACCTCGACTAACCTTCCTTTCACTTTTTCCCATTCCTTTTTCTGCGCCTTGGTAAGTGTAAGTGCATATTCTTCAAAAGGTTGATGAAGAGTTGATATAAAAAGAATCGGCAAGTCAGGAGAATTGACAAACTCAGCCAATTGCTGGATAAAGTATAATTCATCCTCGGGACTTTCCTTCGCTGCGTATTCCAGAAACTTACCAAACTCATCGACGACAACCAATTGACCTATTTTTTGCTTTGCCTTTTTGTTGATCGTTTTCTTAAGTTCCGCGAATATATCCGTGCGATTTTCTATCTCAAAAGTATCGCAGAAGTCCTGCTTAAATGAAGAGTAGTTCCCTACGATGAATGTTGAATCAAATGAATCAATTGAACCGTTCAGGGGATTTAGAAAATAGTCAGCCTTCTTGTTTAATACTTTCTCGAAAGCAAGTATAAAAGCTGATTTGCCTGTACCATACGCGCCAATAATATTGAACGACTTAGTCCCGTGGGAAAATGCAGATGTAATTTTCTGAAATGCTTTCTCTCCATTTCTTGTCGGAATATAGCTCAACGAAACATCTTTGTCTCGCTGAATATTAATGGATGGAGAAAAATATTTAGTTTGCATAGTATTGTCTTAGGATATCCCATTGGTTAAGTTCCTCAGGCAAAACCAGCACAGTAGTACCGGCAGTTTCTGATACGATTATACCGGGATATAATTTCTCTAATTCTTTTAACTGTTTGTAAAGTGCGTCTTTATTCAATAGGAAAACCATTCCCGGGCTGTTTGGGTCTATCTCCAACGTCTTTAAACCAATGTTTTTAAGCCCATTGAAATTATCGAGTATTGCAAATAGTAGCACTGCTGGAGGCAATGTAGGGCGACCATCACCATGAAGATAAAACCATTCTATTTTTTCCCTTTTGTTTGTGCCTTCTTTTATTTCCTCTTCAATCGTGGAGTTAATCAGCTCCAGTTCAATCATCAAGCTACTTACTTCCTCTTCAAAGTCCTTTGTCAACAACTGAAAATCCACTTTACTGTAAAGACGAGTAAAAACAGAAATATCCTTGGTGATTGTATTATGATTCATTGAATTATCATCTAATTCAGCATATTTCCTTTTTATAAATGCTGCCAACTGATTCTTGCTGAATACAGACCTTTCCTTTCTAAGTTCATTAAAAATCAGGCTATAGATTGATGAATAATCCGATTTTATTAGAAAGTAATGCAACAACCAAATGGAACCAATGTCCTCCAAAAAAGGATCAACCCCAACTTCACTATCAAATATAAATTCAGCAAATTCACTAAGAGTAGAATTGTCTTCTTGAAGTAATCCCAAAGCTTTCATCCAAAACAGAATAGATGAAACCATATTTTTCCCAACACCTAACTCAACGACTGCATCTTCTGAATTAAATTTTCCACCCTCTTTTATAAAGTCGTATCCTTTTTTCGGCCAGAAGTTTCGGACAACGAAAGTGTCATGACCAGAGAATCTAAGCTTGCTCATAATGAGCAAAAATAAAGAAAGTAAATTCAATTTTTAAACGTTCGATTTTTTATTTTTTAACATTAAATCAAAGTTTCACACAACAGCCTACTAACGAATCGACTACCACAAAGCATCCAAGTGAAACACGATTCCAGCTTTAGCATTGCTGCCTCTCAGAAATATTACTCCGCCTGTTCCCTTTCAGCATATAGCGATCCTTACCTTAAAACTTAATATAAAATAGTCGGCTAAAATCATCACCGCATGTGTAGCTAATACCAAAGTTTTCAAGCGGGCGAGGCATTGTGAGTATACTCCTCAAATAATTCACATTCTGAAAAAACACTCTTCAATTAACTAAAACAAATAGACCAAATAAGTTGCGATAAGTACTATTACAGCGACGATCTTCCTTCGGATGACAGACTATCCATATCGAGTAAAAATAGCTTAAAGTACTCAATACCGCCTACCCCTCTACAAATACTCTCAGCACTTAAAGTTATACTTTGATACAGAAGCGATTTGAATCATCACAGCCTATTTCAAACCTACCACAGAAGCCACTCAAATCCCCTCAAATAGCACCCTCATCCCTCGCGAGAGCGACGATCTTCCGGTAGATGACATAGGTGTCCATTCAAGCAAAATAACGGCTCTATGGTCGCATTTCACAACACTTTGCAGTCAACGTTTCCAACGAATTTTCATACTCCTTAACTTTCCCAAAGACGCTGGTCTAAGTCCCCATTAGCCGGAATAGCAATGTTTAACGCTTATTGGACAAGTACGACCTTTCAACCGAGAGCATCCCTAATTTCTCAAATGGGCAGGCTCAAAAGCCAGTGCAAATTATACCTCACATGAACAAACTAATCCACCTGACTATTCCTGAACGTTTCTATCTTTGATCTGAAAAACTATTCTTTATGCACACCTATCGAATCAAGTATAAAGAGAAGATTCCAAACACTTCAAACCGTCGATGGATTGCATTAAAGCTTAAACCTCTGTACTGGAAGGATCGGCCAATCCCCAAAGACTGGTATTGGTTCGAGAAAAATATAGAACTCCAAGAAGTTCCAGAGCCCAAAGACACTTGTGTTGATGTTCTTTGCTCAAATGAATTATTGGAAGGAGGGGCTTGGATGGCACCAATCATCATGAAGCTACGAGCCAATAAGGATATCGACGCCATCCTATATTTACAGGGCAATGTTCACAATAATTGGATTACAATTTATAGTAAGTTTCCGTAGCATATCCTTTCCAAACTGGACCATTCGACTGCCTGCGAATTGCCACCACACCCCAGTCCTTCTGTTGTTTGTTTTTGTCACACTTTTTGTATGGCCACCCCACCAATAGCACATTGGCTTTTTCGTGCCTCAAAGCCCAAAAGCTATTCCCAAGCCACAAAACAAAAAAACGGTCACCCCATTGCGCCCCGAGTGCCCTTGCGCCAAAAACAAACAACCCAAAGCAATAGTTACATAATGGCTTCTTATAGGAACAGCCGCACAAACCCCAGCCAGTCCAAAGCTGCCCTATAAGTCAATTATGTAAAAATTGCCTCGCCCCGCACACCCAACCAGCTTGCTTATCCTCTTGCAGACACTTCCTGAAGACCTCATTGACCCCACCTCCCTTTTAGCGGTGCAGGGCATCATTGTTCAACGGCCTATGCCTGCGGCAACTTCGCTTCACGTCTTTTCGGGACACTGCGGCACTGTGCTCCGCTCAACTAACCTCCGTGCCCTTCCTTCCGCTCAGCTCAGCCACCTCAGCATCCCACACAAGATTGAAGCCTCCTCTTCGTTCCGGCTCCAACCTTGTCTTCCCAAACCCAATCAGCGGTATGCCCTGCGAATTCTCTACCCCGTCTGGACTCCCCCGGCGTCTTTCTCCTTGACTTAATTGCCCGCTTAGCAAAGCTATGCCTCGGGTCTGAAATCACCCAAAAGACTACGACATAAACCCACTTGCCCTCCCACTTCCCATTTATTTCGTTTCCTTTTGTCCATTTCAGCCCCCGCTGTAAAATCGGTGCCTAAGCGTTCAATTAAGCCACTTCAAGCAATTAAAACAGCCCGAAAAGGCAAATTGCGGCAAAAGAAAGCACCTTACCCGCATTAAATCAACAATCCAAACAATACCCTTATTTTTTGATTGACTGGTAGGAAAAAGCCAATACCAACTCCTTACCAAGTCCAAATAACAATATTCAGAAACATTAAATTATTTCATCATGGGAACAATTAAACAAGGTATTTTAGGTGGCTTCTCCGGCAAGGTCGGAACAGTCATCGGGGGCAGCTGGAAAGGCATCGACTATATGCGAAGCATCCCAGCAAGTGTTGCAAACCCCAGAACAGCAGCACAAGTGGATCAGCGAACAAAGTTTACAACCGCATTAAACTTCCTTCAACCCCTAACCTCCTTTATTCGGGTCGGGTTTAAGGACTATGCAGTTAAAATGAGTGCTTTTAACGCAGCAATGGCTTATACCATTCGAAATGCTGTTACTGGTGTCTATCCGGAATATGGCATCTCCTATGCAGATGCATTGGTCTCCAGGGGGAGCTTAACAGGAGCTCTCAATCCTACTGTTGCAGCACCTACACCAGAGCAAATCGATTTCTCCTGGGTGAATAACTCCGGCGAAGGAAATGCCTTGGCAACTGACAAGGTCTTATTGGTTGTCTACAATAGTGTAAAAGACCAAGCATTAACCGTTATCGGTGGTAGTACCCGATCTAGCGGAAGCCAGTCTGTTAATGTGCCTGCAGTATTTGCCGGTGATGCGTTGTACTGCTTCATTGCTTTTCAAAATGAAAATCAATCGGAGGTTTCAAACAGTACATATCTAGGTGAAGTTGTTGCTTCTTAATTCGTTCTTGCCTCTTGCTCTAAAACCGCTTTCAGAAATGAGGGTGGTTTTATTTGTGCCAAAAAACATGCTATAAAAAACATCCAATTGTTAGTACTTTTGTTAGTACAAATAAAAAAGAGCTACAAACACCTGCTTGTAACTCCTTGATTTCCAGTGGAGAATATCGGAATCGAACCGATGACCTTTTGACTGCCAGTCAAACGCTCTAGCCAACTGAGCTAATCCCCCATCTTTTTTGCACCGCAAATATAGTAATATTTTCAATATTCATTCAATAAAGTTCTTATTTGGTTTGGTTTTTGTTTTAGCACCTCCAATTAGCCATTCATTATGAAACAATTAAATCAAACCTCATGGAAACAAAAAAATCAAAAAAAGCCGATCTGGAAGAAAAACGTTCGCTGTTCTTAGGTATTGGACTGGTATTATCCTTAGCTTTTGTTCTGTTGGCCTTCAGCTGGAAAACCCCAGCCACGCAAACCGACGCCTTTGATCAAGTCGATTGGGGAATACCCGATGATATTGTTATTCCACTCACCCGCCCCGAAAAGAAAGAAGTTTTACCACCTGTTCAAACGGTAGTTGAATTTACTTTAGTCGATAACCAAACTGAAATTGAAGATAACAACCTGGAAATATTCAATTCCGAAATAACCGATGAAGGGATTGATGTGGATGCCCTGCTTGCAAACCGAGGAGATGATGCGTTCGAAGACAAAGACGTGATTTACGACTTCGTGGATGAAATGCCCGAATTTCCGGGAGGCATGAAGGCCCTGCTCAACTACCTTGCGAAGACCGTTGACTATCCGGCAGTGGCCCAGGAAAACGGCATTGAAGGCAAAGTCTATGTCAACTTTGTGGTTAATGCCGACGGAAAAGTAAGCCATGTGTCGGTTGTTCGTCCGGTTGATCCTTCGCTCGACAAAGAGGCTATTCGCGTGGTCCAAGGCATGCCACGATGGAAGCCTGGCAAACAATCGGGGCATGCGGTTCGCGTGTCTTATCACGTCCCCATCAGTTTTGTCTTACAATAAATAACACCGAACGGGAGCCTGCCAATAAAATATTTTTTGACCTCTTGATTTTGAAGATTATTTTTTATCTTTAACCCCTCAAAAGAAAAACTTGTTTCTGAGAAATAGAATAAACTTCTAAAACTGAATTATGGAACTAAAGAAATCACCGAAAGCCGATCTTGAGAGCAAAAGAAATATTTTTGTTCAGATAGGGTTAGTGGTATCTCTGGGACTTTGCTTACTTGCTTTTGAATGGACTACGAAAGTAGAACAGGCATCATCATTGGGAACAATGGCTGAGCAGGAAGTTGAAGACGAGATCATCCCAATTACCCGTCAAGAAGAAGTAAAACCACCACCACCACCACCACCACCAAAAGTAGTAGAGGTGTTGAATATTGTGGAAGACGATGTTGAAATTGAGGACGAACTTGAAATCCAAGATACTGACATTGACGAGGAAACAGCCATTGAAGTAGCTCCTGTTATTCAGGAAGAAGAAGAAGAGGAAGAAGGACAAGTATTCTTCATTGTAGAAGACATGCCTGAGTTCCCTGGTGGCGAATTAGCTCTTCGTAAATTCATTGCGAATGCGGTTAAATATCCTGTCATTGCTCAGGAAAATGGTATTCAAGGTAAAGTTTACGTCAACTTCGTTGTCGATAAAGACGGTAGTATTACCAATGCACGTATTGCTCGTGGAGTTGATGCATCGCTAGACAAAGAAGCTCTTCGTGTAGTAAATAGTCTTCCAAAATGGAAGCCAGGACAACAAAGGGGAAAAGCGGTAAGAGTTTCTTATACGGTTCCAATTAACTTTGTATTACAATAACGATTTTAGATAATCAAAAAATCCTGGTTCCGTATTGTCGGGACCAGGATTTTTTATGGATAAAACTTAAAGTTTAATGATAGAGACCGCCAAAATACAGGAAACAGCTGTTTTAGTTGGGTTAATCAACCAGGAGCAGAACGAAAGACAAGCACAGGAGTACCTGGATGAACTTGAATTTCTGGCTGAGACTGCAGGAGCAAAAGTTGAAAAGCAATTTTTTCAACGTCTTGACACCCCCAATCCAGCAACCTTTGTTGGCTCGGGGAAACTGGAGGAGATCAATAACTTCGTCAAGATTCATGAAATCGACACCGTTATTTTTGATGACGAACTGAGTCCAACACAACTCCGGAATATTGAGCGAATACTGGAATGTAAGGTACTGGACCGTACCAACCTAATCCTGGATATTTTTGCCAAGCGGGCTCAAACAGCTCACGCCAAGACACAGGTTGAGCTGGCTCAATACCAATATATGCTACCGCGTTTGACCCGGATGTGGACTCACCTGGAACGCCAGCGAGGCGGTATCGGGATGCGCGGACCTGGGGAAACGCAGATTGAAACCGACCGGAGGATTATCCTCGATAAAATAGCACGCTTAAAAGTTCAGCTCGAAAAAATTGACAAGCAAAAGGCAACACAACGCAAAAACCGAGGCAAACTAGTGCGCGTAGCTCTGGTTGGTTATACCAATGTTGGGAAATCAACCATTATGAACATGCTGGCTAAATCGGAAGTTTTTGCTGAAAATAAGCTGTTTGCCACCTTAGATACGACCGTGCGAAAAATGGTGATTGGCAACTTGCCCTTCCTGCTGGCCGACACGGTTGGTTTTATTCGCAAGCTTCCTCACGGATTGGTCGAATCCTTTAAATCGACACTCGACGAGGTTCGCGAAGCCGACGTTTTAGTTCACGTGGTAGACATTTCACATCCCGGTTTTGAAGAGCAGATTGACACAGTCAATGAAACGCTTGCAGAAATTGAAACAGGCGAGAAACCAACCATTTACGTTTTCAATAAAATTGATGCTTTCGAATACATCCAAAAAGACGAGGACGATTTGAGTCCGAGAACCAAGGAGAACCTCTCGTTGGAAGAACTGCAAAACAGCTGGATGGGTAAAAGCAATACGCCATCGCTATTCATTTCAGCCACTGAAAAGGAAAATGTTGACGCATTTAAGAAATTGCTTTACGAAGAAGTGAAAAAGGTACATATTACCCGATTCCCTTACAACGATTTCTTATACGATATTGATTGGATCACGCCAGAAGAATAACAAGCGAACCCACCATAAAATAGGAAACCCGGCCAATTAAGCCGGGTTTCCTATTATCTATTATTGGTAAAACTTCTTATTTCACTTCACCATTGGCAATCATCCACTCGGCAATCTGAACTGCATTAAGCGCAGCGCCTTTCTTAATCTGGTCACCTACACACCAGAAAGTAATTCCTTTGGGGTTAGTCAAGTCCTTACGCAAGCGGCCCACATAAACATCATCTTTACCCGCCACGAAAAGAGGCATGGGGTATTCCTTGTTTTGTGGTTTATCAATCACAGTCAAACCCTCAAAATTGTTAAACGCCTCACGCACCTGGTCTACGCTCAGCTCCTCTTCAGTTTCTAACCAAATGGCTTCTGAATGCGAACGGGCAACCGGTACACGTACACAAGTGGCACTAACCTCGATGTCCGTATGCATAATTTTCTTGGTCTCCCAGTTCATCTTCATTTCCTCTTTGGTGTAATCATTGTCAAGGAAAACATCGATGTGTGGAATAATATTCATGGCCAACTGGTACTGAAATTTATTGATGGTCGGTTCTTCACCTTTAGCCAACTGACGGGTTTGCTCTTCCAGCTCCGCAATTCCCTGAGCACCTGCTCCACTGGCAGCCTGATAAGTGGCTACCTGAACTTTGGTGATCTTCGATAAATTTTCAATCGGCTTCAAAGCCACAACCATCTGAATGGTTGAACAGTTTGGATTAGCGATGATGTTACGTGGACGAGTTCTCGAATCCTCGGCGTTAACCTCGGGCACAACCAATGGCACGTCATCATCATTACGGAAGGCACTGGAGTTATCAATCATCACCGCACCATATTTTGTAATGGTTGATGCAAACTCCTTAGAAATAGACGCACCAGCAGATGTCAAGGCAATGTCAATATCCTTGAAATCATCGTTGTGTTTCAATTCCTTAACAGTCAGTTTTTCGCCCTTAAAGTCATACACTTTACCGGCACTACGCGCCGACCCAAACAAAACTAACTCATCGAGTGGAAAATTCCGCTCGGCCAGAACTTCAAGAAATTCCTGCCCAACAGCACCACTTGCACCAACAACTGCAACTTTCATAATCTAATTAATTTTATTAATTTCAATTCATTGTTACGTTCTCTCAAACGCATAATAAAGTGCGCAAAATTAGCAGTTTGCTTTTAATTTTTCACATTATGTGGCGTATAAATAGTGTTTTTCTTATAATGCTTTTGATATTATTAACAATTGAAAGCAAAGGCACAGCAATATGGGAAGAGAATTTTGAAGAACCAGACCTGGGAGTCTGGGGTGATGCAGATGGCGAAAACCTCCATATTAATTTAAATCCAGCGATTCGCTGGAATCTTAGCTATGAAGGATGTCAGTTTACTGCTGAAAATGATTACGTCAAAACCGTAAGCACCTCCGGCGGACGTTTTGAAGCACTGGACTGCGATGGAGAAGCCATTTGGACTTCTCCATGGATCAGGATCAGCAAATATACCGAAATCAATTGCGAGCTGATAGCCAAAGAAACGGGTAGCGGAAAAAATCCTGAAAGCAAATACTTAAAAGCCTACTACCAGCTCAACCAGCAAGCGGAAATACAATTTGAGAGCCATGGGGTGAATGAAGGAAACTGGGGTGAAGCCATCGCAAGTCAAGCACAGCTAAAGGGCGATTCGATCCGAATCATTGTCCGTTTAAACAGCAGCTACGCCAATGACAAGGTGATATTGGATGCCGTACGTATTTGGAGCGATCAGCCCGAACAAATTGATCCGGACCAGCTTGCTGTTGCAGGCGACCTGCTCATCAACGAGGTTCTTTTTAATCCGTACCCAGGGGGTGTTGATTTTGTTGAGTTGTACAACCTATCAGACAAAATGCTCCGACTCGATCATCTGTTTTTGGCCAATAAAAATGACGATGGCACCCTAAAAACGATGGTTCCGTTATCAACCCAGGAAACCTACGTCCCTCCTAAAAGTTATTTAGTTCTCAGCGAAAATCAGGAACAGGTACTTGCTTTCTATAACACCCACTGTCCTGATTGTCTTCTGGATCTTCCGGAAATACCCGCCATGAACAACGATGAAGGCTATGTCGCACTGCTCGCCGATTCGCTGAAAATGCTGGATGAATTCCATTATACTGAAAAAATGCACCATCCGTTACTGGTGGATGAGGAAGGCGTATCGCTGGAGCGAATCGCATTAGATGAAGCCAGCAACGCCCCATCAAATTGGGCTTCAGCAAGCGCCTCCGTTCAATTTGCGACTCCTGGCTATGCGAACTCAATGAGCCGCACGGAATTACCCGAACAAGATATCATTACACTAGAGCCTAAATCCTTCTCCCCCAATGACGATGGCTACAACGATTGCCTGAAAATCAGTTACCAATTTGAAAATCCCCACTATGTTGCCAACCTAAAGATATTTGATTCAAACGGCCGCCACGTTTATGATCTGATTCAAAACGAACCTGTCGGAAGTCAAGGTGAATGGATCTGGAATGGCGAATGGCAAAACGGAGGAAAAAGCCAACTGGGCATTTATATCGTGTGGCTTGAAGTGCATGACCAAAATGGAAACACCAAGCAGTTTAAGAAAACCTGTAGCATCACCGACCGACTTGAGTAAAGAACTACCGATATCAAAACAATGATTGCTTGTCATTGATTTTTTGAGATTTGCTTATTACGTTCGCTAATTACAGCTGCACCCAATCGCCACAAGTCGACTCATTAGAAGCAACTTAACAGCAAGATTATTCATGCACACCGAAGTCTTTTTCCTTTTATCTTTAAAATTGGGCAGAAAATAGATCCCTTGCGATCTTCACATTGTGAGACTCAATTTTTTAAAGGCAATTGAATCAGTCATACACTGGTTGGCTCAGATGCTTTAAATCGGGTAGAAAAAAATACTTACTAGCACGTTAAAATCTACGTCTGTCAGATGAAACAAAATAACTCGTGAAATCGTAAAACCAAGTCCTTTACAGCCACTTTTTCTTTAATACTTACACTGTAGTTGATTGGTTTGTGGTTGTAGAGATGTAAAGGTAATTTTAGTTGTTTGTTTAGAGAAAGAGCGGTGAAACAATTCACCGCTCTTTCTTTTTTAGCGATTGGCCATGTCCAGTTTAACCTGTAGCGGTTTACCTTCAAGGGTAAGCAGATTGCTCACTTCATAAGATATTTTTAAACGATCCATAGTGGCGACTTCATCCGAAGTCCCGGTCAAATCAATGAAAACCGTTTGATGGGCCTTGAGGGTGATTTTATCCGGACACGAGAAGCCAACAGCGGGTTGACGGAGTTTCAAATGAAAATCCAGATCACTTGAATTATGGACTTGTATTTTCCGTATCTGCCGATTTTCCAATCCTACCCGTTTATTCTTTATTTCAATAGAACCAAAAAACAGTGGCGTCAGATATTGCTTCTCTCCCACCAACTGATTTTCAAAATAAGCCACAGTCCGACGATCCTTCATCGCTTGCTTAATAGCACCCATCGATTTATCTGTTGCAAACACCAAAGTCATTGGGCGATGTTTGTCGCCATAAGTCATGTGAGCTGGTGAATGAATATCGGAATTCGCAAATACGGTCAGTTTCTTTTCCCGTGCCCAGCTTAAAACTTCCGGATAAAATTCTTTGTGATTATAAACCTCCATACCGTGAAGCATCCCACTATTAATCAGGCGGGTATGCTCATCCCACCAGCGGGTAGTATCTGGTTGCTGCGCTTTCCATCCCGGATGGTTCCAAAAAATAAAAGCGCCCTGTTCTTTGGCCTCAACACAAGCTTCCCACCAATCTTCCCGATCCATCAAATTAGCATTGGTAATAAACAAAGCATTTAAATGTCCCGGAGGCATTTTGCGTGTAATTTCGGTAGCCGGAATCAATACGATACCCATTTGCTCAGCCAAAGGTTCTGCTATTTCAAACGAGCGATTGTGGTCAATTTCCATGTCCTGCGAATGGGGCAGATACTCAATATGATCTGTAATGGCAATGGCATCTAATCCTTCCAACCAGGCTTCCTGAACCCGCACCGTTGGCCACACATCGCCGTCCGAAAAAACGGTATGCATATGAAAATCACACTTCAGGGTTTGATACCCCGGGATATCCGGAATATTGACTTCTGTGCGGCTTTGTGCCAGAGACAAAACAGGAAAAGCAAACAATAGGAATAATAAAATGGAAAAGTTGGTTTTGAGGTTATTCATCGTTCAATAGTTTTTGTGCAAGTTATACAAAAGCTTTCAATCGGTTGCATTCAGAGACTCAAAGATATTACAAAGGCCCTTAAGATATCAAAAATGAAGGACTATATTTGCAACAACACGACTAAAACTAATAAAACAGAATATTATGAAAATGATTGGCGTTGATATTGGCGGAACTAAAATTGAAGCCGCCCTGATCGACAAGAAACAACTTGTCCGATCCTATTCCTGTCCTACTCCTTCAGACCAAACAAAAGAAAAAGTTGTTCAAACCATTGGCGATGCCATCCAGCAAGTGTATGCCGATGATATTGCCGGAATTGGCATTGGTGTTCCCGGCCTGGTTGACCTTGAAACCAACGAAGTGCTGGATGTGGTGAATATTCCATCGTGGGATCGGGTGCCCTTA
Source organism: Sunxiuqinia sp. sy24 (assembly GCF_052677165.1). Taxonomy (NCBI): domain Bacteria; kingdom Pseudomonadati; phylum Bacteroidota; class Bacteroidia; order Marinilabiliales; family Prolixibacteraceae; genus Sunxiuqinia; species Sunxiuqinia sp. sy24. Next base: position 100,772 of record NZ_JBQYLH010000005.1, read on the forward strand.
AAGCAACTGCTGGAAGAGCGTTTCAACAAGCCTGTTTTTGTCAATAACGATGCTAATTGCTTTGCCGTAGGTGAAAACTATTTTGGGAAAGGACAGCAATACGACAATTTTGTTGGCATTACCCTCGGAACCGGACTAGGTGCTGGCATCATCATCAATTCGCATTTGTACTCCGGAACTTTTTGCGGAGCTGGCGAATTCGGGGCATTCTACTATCAGGATAAAACGATGGAAGCCTATGCCAGCGGACAGTTCTTTAAGGATCGAAAGGTGTCGGGGAAAACCCTGGCTGAACAAGCAGAGCAAGGCGACAAGCAGGCTCTTCAACAGTTTAATGAATTGGGAGAACATATTGGACGCGCCATCGCCAATGTGCTGTTTGCCTTGGCTCCACAAGCGATCATTCTAGGCGGCTCAGTTAGTCAATCCTTCCATTTATTTGAAGCAGGCATGCGCGCCGTACTAGAAAACGAGTTCCCTTATCAGCGTCTTTACCAATCATTAAAGATTGAGGTTTCGGAGCTTGCAAACGGTGCTGTTTTGGGAGCATCGTCGCTGGTTATGGATGCTGTTTCAAAAAAGCACGAAAACCACTAGACTCATCGTACCACGCCTTAAGATGAAAGCAAAGAGTTATGCAAAGAGCTCTGTTTTTCCGTCTTATCAATTAAAGACTAAAAATTTCACAAAGGACATGGCTCACACGGATGTCCTTTGTGGAAATAACAAGCCACTCACAAAAATCATCCGCTTATGCACAAACTTCGAAAGTTTTTACTTGCCGCCGCAAGTCTCATCATTCTACTTGAACTTTTCATGTTGAATTACAAAGACCTGAGCTGGACAACAAATGAAAGCAACTATATGGTAATCTTAGCTATGCTCTTCACTTCGGGTACCATGGTTATTTCAAACCGAGCGGAACAAAAGCGCAAACACCCCCAAAGATAAACCTACTTCCTAATTTCCGGTTTTTTAACCGGCTTCACCACAATCTCGCTTTGACAGTTGGGGCACAAGTAAACCTCACAGCCGGTACAGGCAAAACAGTTGCTGCAATCACGCCTCAACTCATCTTTCAGATACGAATTGCCACAACTCATACAAGTTAATTGAATTGGTTGATCAGGCACGAACAAGCAGATTTTGTCGGATAAAAATAGCCAGTTTAATCAATCCGAATTGAAGCACCAAGGTGAATATAATGGATGCTCCGGACGGAATATCGACATAAAAAGAGAAAAGCAAACCAACAAAGGAGCCGATAAAGGCGAACAAAACCGAAATCGGCATCATCCGCTTAAAGTCCTTGGTAAACAGGTTGGCTGTTGCTTGAGGCAAGGTCAACAACGAAAGAATCAAAATAATCCCTACCACCCGGATGTTCAGCACAATGGTTATCGCAATCAAACTAATCAGCAAAAAGTTGATCAGTGTTACAGGCAAGCCAGTTGTTCTGGCAAATTCTTCATCGAACGCCACATACAAAATTAAGCGATAGAACAAGGTGAAAAACAAAACCAACACCACCGAAAGCACCCCCATAAACCACAGTTCCGAAACCGATACGGTGAGCACACTTCCAAACAAATAGCTCATCAGGTTGGGTGCGTAGCCTGGGCTAAGGTAGATAAAGATGATCCCGATAGCCATCCCTAATGACCACCATATGGCGATGGAGGAATCTTCGCGTACTTTAGCTTTTTGCGTGAATAGTTGAATTCCCCAGCCCGAAAGAATCGCGAAGATAGCCGCGCCCAGCAAAGGATTCCAGCCTAGAAAATAGCCTATTCCAATACCGCCGAAGGAAGAATGCGTGATACCGCCACTCACAAAAACAATCCGTCGGGAAACAATGTATGTACCAATAATACCGCAACTCACCGCTGCAAAAAACGATGCCCAAAAGGCATGTATAAAAAAGTCGTATGAAAATAAATCAATGATTGTGTCCATGATCATGGTGGTTTTCATGCATACTCAATACCGTATGCGGAATGTGTCCGTGAGTAATAATTTGCAGCGGACAATTATAAGAAGCCAGCTGTTCGGTACTAATCACATTGCTGGGATGATAATGCACCTGCCGGTTTACACAGGCAATGGTTTTCACATAGTAAGAAATGGTTCCCACGTCATGCGAAATCAGCAAAATTGCCATCCGCTGGTTCAACTCTTTCAGTTTTTCGTACAACTCACTCTCAAACTGATTATCAACAAAAGTGTCCGGTTCATCCAGAATCAGCAATTCCGGCTGGTTCATCAGCGATCGACACAGAAAGACGCGCTGCATCTGCCCCCCCGAAAGCTCTCCAATGGCTTTGTGTTTGATCGCTAAAATACCCATTTCTTCGAGCAAGTGCTCAGCATACTCGCGATCGGCAGGATCTTTCTTCAAAAGCGATAAGAACTTTGTCCCTACTTTACCTGACTGGACCACATCCAGCACGGTTATCGGAAATCGTTTATCCACTTGGTTGATCTGTGGCAAATAGCCCACTTTTTTCAGGGGAATGTGAAACTTGATGCTTCCGCTTTCCGGCTTCACCAAACCAAGAATTGCCTTAATCAGGGTCGTCTTTCCTCCGCCGTTTGGCCCAATCACACCCAGAAAATCATTGGGTTGAATCACCAAATTGGCATCCTCCAAAACTCGCTGCTTATCGTAACTTACCGAGAGATTTTTTATTTCAACCAGCATATCTTTCATTTCGACGCATCCACTAATTTATCAGCAATGTTACGCAGTTCCTGTTCCCAGTTTTCATTCAGCGGATCAAGCTGCACCACTTCGCCCTGCAGTTCATCAGCCAGTTGACGGGCATTTTCCTGGTCAAATTCTTTTTGAATAAACACCACTCGAATACCAACATCCCGGGCATGCTTCACCAGTTGGCTCATATACTTAGCCGAGGGCTCCTTGCCCTCCAGCTCAAGCGATATTTGCTCCAGGTCATAGTCTCGGGCCAAGTAAGTCAAGGCCGGATGAAAGATCAGAAACTTTCGGCTTTTCAAGCCATCAAACTGACTCAAAAGCTGCTCATCCAACAAGTCAATTTCCGTTAGAAAAAGTTCATAATTCTGTTTAAACGAACTGGCTTCATCCGGAAATAAACTAACCAGTGCCTTGTGGGTCAGAGCAGCGATTTTTCTAGCTTCGGCGGGCGACATCCAGATGTGAGGATCAACCCCATGCGCATGTACATGATCGCCATGCTGTTCTATTTCATCAGCAATCCAATCGGCATCAGCCGAGGTATCAACAACTTTCAAGTGCGGATTCCCCTGTTCAATCTTTTCATGCCAGGCATCTTCAAAACCAATTTTACCGATGCGAAGCCAGGCTAGTGAACGCGACAAATCTTTCATTTGCGAAGGCAACAAAGAATAGGTTGACGGGCTGGCACCAGGAGGAACCAACACTTGCACCTCGACCAAATCGCCGGCTATTTTCTCCACAAAATACTTTTGCGGGAGAATGCTAACCGTCAGTAAATTTTTATCGCTTGTTTTTGGTGTGCTACATGCTCCCAAAAAAACCAAGGCTATTAAAACCAGTCTTTTCATTTCTTTCATTTTATCTTCGGAATTACTCAAACAGTAAGACTCAAGAAACCAGTCAGGAAGCTAACGTAATCTTTAGTCAGTCCTATTTTCTCCATTTTCGTCAATAACTGTTTTCAAATTCAAAGATAGTTAAACTTAGATACAACTGGTGAAGTAACCCTCCAGACGATTTTTTGTTGACTCCGCAAACAAAAATAAGTTACGAGGATACCAGTGTCCGAACAATAATAAAAAGGCCCAAAAAGAGGTTGATGTAGAGTATCACTTTCCGAAAGAAAAGCTGGTTCACTTTTTGAGATAAACCATCGCCTATTTTTGTTCCCAGCACAATGACCGGCAGCAGGAAAAGCGCAAATTTCAGCGAGAAAGCCACAAATATACCATGCACAACATACAACACCGAACTTATGGCTGCATTGATAACACTCACTAAGGCAAATATTTTACGAAACGACTCTTTTGAATACCCTTTCCGATTCATGGCCAAAGCAATTGGAGGCCCACCAATGGACATACAGGAAGTAAGCAGTCCGCTCAAGAAACCAGCAAACACAATGGGTTTCTCCCGACGACTTTCCGAAACCGGGTGATTGCCTCCGAGCAAGAAAACCATCGAGATGGAAAAAATAGAAATACCGGCCGCCAGCTTCAGCATTTGCTCCGGGAAAAGAGTCAACACATAAACTCCCAGCGGGATACCCATAAAACTAGCCAGTAGCATCGGCAAAAAATGTTTGGCTCTAATCTTTAGTTTGATTGATGCCAGAAGATACACCGACGTGATTAAATTGAACAAAGTCATGGCCGGAATTAACGACTGAATTGGAAAAAACAACGAAAGCAAAGGAACTGCCAGCAAGGCAAACCCAAAACCGGTCATCCCTTTCAACAGGGCGGCCATTAATACCACAACAACACTAATCACCCACTCCATATAATTATTTTTTTCAAAGGTAAGAAATAAGTATAAATACTTAGTCCGAACCAATCCTTAATAAATGCGGATGGATGAACATTAACTTTTCATGAATTTCGTTTCCACATCAAAATAAGTGAAGAACACTTGACTTTCTGGTCATTCAAATATTCATCATGTGAACAACGGTCAAAGGCAACAGGGAAAAATAACACGCCACAAGCCCGAACGCCTCAACACTCGCAATAAATTGAAGAAACGCATCTTACGCTCAGACAAGACTCCGTCTATTACTATTTCAACTTTAGCTTTTTGATTTTAATCTGTTTTCTGTCCGGAACCGGATCATAGCCATGCGTCCCCCACGGATGGCATTTGGAAATACGTTTGACGGCCAACCAAAATCCTTTAAACGGGCCATGAATTTTAACCGCCTCAACAGCATATTGCGAACAAGTGGGGACATGGCGACATGACGCTGGAGTAAGCGGTGAAATGGCATACTTGTAGAAATAAACTGGCAGCAGTAACAACCAGCCCAACACTTTTAATATCATTTTTGCCACACATTGCATAAAATTAGTCCCCTTCATTGAATAGCGCAAAATTAATGAATTTTACGAAGGATTGAGAATCAACAATAAAGACTTAGCCGTTATTCAAGACATATGGGGATTTGTTCCGGAAATTCATCCTATTTGTTGCACGCAACAAAAAAAGGGAAAAAGCATAATGCAATAATTACCATTCGTTTCATGATTTTTCTTTTTTTGATGAAAACCAAATGCTGTTGGTTGCGTTAATTGGTTGAGTAAATAGATTAAACAATGCCCAAAGCGGAAGAATATCAAAAAAAAGCCATTCAGCTAAACCAGGAAACAGTGACCGGAAACGAAGAAATCTCCCCCGGGGTGTTTCTGATTTCCTACAAACGGAGACATGACTTCATCCCCGGACAAGTCGTAAAAATTGCCCTTGACAACACGCAGCCACCGCGCATCTACAGCATCTGCAGTGGCGATCACGAAGAGGAGATCCGGGTACTATTCAATATAAAGGAAGAGGGCTACCTCACCCCAAAGCTGGCAGCCATGATTCCCGGCGACCAGCTGCTGGTGTCGGAACCTTACGGCAGCTTTCTGGGAACCAACAAGCCCGCCTGGTGGATTGCCACAGGAACTGGCATTGCCCCGTTCTACAGCATGTTTCGCTCTGGACAGTTCGAAAACAAAACACTGATTCACGGTGCCCGCCACCTCAACCAATTCTATTTTGAAGACGAACTGGACTGGTCTCTTGACAAAAATTACGTTAGATGTTGCTCGCAAGAACAATCGTGCGATGTGTTTCCGGGACGGGTAACCGACTATCTGAAAACCGTGAAGAATTTTCCGGATGATCAGCACTATTACCTCTGCGGAAAAGCACTGATGGTGGTGGAAGTTCGAGACTTGCTGATTGAGCGCGGCATTCCTTACGAAAACATCATAGCCGAAATTTACTTTTAGGCAGAGTTCAGCTAAGCTTTCAAATGCTAATCGGTTTGCCGGTTTGCTTGAAAGTAGAAAACTTGCAAACATTGAAAAGCGATTGCGTTTCAACTGTTTTCGCATCTGAATCTCTTTTATAACTTTGCAGAAAATTTACACGATGGTCAAAGAAGCACTTTTTGGAAAAACACTAGGCGAATTGCAAGAACTTGTTTTAGAGTTGGGATTGCCCAAATTCACAGCCAAGCAATTGGCTGATTGGCTCTATAAAAAAGAAGTGTCTTCGATTGAAGAAATGACCAACCTCTCGAAAAAAGCACGCGAACTGCTTACCGAAAAGTATTCATTTGGACTGATCAATACTACCAACGTACAGAAAAGTACTGATGGGACAAAAAAATACCTGTTCCCAACCGGCAATGGCAAGTTTGTTGAAACAGCCATGATTCCGGATCGCGATCGCAAAACGGTATGCGTATCCTCACAGGTTGGCTGTAAAATGGGCTGTCTGTTTTGCATGACCGGCAAGCAAGGTTTCCAGGGACAACTGACAGCCGGTGAAATTGTGAACCAAGTTCGAAACATCCCGGAATGGCAGGACGTGACCAACATTGTTTACATGGGTATGGGCGAGCCATTTGACAATCTGGATGAAGTGCTGAAAAGTACCGAGATAATGACATCGGAATGGGGATTTGCCATGAGCCCGCGCCGGATTACAGTTTCCTCCATTGGCATCGTTCCCGGCCTGGTGCGTTTTTTAAACGAAAGCGAAGCCCATTTGGCTATCAGTTTGCACACCCCTTTTCATGAGGAGCGCCAACAACTAATGCCGGTAGAAATTGCCTACCCGCTGGAAGACGTATTACAGGAAATTCGCAACTGGGACTTTGGCCGCCAGCGTCGCGTTTCATTCGAATACATCGTATTCCACGGACTGAACGACACACCAGCCCATGTCCGGGAAATGGCTCGCCTACTGGATGGCATCAAGTGCCGAATCAACCTCATCCGATTCCACCCGATTCCCAACACCCCACTAAAAGGAACAGACGAAGTCACGCTTGTGGAATTTAAAGAAGGATTGGAAGCCAAAGGAATTACCACCACCATTCGTGCTTCACGCGGACAGGATATTTATGCGGCTTGCGGGCTGCTGTCAACCAAAGCATTGGATAAAAAGGATTAAAAGTCAATCCCGATCATTTAAAACTCGTCTCAGAATGAGGGATTGCTAAGTTTATTCCACCTGCTCAAGCTTTCAACAATCCTATAGGCAAGCAATGTTTTGTATGAGCCGAGCAGAATGCTCCGACAGATAACATCTTGGCCAATACCAACTTTGCATTGCTGAATACAAGAAACACCTCTCCATTGCACAAATAAAATTTAAAAGTGATATATTTGGTATTGCGACCTAAACTTTGCAAAAGATAATATCGATGCAAAAAGTTCACTGAACGCGAAAACGAGCTTGCATGCCACATCAAACTCAACCGTTTCAATACATGTATTTTCTAGATCTGTGACTTGAAAAACCAGGATACAAACATGCCCTGACATCATGAAAACAGAAGATGAAAACCAACAATTAAAAGAAGGTATCCAAAACAAGAATGGGGAACTCTTCCATAAGCTGTTTGAAGATCACAAAGCAGCCAATCTGGTCATTGATCCGGATTCGGGCGCGATTATGCATGCCAACCGACAGGCTGAAAAGCTCTATGGAATACCTGTTCAAAAGATTCAGCAAATGCGGATCCAGGACTTCAGCATGGAATCAGCCACGGAAATCCAATTCCTGCTCAACCAGGCCCGCAAAAACAAGCTCGACTATTTTGAGTGCCACCAAACAACCAGTAAAGGTTTCCCGATAAAAACCGAAATGTGCGTCAGCACCATTGAATTTGGAGCCAAACTTCTTTTACACCTCATCATTTATGATAGCGAACAGCGCAAAAAAAACCATAAGAGAGTATCACTTAGTGAAAAACGGTTACGCCAGGCAGAACTTGCTTCAAAATCAGGAAACTGGGAACTCCACCTCAATGACATGTCTATTCTCGCATCCAGAGGGGCCAGAAAGATATACGGAGTCAACCGCGACCAGTTTAATTATGAAGTCATCAAAGAATTTCCGCTGCCAGATTACCGGCCTAAGCTTGATAAAGCATTAAAAAATCTGCTGCATCAAAGTAAACCCTATGAGGTAGAATTCAAGATAAAAGCTGCCGACACCGGCCAGATCAAAGACATTCATTCCACCGCCACTTTCGATAAAGAAAATGGCATTATCTTCGGTATCATTCAAGACATTACCGATCGCAAAAAGCAGGAAGAAGCCATCAAAAAAAGTGAAGCAAACTACCGCCATCTTCTGGAGATGGCTCCTGATGCTTTCTTCCAGGGTAACAGCAAGGGCGATTTCATAATCGTTAACGACAAAGCATGCGAACTAACCGGCTTTTCGAAAGATGAACTTCTTCAAATGAACATGAATGATCTGTTCACCTTAAGCCAGCTGCACCAGAATCCATTGAGATACGACCAGCTCAAATCGGGGGAGACACTGAAAGTTGAGCGGGAGCTTAAACAAAAAAATGGAACCACGATAGAGGTCGAGATGAGTTCAAGAGCCATGTATAACGGAACTTACCAAAGTTTTATTCGCAACATCAGCAAGCGCAAACAAGCCCAGCGAAACCTGAAAGAAAATGAAATCCGTTTGCGTGAACTCAATGCCACCAAGGACAAATTCTTTTCTATCATTGCTCACGATTTAAAAAGTCCGTTCAGCAGCATCATCGGCTTCTCAAGCTTACTGGCCGACAAAGTTGAAATTAAAGACTTTACAGGGCTCGAAAGATATGTCCAAATCATTCAACAATCGGCACAAAATGCCATGGATCTGTTGTTAAACCTCCTCGAATGGTCTCGCTCACAAACCGGAAGGACACAGTACAACCCAGAACATATTGACTGTATTTCGCTCATCGAAGAAGCCACGCTACTACTGAATGAGAATGCCGAACAAAAATCGATTACTCTGGTAAAAGAGCTTCCAACAAAAGCACCGGCATTTGCCGATCACTACATGATTTCAACGATCCTGCGCAACCTGATTTCAAACGCCATAAAATTCACCAATCCGGGAGGTCAAGTTACCATATCAGCCCAACAAAAAAAAAACGGATTAATGATTTCCGTTGCTGACGACGGAGTCGGCATTCAGCAAGAAGCCTTACAAAAGCTCTTTAGGATTGAAGAAAGCTATTCAACTCCGGGAACAGTCAATGAAATGGGAACAGGTCTTGGCCTAATCCTCTGCAAGGAGTTTGTAGAAAAGCACCAAGGGCAAATATTTGTTGAAAGTGAAGTTGGCAAAGGGAGTCGGTTCCAATTTACCATCCCCAAAATCGGCTAATGAACCTTAAGATAAACCCGTTGGCAGAAGCAAAACTTGAAGTTCCTTTTAATATTTTTTGTAATTGAATTCGTTTTCCAAAAATATTTGTACTTTTGAACCGAATTAGTCGAAAAACAGATCCTTGAGCGAAAAAGTAAGAAATAGCATTATTGAGGTAGCCCGTGAAACCTTTGCCAGGTACGGGTTTCGGAAGACAACCATGGACGAAATTGCTGTGGCTGCCCGAAAAGGGAAAAGTTCGCTTTACTACTACTTCAAAAGTAAAGAAGAAGTTTTCCAAGCCGTTGTTGAACAGGAAGCTGGCATTCTATTTTCGAAAATTGAACGCTCGGTACAAGAGCAACATACAGCCCGCGAGAAACTATCAGCCTACGTTTTAGGGAGAATGAAAGGATTTCGTGATTTCGTCAATTATTACGATGCCTTGAAAAATGACTTTCTAAGCAAAATTGAATTCATAGAACAAATCCGGAAAAAGCACGACCAAAAAGAACAAGCTACGATTGCTCGAATCTTGGAAGAAGGAATTCAAAGTGGGCAATTCCGAAGCCTAAACGTCAACCTTACAGCCCGAACAGTTGTGATTGCCCTGCGCGGCCTCGAGGAACCCTATTTCCTTACTGATGAAGAGATTGACATTGAAGAACGCTTAAATGATTTACTAAACATTTTATTTCATGGGATAAGCACTTAAAAAAATTTGCTTCTCTTTCGACGTTTAGACGTATTCCGTCGAATGAAATAACAATTAAAACAAAGAAAAATGAAACAATTAAAAACACTCAGCCTGCTGATTATGCTTATTTCAAGTTCAGTACAGGCATTTAGCCAAGTTGAGTTGGGTGCCCAACTGGGAGTTGGAGCTACAACTCAGTCCGACTTGGGAAACATCTGCAAAAATGGAAATCGGCATCACAATGTCAACGCAGGCTTATTAGCACGCTACCGCACCAACGATTGGTTCGCTATAAAAAGTGGACTACTTTGGACACAGAAAGGAAGCCACGACGATAACGCAGATGAAACTTACCGCATAGATTATCTTGAACTTCCTGTAAAAGCCGAATTTTCTTCTGCCTTGGTTGAAGGGAAAGCATCCCGAATATTTTTGGCAACGGGCCCCTACCTTGCTTCCCGCTTGAAGGCAGAATATGAACTGGCCGAAGCAACCACTAAGATCAAGGATGGGGTGAAGCCGACCGACTTTGGCTGGGCTTTCGAATTGGGCTTTGAGCTTCCGGCAGCCGCCCACAAACTGCTAATTAGCTTAAACTATGACATGGGTATTTCCGAGGTTTACAAACTCGAGAATGACATTCAGAACAAAGCGCTTTCCCTGAACTTAGGCTTCTTGTTTTAACCGAGTCAATATTTATAATTTCTTAAAAAGGCCGTTCGAGTTCAGCGCGAACAACGGCCTTTTCTATTTATCTCCATCAACTTGCACGCATTGCTCCTTCCATTCGAAGGCCCTACTATTCGACATAAAAGCCTACCATCTTTCCACTAATTTTCATACCTTGCAAATGGCAATATTGACAAACTATGGAAAAACTTTATTGGACAAAGAGCATTTTTAGAAACCAATTGCAAATTACTCGTAACTCAGAGCAAATCGGACTGATTGAATGGAAAAACATGTTCAGTTCAGATGCACTGGCAACGATGAAAGGAAGACGCTTTATACTTACCCGTGACTTTTTCCTATCCAAATTGGAAATATTTGACACCAACAACCAAGCACCTTTGGCCTCCATCATGATCAACCTATTCAATCCCAAAACCAACGTGGTGATCAATGGAAAACGCTTCGAGTTGGAAATTAAAAACTTTTGGCAATCACGATGGGCCTGGAAATTCAATGGACAGGAAATCATTATCTTCCAAAGCTTTGAATTACTATCAAAAGACAAAGGGCAAATCGAAATCTACTCAGCTGACACCGAAGAACTGGAACTGCTCATTTTACTCGGGCTGTTTGTACGAAACCAGCTCATCCTTTTCATGTTGTTACTTTTGTTAATTATTTTTGCCATTCTGATCTAATTTTACACATGCTTTCTTATTTTTACAAGACCTGAGTTTCCACTTTTCCAAAAGCAACAACTCAGCAAGCATCGATCAGACATAAAAATCAAAAACATGATTGAATTACTTCGCTCGCGCAGGAGCATACGAAAGTTTACAAGCGAAAAAATTGATCTCGACAAGCAGAAACTGCTTCAGGAGGCAGCCTTACGCGCTCCTTCTTCTAAAAACGGGAATCCCTGGGAATTCATCTTTGTTGATGATCCAAGCCTCATCCAGCAATTAAGTCAATCCAAGCCACATGGAGCCGCCTTTCTCAGCAATGCTCCGCTGGCAATCGTAGTATTGGCCGATGAAAACAAGGGAGATGTTTGGATCGAGGATTGCTCCATTGCCAGTATTTTACTGCAGCTTACCGCTCAATCACTCGGTTTGGGAAGCTGCTGGGTGCAAATTCGCAACCGCCCACACGATCAGAAACAAACAGCTGAGCAGTTTATCCAACAGCTGCTTAAGCTTCCGGAAAATCTCCGCATACTAAGCATAATTGCCGTTGGCCACCCTGCGCAAATCCGCCCAGGGAAGCCGATCAACGAGCTTGAATGCAACAAAATCCATCATAATCGATTCGGTCCAGGCGAACCCTAATCTATTTTGATAAAGTTCAGATAAAGAATTAACTTTGCCTTTCACATAAAATATCTGTGAACAAGAGATTTCAAGATTTCCACAACATCATAAGAGACTGATAAAATGAGCAAACACAAAATAAGAATCGGCATATCACAAGGCGACATCAACGGGATTGGCTATGAAGTAATTATGAAAACCCTGTTGGATGCACGTATTCTGGAAATGTGTACCCCTGTGGTGTATGGCTCTCCCAAGGTTGCTGCCTATCACCGAAAGGCCCTGAATTTAAACAATTTCAACTTTAACAATATTCAGAATGCCCGCGAAGCTGACCCGCGACGCGCGAACATCATCAACTGTATTGATGATAATATCCGCGTTGAACTGGGGAAATCATCCGGAATTGCAGGAGAAGCTTCCTATATGGCACTGGAACGAGCTGTTAATGATCTGAAGGCCGGCGACATCGATGCTTTAATTACAGCCCCAATCAATAAAGACAATATCCAGTCAGATAAATTTGATTTCCCGGGACATACTGAATTTTTAGCCGAACAATTTGGTGCCAAGAATTACCTGATGCTGATGGTCGGTGAAATTATGAAAATCGGCGTAGTCACTACCCATGTCCCTCTGGCCAAAGTTTCTTCCCTGATTACCAAGGAAGCAATTTTAAGTAAACTGCGAATCATGGATAGCTCATTGGAAAAGGATTTCAGCATTAAAAAGCCCCGCATCGCAGTGCTTGGACTAAATCCTCACGCTGGCGATGGCGGCTTGCTGGGAACCGAAGAAAAAGAGATTATCATGCCTGCCATTGAGCAAGCCAAAAAAGAAGGAATACTGGCGCTTGGACCTTACCCCAGCGATGGATTTTTCGGATCGGGCGACTATGCCAAGTTTGATGCGATTCTGGCCATGTACCACGACCAGGGACTAACCCCTTTCAAGTTGGCTTCGTTTGACAAGGGCGTGAACTATACGGCAGGGCTGCCATTTATCCGCACTTCGCCAGCCCATGGTACTGCATTTGATATTGCCGGAGAAGATAAAGCCTCTCCCGACTCCTTCAGACAAGCACTTTACCTGGCTATCGATGTTCACAAAAGTCGCGAACGCTATAAGGAAATTAATAAAAACCCATTGAAGAAATTTGAAATCAACCCCAACCAGGTTGATGAAAACATTGATTTGCAATCCTCAGACGAACCTGAAAATTAAAGCACAGCATCATGTACGAATACATTCAGGGAAAACTAACTGGACTGACCCCAGCGAATGCCGTCATCGAAGCAGGCTCAATTGGTTATTTCATTCATATTTCACTCAACACCTATTCTCTCATCAACGGAAAAGAACAAACGAAACTCTTTTTACACCAAACCGTTCGAGAAGATGCTCACCTGCTTTACGGGTTTGCCGAAGCCAGCGAGCGCGAACTATTTCGCTTGCTGATCTCCGTTAATGGTATCGGCTCCAACACCGCGCTGATGATGCTATCATCGCTGGCTGCTGAAGAAATTCGTCAGGCCATCTTGGGAGAAGATGTTAACTTACTAAAAAGCATAAAGGGCATTGGTGCAAAAACAGCGCAGCGAGTGATCATTGACCTGAAAGATAAGATTGGAAAAACGGCTGCCAGCGACCAAATTTTAATCTCAAAAGCAGACAATACAATCCGCGATGAAGCGTTATCAGCATTAGTAATGCTGGGATTCGCCAAGAAGAATATTGAAAAAGAGCTGGATAAACTTCTGAAAGCCAATCCTGAGCTAACCGTCGAAGACACCATAAAAAGAGCCCTAAAAGGGCTGTAACGTTGAAAAAGACTGGCATTGAAAAAGAGCTTAACAAATATTCTTGTAACAGTTGTTTTTCCGGGAATACTAAGCATGGGCTGGATCTTGTCTCCACCCCCTACGAACGGAAAAACACAGCCCAGCGATGTCATCACAACGGATTCGGTCGAAATAGACACCACCGGCATATTACCTTACCCCTTCGAAGATGAACCAGCGTTCAATTTCCCTGAGGAAAAAGACAGCTCAGGACTTTTTTTAGGTCGCCCTTCCAACATAAGCACCGAAGTCGAGTATAATCCGGAAACCGGTGAATATATTTTTTATGAAAAGATTGGGGCCCTAAATTACCGGCTTCCCAAAACGATGTCGCTTCAGGAATTTGTCGATTACGACTTTAAAAACTCCGTCCGTAATTACTGGCGGGTCCGGGGCAATCAACTCGACATGGAAAGTCAAGGATCCCTTATCCCTAGTCTGACCGTCGGTGGAGAGGCCTTCAACCGGATTTTTGGAGGCAACAGCATCGACATCCGTCCGCAAGGCTATGTTGAAGTAAGTTTTGGCTACCAAATGAACGCCACCGAGAACCCGGCCATTCCCGAGCGTTTGCGTAAAACACCGACCTTCGATTTCGACCAAAAGATCCAGATGAATGTCATGGGTAACATTGGCGAAAAAATGAAGATGCGGGTCAATTACAATACCGAGGCTACCTTCGATTACGAAAACAAGATGAACATCGACTACACCGGCAGTGAAGATGAAATTCTGAAGAAAGTAGAAGCCGGTAATGTATCGCTGCCACTCAACGGATCGCTGATCAGCGGTGGAACCAACCTGTTTGGGGTAAAAACCGAAATGCAGTTCGGCAAATTGAACCTGACCACCATTTTCTCGCAAAACAAAGGTGAAACACAGGTAATTGAGACAGAGGGAGGAGCCCAAAAATCAAACTTCGAAATTGAAGTACTGGATTATGATGCCAACCGCCACTTCTTTCTGGGACAATATTTTCGCGACAGCTACAACGAAGCGCTGGCCAAGCTTCCAATCGTCCGGTCGGCCATCACCATCAATAAAATTGAAGTTTGGGTAACCAACAAGTCCAATCAAACCGATGAATCCCGAAATATACTGTCATTTATGGACTTGGGCGAGCACCAAAACAACATTTACAACACGGTGCCCAGCTTTCAGGAAACAGGCACCAAGCCCTATCCTGAAAACATCTACCCCTACAACGACGCCAACAACTTATACTCCGAAATTATTAGCAGTTACAGCGATATTCGAGAGGTAAACCTGATCAACAAAACCTTGCAAAGCCTGGCTGCTTTTGAATTTAAAGGTGGTCAGGATTTTGAAAAAGTAGAGCAAGCCCGGAAGCTCAGCCCCTCGGAATATACCGTGCATCAAAACCTGGGTTACATTTCGTTAAATTCGTCATTAAACACCGACGAAGTGTTGATGGTGGCCTACAACTACACAGCTAACGGACAAACCTTCCAGGTGGGAGAATTTTCAACCGATGGCATTGAAGCCCCGCAAACACTGGTCATGAAATTACTGAAAGGCACCAACCTTTCACCCCAGTATCCAACATGGAAACTGATGATGAAAAACATCTACAGCCTGAACGCGTACCAGCTTTCCAAAGAAAACTTCATCCTGGATGTGCTATATCAAAACGATTCTGGAACCGACATCAACTACCTGCCCGACACTAATCTGGAGGGACACATTCTACTAAATGTCCTGAATGTTGACAACCTCAACTCGCAGCTCGACCCAGGGCGAGACGGCGTGTTTGATTACATTGAAGGCATCACGGTGCTGTCTTCCAGCGGACGGATTATATTCCCGGTACTGGAGCCTTTTGGCAGCCATCTGGCCGACTCAATCTCAGACCCTGCATTGGCTGAGAAATATGCATACCAATCGCTCTACGACTCGACAAAGACCTATGCAGAACAAGATACCAAGCACAATAAATTCATTCTGAAAGGAAGCTACGAAGGTTCTTCCAGCTCTGAAATTACACTGGGAACCATGAACGTAGCACAAGGTTCGGTTAAAGTAACTGCCGGTGGACGCGAGCTGCAGGAATACATCGACTACACCGTTGACTACACGCTGGGGCGTGTAAAAATCATCAATGCAGGCTTACTGGAATCGGGCACCCCCATCCGCATTAGCACCGAAAGTGAAGACCTATTCAGCGTACAACGAAAAACACTGGTTGGAACCCACGCCAACTATGCCTTCTCCGATAACTTTAATTTGGGAGCAACGGTGCTACACATGAACGAACGTCCGCTAACCCAGAAAGTAACCTATGGAGAAGATCCCATTTCCAACACCATCTGGGGCCTGGACGCCAACTATAGCACCGAATCCAATTTGCTGACCACCCTGGTCGATAAACTGCCTTTCATCGAAACCAAGGAGCCTTCCTCCATCTCGATGGAAGCTGAGTTCGCTCAATTGGTTCCTGGCCATTCCAAAGTCATCGACAAGGAAGGAACCGTTTATATTGATGATTTTGAGGCCACCAAAACATCGATCAATCTCAAAGCCCGGCAGGCCTGGGTGTTAGCCAGCACTCCGCAAAAGCAGGATGACCTTTTTCCCGAAGGCAACCTGAACGATGATCTGGCTTACGGATACAACCGTGCCAAACTGGCCTGGTACATCATTGATCCGCTGTTTTTGCGCAACACCTCACAAACCCCTTCGCATATCAAAGGCGACCGCAGCCAGCAACGGAATCACTTTGTGCGTGAGGTTTTTCAAAAAGAAATTTTCCCGGACAAAGAAACCCCTACCGGAACACCAACCAACATTCCGGTGCTCGACTTGGCTTACTATCCGAAAGAAAAAGGGCCCTACAACTTCGACACGTCCCCATCACCTTACTCAGCGGGTGTCGGCTCCGAAGGGAAGCTAAATAGCCCCGAGTCGCGCTGGGCAGGGATTATGCGAAAAATTGAAACAACAGACTTCGAAGCAGCTAATATCGAATACATCGAATTCTGGATGATGGATCCCTTTGTTTACGACAAGCAAAACGGCCTACCCAATACAGGCGGTGACCTCTATTTCAACCTGGGAGATATCTCCGAAGATCTATTAAAAGATTCGCGCAAGGCATTCGAGAACGGACTACCCGAAACCGCCGACCTGACAGATATCGACACCACCGTTTGGGGACGGGTTTCGACCAAACAATCAATTGTGAATGCCTTTGCCAACGACCCCGTCTCAAGGCAGTTTCAGGATGTGGGTTTTGATGGGTTAACCGATGAAGACGAACGAACATTCTTCGGAAGTTATTTACAGGCTCTTCAGGGAATTCTGAATCAAACAGCTTTAAACGATGCGCTGAATGACCCGGCCAGCGATAATTACCATTACTATCGTGGATCGGATTATGACGCAGAAGAAGCCAGCATTCTGACCCGCTATAAAAACTACAATGGCCCAGATGGCAATTCGCCCACCTCGGAAATGTCGCCCGAGTCGTATCCGACTACGGCGTCCACCATGCCCGACATTGAAGACATCAACAACGACAACACCCTGAATGAATACGAGCGTTATTACCAATACCGCATCAGTATTCGCCCCGAAGACATGGAGCTGGGACAAAACTTCATTACCGACGTTCGGGTAGGGCAAAGCGAAGCTCCAACCGGAGGGACTCAGGAAGTCAACTGGTACCAGTTTAAAGTCCCCATCAGCAGCTATGAGGATAAGATTGACATTGAAGGGCTGCGCTCTATCCGGTTTATGCGAATGTTCCTGAAAGGGTTCCAGGACACCACCATCCTGCGTTTTGCAACCATGGATCTGGTTCGTTCCGACTGGAGACGTTTTACCGATGAGATTGACGAAACAAACGTGGCGCCAAGTCCTCAAACCGAATTTGAAATCTCAGCGGTCAATATCGAAGAAAATAGCCGAAAAGAGCCGGTAAACTATATTCTGCCACCTGGAATTGACCGGGTGATCGATCCGGCCAACCCACAACTACTCCAGCTCAATGAACAATCATTGGTACTAAAAGTGATCGACCTGCAGCAGGGCGATGCGCGAGCAGCATACAAAACGCTGGGCATGGATTTTAGACGTTACCGACGCCTCAAACTCGAACTACATGCTGAAGAAATTGACGGCTACCCACTAAACGATGACGAGCTGCATTACTTCATCCGCCTGGGAACCGACGAGAACAACTACTACGAATATGAAGTGCCCTTACAACTGACCGAGCCCGGCTTTTACAATGGTGATATTGAAAGTCAGCGCTACCTGGTTTGGCCCGACGAAAACCGGATTGACATTCCTCTTGACCTGTTTCCCGATGCCAAGATGGCCCGAAATGAGCAGGTTCGCCAGTCCGGAGCAACCATCAACATAACCGACATTTACGAGCTTCCACACCAGGGATGGAATAACAACAAGAATCTGGTGAAAGTAAAGGGAACTCCCAACCTGGCCGAGGTGGATCTTATCTTGATGGGAGTACGCCATAAACAACAAGGCAACCTCAATCCCGGCCCAAAATCGGTAGAGGTATGGGCCAATGAACTCCGGCTAACAGACTTTGACGAAGAAGGTGGGTGGGCTGCTAATGCACGAGTGTCAGCCCGCTTGGCCGACCTCGGCTCGGTAGTCGTTGCCGGACGCACCCGCTCTTCAGGCTTTGGAAGCATCGATCAAACCATGAACGAACGAGCTCTGGACGACTTGGTGGAATACGATATCTCATCCAACTTTGAGCTGGGGAAATTTTTCCCCGAGAAAGCCAAAGTACGTATTCCACTTTATGTAGGAGTTTCCAAAAGCATCAGTAATCCCAAATACAACCCGCTGGATCCCGATATTAAGATGGATGATGCCATCGACCAGCTGGACTCCAAGTCGGAACGCGACTCGCTAAAACAGGTTGCCCAAGACTATGTGAGCCGCAAGAGCATCAACTTCACCAATGTGAAGGTCGACAAAATGAATAAATCGGGAAAACCGCGCCTGTACGACCCAACAAACTTTTCCGTTACTTATGCCTACAACGAACTAAAGAAGCGTAATGTCAATACGGAATACAGCCTCGAAAAAAACTACCGGGGAATGTTTAGCTACAATTTCAACAACCGCCCAAAGCTGGTTGAACCTTTCAAAAAGGTTAATTTCCTGAAAGGGAAAGCCCTGCAGCTGGTTCGTGATTTTAACTTTTACCCCATGCCGACTCAGCTATCCTACCGAACAGATCTTTACCGGCATTACAAGGAAGTGAAAGCGCGAAATATGACTAACCCGAATATGATTATTCCCCGTACTTTTGACAAAGAATTTCTTTGGAACAGGTACTTCGACCTCAATTTCAACCTGAGCCGATCACTGAAACTGGATTTTTCCTCGCAGGGAACTGCTCGCATTGATGAACCCGAAGGACGTATAAACCGGTCGGATGATGACTATGAGTTAAAACGCGATTCCATCATTACCAACCTGCTCAACCTGGGACGCCCTATCTTATATCATCATACATTTAACGCCTCTTACGTGGCTCCGCTAAATAAAATACCACTCCTGAACTGGGTAAGTGCAACAGGACGCTACCAAGCCCAATACGATTGGTATGCCGGACCGATCACAGACGAATCGACCCGACTGGGAAATACCGCTGAGAATGCTCGGGTGGCCCAACTCAACGGACAAGTCAACATGCTCAACCTATACAATAAAGTGTCGTTTCTGAAAGAAGTAAACCAGAAATACGGTTCCAGCACACGTTCTGCGCGAAGCTCGCGCAGCCGGGCCCAGGCCGCCACCCGCTCCAGAACAAGGCAGGCAGAACCCAAGTACAAGACCGTTACCTACGAAAGTTCACCCACCAACCTAAAAGCCAACACGGCTAAAGTGATCAACCATAAGTTGAAAACGGAAAATGTGGAAGTCGCCCTAATCAATTCGACTGGCAGCAAGGTCGAGGGAGAAGTCGTTGTGGTGAATGAAAACCGGGTAACAGTTATGGTACCCAACAATACCAATCAGGTACAGGTACGGGTAACCGGAAAACGTGAGGTTGGCGATGGCGTGATGCTGAAAATAGCACAATACACCGCCCGAACCCTCATGAGTGTCAAGAACGTGTCCATCTCCTATTCCAGCTCCGATGGAACCATCATGCCGGGATTCCTGCCCGAGCCCACCTTTTTTGGTGCTGGAAATTACAATCCTGATCCAGCTACCTTTGGAAATATTGGCAGCAGCAACGCTCCCGGGCTCCCCTTCCTATTTGGCTGGCAAGATGATGATTTCCCCCGCAAAGCCATCAGCAAAGGATGGTATACCAACGATACCACCCTAAATGCGCCCTACCGGATGAACCACAACGAAACGTTCAGCATTCGCGCCAATGTAGAGCCGATTCCCTTTCTTCGCATTGACCTGACAGCAAATCGTTCCTATTCAGAAAATATGCAGGAATATTATTCCTATGACAACGAGTCGGGTCGGTTCAGCGCCAACAACAAGACATTACAAGGTAACTTCTCCATGTCTATCAACACCTGGAGCACAGCTTTCAGTAAGATTGGCGAGGCTGATATCCAAGAGTCAGTGCCATTTCAAAACATGATGGATTACCGCCGAACGATTGCCTGGCGTCTGGCTGACCAGCGTATCACCAATCCGGCCGAAGGCTATAGCCCCGAAGCGCCCCACCAAGTTGCTGAAGGTTATCCTTCCGGCTACGGCCCAACTTCTCAACAAGTACTGGTGCCTGCCTTTATTGCCGCCTACACCGGACAAAACCCCAATAAAGTGTCGCTCGATCCTTTCCCATCCATCAAATACATGCGCCCCAACTGGCGAGTAACCTACGATGGGCTAGTGACCAAAATAGAAGGGCTAAACAAGGTCATCAAGACGCTGAATATCAACCACTCCTATCGCTCCAGCTACAATGTGGGCTCATTCATCACCAACCTGAGTTATAACGATCAAATTTACAACGATGGGTTTAGCTATGTCATGAATGAATTGAGCGGTAACTTTACCGGACGTTACGACATTAACGCAGTAAGCATCAACGAGCAGTTCAGCCCACTGATTAACATGGATGTGACCTGGCTAAACGACATGACCACCCGTGCTGAAGTGAGCCGCAGCCGGAACTTAGCCCTCAACTTTGCCAACAACCAGCTCACCGAAGTGCTAACCAACGAGTACACCTTTGGACTAGGCTACCGTTTCGAACGCATGGACTTAATCATCAAAACCAAACGATCGCAGAAAGCCTACTCCAACGACCTCAACATCCGGGCCGATGTGTCATTCCGAAAAAACAAAACCCTGATTCGCAAGCTCGTAGAGGCAACCGATCAGCTGACAGCCGGACAAAATGCGATCACCATCAAAACCACCGCCGACTACATGCTCAGCGATCGTTTCCAACTGCGCGTTTATTTCGACAAGGTCATCAATAAACCTTTTACTTCGCTCTCATTCCCCACATCAAACACCAACTTTGGCATGAGCTTCCGCTTCACCCTGGCGCAATAGCACCATGTAGGAATAGCATTAATTATTACTTTAGACGCGCTAGCTCGATCGTACCGGGCAGCATCCACCCTCGTGTGCCTCGCTCAACAACTGGATCAACCAATTACTTTAAAAAAAGCATAAAAAAAGGAAAACCAATTTCTTGATTCTCCTTTCAGTGTATCTGGAAGCCTTCAATTATCTCGTTCTCTAGAACACTCCTATTCGTCAGTAGGTCTGCACAACGATCCTACAAACCCATGATACCAACAAATAGCTTCCGGTTTTTGAGTCCATCAGATTTTGAAGAGTAGTCGCCTGATTATTCATCCACCACAAAACCAATCAATTTATTAGAACATTTCCTAACACAGAAAAAGGATTTAGCAAAAAATAACCATACGCTTAAAACTTTCGTGCACACCGATGGTTTAGCAGTATCCAATTTCATTTCTTCAAATTATAGTCCTAAGGTACGATAGGTAAAATTACAGCGTCGATAACGTGGATAATTCCATTGGATGCTGAAACATTAATGAATAGAGCGCCATCCATCTCAACAAAATTAGCCGTATTGCCAACTGCCGTAATCATTGGTGTGGTGTCCACGGTAAATGTCACTCCCAGCAACGTTTCAATGGTACGAACATTCTTTTTAGGAACAACACTGTTGGAAGCCCGTCGGCCATCCGTAACGTGATAGAGCAACACATCCCGAACCAATTCTGCGGGGAGCTCATCTATTCCACCGACTTCCAGGGCACTGTAAAGAGCCTCAAAAGCCGCATCAGTAGGAGCAAAAACAGTAAACTGATCGGTACCATTTAAGGTGCCAACCAATCCGGTTCCTAACTCACCATCGACATACAAAAGAGCCTTAACCAATTCATTAAACTGACCGTCTGGATCTGTCAGATCTCCAGCGAGATTCAACGCAATTTCAACAATGGTCAGCTCACCCTTTTTAATCGCTTTGCCACTTTTTAAATTCTCATCTCCCATCGAGTTGGGGATAACTCCGTCATCTAACTTGTTACAGCCAACAACGAATAATGTAAAAACAAACACCATAAGTAAGGTCAGATTGTTTAAAAATCGAAAATTTCTTATCATAATTAACTAAATAAAAAATTAAAAGAAATAAAACATACACTGCATTCTTTGCAGGTTGTATCCAGACGCGGAAGTTTTTGAAAGAATAGTTTAAGCCTTTAAGCTTTAAACTTGCCATATACAATGGTCAGAACAACTCATTGTTTAGCTAGGATGAGAAATAAAAGATACAACAAAAATCACAGAAAAAAAAGACCATTGCGATGCATCAAACTGGCATACTATACGGTAACAATAGACTCAGCGATCCCTTCAAAGAACAACAAAGAAATGGATCTAATTGGGATGAGTCCAAAAAAGCAATAAAAAAAGGAGAACCAATTTCTTGATTCTCCTTTCGGTGTAGCGGGAGCCAGACTCGAACTGACGACCTTTGGGTTATGAGCCCAACGAGCTACCAACTGCTCCATCCCGCAATATATCTTGAATGCTTTTTGTCTGTTTTGAACGCTCATTCGAGATGTTTATTTCTCAAATGCGGTTGCAAATATAGAGCATGTTTTTGGAATAACAAAACAATTCATTGATTTTATTTTTTTTATTCTCTGCGGATCCGTTAAAAAGTATTAATTTCAATGCGCCACAATAGGCATTCATCGAATTGTTGCTAATTTTGTTGCTTGCAAAATCTTACAATGGTTAAAAAGGATAAGAAGAAGAAATTAATCGAGAAGCTCAAGAACCGTTACCGGCTGATCATCTACAACGATTCGACCTACCAAACGGTATGGAGCATGCAGCTAACTCGAATCAAAGTATTTGCACTGGCTAGTTTTGGTAGCTTCCTGCTAATCCTACTTACGGTTGTTATTATCGCCTACACACCCATTCGAGAGTTTATTCCGGGCTACCCGTCGGCCGAAGTCCGGCAGATGATTGTACATAACGCCATGCTGGTCGATTCACTGGAAGATCAACTTCACATGCGGGATAACTATTTTCAAAAAATTCGTTTGCTGATTGAAGGTGAAGTTCCGCACGACCCAGATTTCATAGCCGACACAGTCATCCCATCCAACCAGCTCCAGATTAATCATTACAACCACGACTCCATTTTCAAACAAAAAATACTGGAAGAACAGCTGAACCTTTCCATTCAAAAGGATAATCCACAATCAAAAAACATTGCTAATCTTCACTTTTTCACTCCGCTAAATGGTGTTATTACCAATCGATTTGACAAACAAACCGATCATGTTGCGATAGATATCGTTGGAATGCCCAACTCCCGGATTTCCTCCGTAATGGACGGAACCGTGATTTTTGCCGGTTGGACGGTGGACACCGGTTACATCATCTACCTTCAACACGAAAATGATTTGGTTTCCGTTTACAAGCACAATGCGGAGTTACTCAAAAAAGTGAACGACAAGGTCAAGGCTGGAGAGGCTATCGCCATCATGGGCAATACCGGAGAGCTGACAACTGGCCCTCATCTTCATTTTGAATTATGGCATCAGGGAATTGCGCTTGACCCGGAGAAATACATCGACTTTTAAACATTGCTATGAAAAAACGTATTGCTATTCTTGGATCTACCGGATCTATCGGAACGCAAACACTGGAAGTGATTGCACAAAACCCGGATCATTTCGAGGTAGAAGTGTTGACAGCCAATAATAACATTGAGCTACTGGTTCAACAAGCCAAGCAGTTTCAACCCAATATGGTGGTCGTTGCCAATCAATGTCGCTACAACACGTTGGTAGAAGCATTAAAAAATGAGCCTATCAAAATTTTTGCAGGCAAGGAAGCGTTGGAGCAGGTTGTCCAACTCGAAACAGTTGATGTAGTGGTAACAGCCATGGTAGGCTATTCCGGCTTAATTCCGACTATTCGGGCCGTCGAAGCCGGGAAGCATATTGCGCTGGCCAACAAGGAAACGCTGGTAGTTGCCGGTGAAATTATCACCCGCAAAGCCGTCGAAAACAAAGTCAACATTTACCCCGTTGACTCTGAACATTCCGCCATCTTCCAATGTTTGGCTGGCGAACATATGAATGAGATTGAAAAAATTTACCTAACCGCTTCCGGAGGGCCCTTCAGAAACCTAACCGAGGCACAACTGGAAAAAGTAACGCGTGAAGATGCGCTGAAGCACCCCAACTGGGACATGGGCGCAAAAATCACGATCGACTCGGCCAGCATGATGAACAAAGGGTTTGAAGTGATTGAAGCCAAGTGGCTGTTCGACCTGAAAGCCTCACAGATTGATGTTATTGTACATCCACAAAGCATTATTCACTCCATCGTTCAGTTTCGCGATGGATCGATGAAAGCCCAGATGGGACTTCCCGATATGAAATTACCAATACAGTATGCGCTGAATTTCCCCCAGCGCTTACCCTCTAACTTTGCGCGGTTCAACTTTCTGGACTACCCAAAACTGACCTTTGAACAGCCGAATACAAAAAAATTTCGTAACCTTGCACTCGCTTTTGAGGCATTGGAAAAGGGTGGCAACCTCCCCTGCATCCTGAATGCCGCCAATGAAGTGGTCGTTCAGGCATTTCTGAAAGAACAAATTCGATTTGTCGACATGCCCGACCTCATTGAAGAGAGCATGCAAAAAGTAACAAACCTAAAAAACCCGGTTTTGGACGATTATATTCAAACCGATAAAGAAACCCGATTGTTAACAACATCATTGATCAAACAACGAAGTAAAAATTAGACGATAAAATAGCATGGAACAAGTACTCATAAAAGCAGCTCAATTAATTCTCAGCTTATCCATTTTAGTCGTGCTCCACGAATTTGGACACTTTGCCTTTGCCCGGCTTTTTAAAACCCGGGTCGAGAAGTTTTACCTGTTTTTTGACCCTTGGTTCGCACTATTCAAAACCAAACGAGGCGAGACTGAATACGGAGTTGGCTGGCTACCCTTGGGTGGCTATGTAAAGATCTCTGGGATGATTGATGAATCGATGGATAAAGAAGCTATGGAGCTGCCTCCGCAGCCCCACGAGTTCCGATCAAAAAAAGCCTACCAACGCCTATTGATTATGCTGGGTGGGGTAATGATGAACTTCATTTTTGCCTTTGTCATTTACACCGGAGTATTGTACTTCTGGGGAACCCAATATCTGCCAACCGAAAACGCCAGTATCGGAATCATGGTTTCTGAAACCGGCGAACAGATTGGCCTGCAAAACGGTGATAAAATTTTATCGGTGGACGAAGAATTTATCGGTGATTTCAATAAAATTATTCCCACCGTCATCCTCGACAACGCACATGCCATCCAGGTATTGCGTGATGGCAAGGAAGTTAATGTAGAAATTTCGGATGAAGATTTGGCATTGCTCATTAAAAGCCGTAGCGTTATCAATCCACGTGGCTATTTTCATGTCGAAGTAGCCAAGGTAGAAAAAGACTACCCGGCCGAAGCTGCCGGACTAAAAGCAGGCGATGTATTTGAAGGTGTCGATGGTAAAACATTTCAGTTTTACGACCAATTTTTAAGCTACATCAAAGCACATAAAAACGAAGCCATCGAATTAAATGTACTTCGCAACGGCCAGGCCTTAAGTCTGCCAGTAAGCGTTCCCGAAGATGGAATCACCGGGTTTCAGGCTCGCCCACAACAAGCAGCTTATGACTACCTAGACTACGAAACCATTGAATATGGCTTTCTGGAATCGATCCCAGCTGGTTTTAACCGCGGAATATCAACCATTCAGGATTACCTGAAACAATTCAAGCTGATCTTCTCGCCTAAAACCAAGGCCTACGAGTCGCTGGGTGGGTTTATTGCTATCGGCAACATTTTCCCAGGTGCCTGGGATTGGTATTCGTTTTGGAGCATGACTGCCTTTTTATCGATCATTCTGGCAGTAATGAACCTGCTTCCGATTCCCGCGCTGGATGGAGGACACGTCACCTTCCTGCTTTATGAAATGATTTCGGGGCGTAAACCAGGAGAGAAATTTTTAGAGTACGCACAGATTGGCGGAATGGTTCTTCTGCTTACTTTGGTACTTTATGCGAATGCAAACGATATTATCAAGCTCTTTACTTAAGAAGCGATTGTTTTTTTTTCTATTTTTGTAGAAACCATTAAACTTTGGACTATGTACTTATCGATTATTTGCGGCATGTTTGGCCCACAAGAGATTATCATCATATTAGTCATTGTACTACTCTTGTTCGGAGGGCGTAAAATTCCTGAGCTGATGAAAGGATTGGGGAAAGGAATGAAGGAATTCAAGAAAGCCACCAACGAAGATGATGATGATCAACCAAGTGAAAAAAAAGATACTGAAAAAATTAATAAATAATCAGTTTAGCTTGAACTAGAATCCCGTCCATAAAGGCGGGATTTTTTGTGGTAAGATTTTTGTTACCTTAAACAGCACAAACCAGATTTCCTTTAATTATGAAACGAATATTGACTTCCATCTTCATGTTAGTTACACTGGTTGTCGCCCTCAGCTCATGCCAGGACAGCAACACCAACATGCGTAAAAAAATTACCGGGAAAGCCGGCGAATTGGTAGTTGTAGTTCCCGATGCCACTTGGGAAGGTGCTACCGGAAAACGGTTCCGCGAAGTAATGGCTCAGCCGCAACTTGGACTGCCTCAAGACGAACCCATTTTCGACCTGATCAATGTTCCGCCATCCGCTTTCAAAGAAATCTTCCGCACAAGCCGTAACATTATCCGGCTCAAAATTTCGAACTCAGTTGACAGCTCGAAAGTTGAATTCAAAAGAGATATCTGGGCCTGGCCCCAGGCGGTAGTCGATATCCGAGTCCAATCAACAGAAGAATTCAACACCTTGTTTGATCAATACTCCGACCGGATTGTTGCCTTCATGATGCGGGCAGAGCGCGACCGTCTGCAAATGAATTACAAAAATTACCACGATGTAGGAACGAAAAACACGATCCGAGACAAGTTCAAGATCGGACTCAATGTACCTCCGGGCTTCAGGGTCAGCAAACAGTCAGATGACTTTGCCTGGATTCGTTACGAAACACCGGACATCAGCCAGGGAATCATTATTCATACGTTTCCCTATACCTCCGACAGCACCTTTACGGCGAGCTACCTTTTAAACAAACGGGATTCGCTGTTGAAAACTCAGGTGCCTGGTCCCTCTGAGAGCAGCTACATGACTACGGAACGTCAGGTTCCTCCCGTTTTCAATGTGTTTGAACTAAGAAAAAACTATGCCGCTGAGATGCGCGGACTCTGGCGGGTAGAGGGCGATTACATGGGTGGCCCCTACATCAACCTTTCGGTATTGGATGCTGCTAACAACCGCATCGTCATGTTGGATGGCTACGTTTATGCCCCTCGCTTCGACAAGCGCAACTTGCTGCGGCAGGTTGAAGCCATGATGCTATCGCTGGAATTACCCGATCAGAAGAAGAATGAAAAAATAAGCAGCCAGATCAAAATGGGGAATTAGATTCTCCACAGAACAACATAGAAAAGGGGATTGTAGCTGACTACAATCCCCCTTTTCAATTTATTGCACGAAGCTTCTGATTACTGAAGCGCTACCTGACGGGAAAAGGCCAAACCGTCTTTCAAAGCCAAGCGATCAAAGCCGCTTTGAAGCTGCATTTCGCCTTCCGGAAGAATAAGCTTGTAAGCTGTTTCTTCAGCCGTTTCACCCAATTCAACTTCGACCAATTTTTGGTACTTCTTTCCCTTTTTCAAATACCAGCTCTGATCTTCATCCCGAAAAACCAGTTCGGTTTTGGCTTTATTCTGACCAAGTTCTGCAATTGTCATCTTATACTTCTCAGAAGTCAACTGATAAGTTTTCCCATCAATCTCAACAAGCTTCTCCCGCTTTTCACCCTCTTTCATTGACATCGGATTCTCATCCGTCCAAAATTCGATGGTATTCAGTACAACCGCATCAACAAAAACAGAGATACTGTAAACCGGAACAATGTTTAAAGCCAGAAATACCAACTCATTGACAAATTTATCACCTACCGACTTGTTCCAGTCATAGACTGTACGGGTCAAATTAAAACTGCCGATACAACTACTCAGCATGAATACAGTTGACAACAGCACAACAAAAGAAAGCTTCTTCATTTTTTTCATAACCTGTAATTTTAAATTAATATTTCGAGATTAAAACGGATTTGAGTGTCAGTTTTGCCTTTAGAAACAACCAATAAACAATTTGTTTCACGCCAATCTTTTTATTCTATTTTTACCTCTTTTAAAATAAGGCCTATCTATTTCTTTTCCAAGCCAGTCATCAAGATTGACTTTTCTTATTTTTAAGGTAAAAAATAATCATTGAAATTACTTTCTTTGCCGGAAAAGAATTCGCTCATAGCAGTAAGCATAAATCAAATGAAACAACAAATGTCCTTTTTCCCTGCCGAGTGGCATCAGCAAAGTGGTGTTCAGCTAACCTGGCCGGACGAGCAAACCGACTGGGCCAACATGCTGGATGAAGTGCTCCCCGTTTACGAGCAAATCGCCAAAGAGATCTTAGCACGTGAAAAGCTGCTTCTGGTATGTCGCGACAAAAGCCAATTGCCCCGATTCCTCCAAGAGGAAAGCGAGCGACTGATCATTCGCGAAATGCCTATTAACGACACCTGGGCGCGCGACCATGGCGCCATCACCGTTATTGAAAATGGGAAACCCAGCTTGCTAAATTTCCGTTTTAATGGCTGGGGAATGAAGTTTGCCGCGAATTTCGACAACCAAATCACGCCAAATCTGATCCGCCAACAGAGCTTCTCGGAGGAAGTGTCGACCCAGGATTTATCCTACTTCACGCTGGAGGGAGGTGCCATTGAAAGTAATGGCGAAGGCTGCCTGCTGACCACGAGTGAATGCCTGCTTTCGAACAACCGAAACGAACACTTAAGCCAATCTGCCATCGAATTTCTACTGAGGAAGACCCTGCATGCCGAGAAAATTCTGTGGCTGAATCATGGCTTTCTGGAAGGTGACGACACCGACAGTCATATTGATACCCTGGCCCGCTTCTGCAGTCCCGATACCATTGCCTATGTGCAATGCAAGAAAACCGATGATTCCCATTATGGGGATCTCCAAAAAATGGAAGCGGAACTAAAAGAGCTGACCGATTTGAACGGCAAGCCATTTAAGCTGATTCCCTTGCCATTCCCCGATGCTGTGTTCGACGATAATGGTGACCGGCTGCCAGCCACCTACGCCAACTTCCTGATTTTAAACAAGGCTGTCTTGCTTCCTGTTTATGAAGTACAACAAGACGCTGAAGCCTTGAAAGTCATGAAAGAACTCTTCCCGGAAATGGAAATCATTCCAATCAATAGCCGCCCGTTAATTAAACAACATGGCTCCATTCATTGTATCAGCATGCAATTTCCCGAAGGTGTTTTGTAATTTAAAATGAAAAGACAATGACAACAAATAACTTAACCGTTGGATTAATCCAACAAAGCAATACGGAGAATACGGAGCAGAATCTGCAAAAACTGGAAGCCAATATTGCCTATTGTGCACAGCAAGGCGCAAAGCTTGTGGTGTTGCAAGAACTGCACAACACCCTCTATTTCTGTCAAAACGAGGATGTTGATGTGTTTGATCTGGCCGAACCTATTCCCGGACCGTCGACCACATTTTATGGCAAACTGGCCAAAAAACACAACTTGGTGTTAGTGACTTCCCTTTTCGAAAAACGAGCAAGCGGAATCTACCACAACACCGCCGTCGTGTTTGAAACGGATGGCAACATCGCCGGCAAATACCGAAAGATGCACATCCCGGACGATCCCGGCTTCTACGAAAAGTTTTATTTTACGCCCGGCGACCTGGGGTTTCAGCCCATCCAAACATCGGTGGGCAGACTGGGTGTGCTGGTTTGCTGGGATCAATGGTATCCCGAAGCAGCGCGCCTGATGGCCATGGCCGGGGCCGAACTGTTGATTTATCCAACAGCCATCGGCTGGGATCCGCGCGATGATGAGGCTGAAAAAGAGCGCCAACGCCAGGCCTGGATCACCATCCAACGCTCGCATGCGGTAGCCAATGGTGTACCCGTTATTAGCGTTAACCGTGTCGGACACGAAGCCGATCCATCGTCGGTGTCCGACGGAATACAGTTTTGGGGAACTAGTTTTGTGTGTGGCCCTCAAGGCGAGTTTTTAGGTCAGGCTTCAACAGACAAGGAAAAAAACCTGCTGGTTTCGGTTGACTTGACCCGTTCTGAAGATGTGCGGCGCATCTGGCCCTTCTTTCGCGACCGCCGAATTGGTAGCTACAGTGATATTACCAAGCGCTATCTAAACGATTAACAAACTAAACAACACAACCTGCGCCATCAGCCATAAGCTGAGCGCAGGTTTTCTATATTTTAGGGTATCACTTTTCAAGATTTTTTGCGAGCACTACCCGCCTCAATCGAGGTTTGTGCATTAAAACTCCCGATCGGCTAAAAGAAATCTTCAAACTCTGCTGGCTTTTGCTTAACGTCATTTTCTTCATCACAGTCCAGATTCATGATAAAATTCATCGGCTTTTCAAATTCATGATCCGGTGTGTACTCCAACGACTCATCCGCATAAACTTTACGCATAAACCGCCCCCACACTGGTAAAGCCATGTTGGCCCCCTGACCGGTAGCAATGTCATCAAAGTGAATACTACGCAGGTCAGCCCCAGTCCATACGCCACCCACTAATTGAGGTGTTATCCCCATAAACCAACCATCGGAATGGTTCTGCGTCGTTCCGGTCTTCCCGGCTATCGGTCCCTTAATCTGACCATAAACCGGATGCCAGCGCACCCGTCCTCCGGAGCCACTGTCCACCACTCCCCGCAGCAGATTGACCATCAAATAGGCTGTTTGCTCATCAATTGCATCATGGCGCTCTGGTCGAAAGCGAGCAATCACATTGCCATGTTTATCTTCAATATGCGTGACAAAAATAGGCTGGGTGAAAACGCCCTTATTGGCAAAAGTTCCATAAGCACCAACCATTTCGTACAAGGTAATATCCGACGTTCCGAGAAACATGGATGGAACCGGATCAATGTAGCTGTATACGCCCATCTTCTCCATCACATCCACCACCGATTGTGGGTTGAACTGTTTCATCACCCAGGCCGAAATCTGGTTCACCGAGTTCGCCAGCCCCCACTTGAGGGTAACCATCTCACCTTCACGGGCTCGCCCCGAGTTCTTGGCCTCCCATATTGTTCCATCGGGCATCACAAACTGCTGCCGCACATTGGGGACCTTCGTGCAAGGAGACAAGCCATTTTGCATGGCCAACGTATACAAGAATGGTTTCAGCGTTGAGCCAACCTGCCGCTTTCCTCCTTTAACCATATCATACATGAAGTGCTTATAGTTAGGGCCGCCAACATAAGCGCGCACCTGCCCGGTTGCCAAGTCCATACTCATGAACGAAGAACGGAAATAACTCAGGTCGTGCCTAATCGAATCCAACGGACTCATAATTGTATCCTTATCTCCCTTCCATGTAAAGACCTCCATCTCTACTGGCTTTTCAAAAACATTCCGGATCTGATCAAAATTCTTCCCCTGCAGACGCAACAAACGGTAGCGTTCGCTCTGACGAATGGCTCGATTTAACAGACCGTCCACATCCTCCCTACTCATGTCACTCGAGAAAGGCGGGTTTTTCAATTTTTTCAGATGCTTATTAAAATCAGGCTGCAAATCCAGCCGTAAGTGATCTTCCACGGCCTCTTCAGCATATTTTTGCATCCGCGAATCGATGGTCGTGTATATATTCAGTCCATCTTCATACAAATCATAATTAGTCCCGTCGGGTTTAAAGTTCTTTTTGCACCAGCCAAACAAGGGGTTGGTCGCCCACTCCACCGAATCTTCTTCAAATTTAACTTGCTGCCAGGAAGCGTATTTGCTACGCTCTGGCTTCGAGGCACCCATAGTAATCCGCAGATATTCGCGAAAATAAGGAGCTAATCCACGCTTGAAATCTTCTTTTTGAAAGTCGAGACCGAGCGGCATGACGCTCACCGAATCATAGGTTTGCTGATTGATGTAACCGTATTTCTTCATTTGCTCGAGCACCACATTCCGGCGTTGTTTTGTCAACTCGGGCCGGCGTATCGGGTTGTAAAGCGACGAATTTTTAGCCATGCCCACAAACATGGCGGCTTGGTGCAGTTGTAACGAATCGGGCTCAATATTAAAATAAATGCGGGAGGCCGATTTAACCCCCACCGCCAAATTCAGGAAGTCATATTTGTTTAAATACATGGTTATGATTTCCTCTTTGGTGTAGCTTCGTTCCAGCTTGACAGCAATCACCCACTCCTTAAACTTGCGAAACACCAACTGCAAACTATTCTCAAACTGCTGGCGCGGGAAAAGCATCTTCGCTAACTGCTGGCTAATGGTACTTCCACCTCCTGAACTTTTATCACCCATCAACACCCCTTTCACCACGCGCGCCAGCCCCCGAAGGTCGATTCCGGAGTGACTGTAAAACCGAACATCTTCCGTAGCAATGAGCGCCTCAATCAGCTCTGGCGGTAATTTTTCGTAAGCGACATAACTCCGGTTTTCCCTAAAGTAACGGCCCATTACCACATGATCGCGAGAAATAACATCCGACGCCAACAAACTTTGAGGGTTCTCCAGCTCACTGAATGTAGGCATTTCACCTAATTTACCTTTGGCGATAAAAAAGAAAAAAGCAACGACGGCCATCACTCCAATAAAATAGAGAGACCAAAACAGGTAAGAATACTTTCTGAAATTATTTTTTTTCTTTTCCATGCGATGCAATAAAAAGTTTGCGGCAAATATAACGAAAGGAATAAGAATATTATTTTTCAAAGACGAAAACAAGCGGAAGCTTAAAAGTTCGCCTTCACAACATTAAACAAAAAAAGCAAGTAAATAATATGTCCTCACTTTCAATAGGAATATTCATAGTCAGCAAGCTAACAATGAGGAGCAAAGCACAATAAAATAATCATTATCAAACAAATATGGGATCAAAAATATTGTAGTAAAATTTGAAGATGGCCAAGCATTTTCTTTTATTTGCAGAAATTTTTAGAAAACAGGAGGTTTTTATGCACGAGAATCTGGTTATCGTCGAGTCCCCGGCAAAAGCAAAAACAATCGAGCGATTTTTAGGGAAAGATTATTTTGTAACATCAAGCATGGGGCACATCAGAGACCTCGAGAAAAAGGACTTTGGGATTGATATGGAAAATAATTATCAACCCCGATACATTGTCTCGCCTGATAAAAAGAAAATAGTTACCGAACTCAAGAAATTATCAAAGGAGGCCCAAACGGTTTGGATAGCATCGGATGAGGACCGCGAGGGAGAAGCTATTGCCTGGCACTTGAAAGAAGTGCTGAAGCTGAAGCCTGAAAAAACACGTCGAATTGTTTTTCACGAAATTACCAAGGAAGCCATTTTAAAAGCGATTGCTAATCCACGCCCCATCGATGAAAACCTGGTTAATGCACAACAAGCTCGCCGGGTGCTCGACCGCATTGTGGGATTTGAAGTCTCTCCTGTTCTTTGGAAGAAAGTAAAACCTTCGCTTTCTGCCGGACGCGTACAATCTGTTGCCGTTCGTCTAATTGTGGAACGCGAACGTGAAATTATCAACTTCGAAAGCAAATCCAATTTTCGCATAACAGCCGTTTTCCTTGTACCCGATAAAAATGGGCATGCTGTTGAATTGAAGGCTGATCTGAAAAAACGTTTCGAAACCAGAGAAGAAGCACAAACCTTTCTGGAAAAATGCAAAACCGCAGAATTCAGCATTGCTAATATTGTAACCAAGCCATCGAAACGAACGCCAGCAGCTCCGTTTACAACATCAACCCTGCAACAGGAAGCCAGCCGCAAGCTCGGATTTTCCGTATCCCAAACCATGTCGGTTGCTCAGCGCCTCTACGAAGCAGGTAAGATTACCTACATGCGTACCGATTCGGTCAACCTGTCGTCGCTAGCTGTTAACACAGCCAAAGAAAAAATTGTCAATACACTGGGCGAGAAATACCATAAAGTACGCCAGTACAAAACAAAATCGAAAGGTGCACAGGAAGCTCACGAAGCCATCCGTCCAACTTATATAGACCAGGAAGAGGTTAGCGGGTCGAACCAGGAAAAACGTTTATATGAATTGATCTGGAAGCGCACCATTGCCTCACAAATGGCTGATGCCGAACTAGAGCGCACAACGATTAACATTGCAGTATCAAATAGTCCGGAGTTATTCCAAGCTACCGGCGAAGTCATCAAGTTCGATGGTTTCTTGCGCGTTTACCTCGAATCAACCGACAACGAAGATGAAGGCGACGAGGGAACAAGCTTGCTTCCACCGGTAAAAGAAAATCAAGCCTTGCGTGCTGAAATGATTGAAGCCACCCAACGTTTCACCCAAAAACCACCGCGCTACACAGAAGCCAGCCTGGTTAAGAAACTGGAGGAACAAGGAATCGGACGTCCGTCAACCTATGCACCAACCATTACAACGGTTCAAAACAGAGGTTATGTCGTCAAAGAAGACCGCCCCGGCGTTGAACGTCAATTCATTCATATGAGTCTGGCAAATAATGAATTGAACGAATCGGTTAAAACAGAGATTACCGGCGCCGAACGCTCCAAGCTATTCCCAACCGACATCGGCATGGTGGTGAATGACTTTCTAGTCAAATATTTCGTTCAAATCATGGATCTGCGATTTACAGCCAAGGTTGAAGTTGAATTTGACGAAGTAGCAGACGGCAACCGGATCTGGACTGAAGTGATTGATGAATTCTATCAACCCTTCCATAAAAGTGTGGAAAATGCCTTGGAAGTTTCTGAACGCACCAATGGCGAACGCATTTTGGGTAGTGATCCAAAAACCGGCAAACCCGTCTCAGTAAAGATCGGCCGCTATGGCCCTTTGGCGCAATTAGGTGAGACCACCGAAGAAGGTGAAAAACCGCAATTTGCAAGCCTTCGCAGCGGTCAGCACCTGGAAACCATCACCATGGAAGAGGCCATGGACCTATTTAAGCTTCCGCGTGACCTGGGTGAATATGAAGAGAAAAAAGTAACCGTTGCCATTGGCCGTTTCGGACCTTATGTTCGCCACGACAACAAATTTGTATCGCTTGAGAAAGATGTGGACGATCCCTACACCGTTGAACTTGACCGAGCCATTGAACTCATTGAGGCCAAGCGTGAAAAGGACCGCAAGGCCCTCATAAAAACCTTTGACGAAGAACCCGAACTGCGAATCCTGAATGGCCGCTGGGGCCCCTACATTTCTTTCAAAAAGAAAAACTATAAAATCCCGAAAGATACTGAGGCCGAGAAGCTATCATTGGAAGATTGCATGAAAATTATTGAGGAAGGGCCCAAGCCCAAACCCAAGCGGAAAAAGAAAAAATGATATCATCCAAAGGCAAACGTTAAAATGTTTGCCTTTTTTATTTATTTTCATTGTCTGAAAGCAACAATCAAAGCGGACATGAAATTTCAGCTCCTATGAGCTCAGCACTGAAGGAATACGGACGCTAACTAAGGATGAATCAAACATTACAGAAAACCAAAAATGAGTGAGACGAATATCAAGCTTTATCTGAAACCGGTTGATTTTTCGAAATTCAAAGCTGCCCCTTGGGTGCAATCCAAATTCAGCCTGGGTAAAATTCTTGAGAAGAATCAGGCCAAACTACCATTGGACAAAGCTGATATTGTGTTGATCGGCATCGAAGAAGACCGTAATGCCGTGGAAAGAGGAAGTGCCAAGGCTCCCAATAAAATCCGTCAATACCTCTACCATCTCAACCGCATATCGCCACGCTTCAAAATACTGGACCTGGGCAACATCAAGGTGGGAAAAACAGCAAACGACAGCTACTTTGCCCTGCGCGATGTTTGTAATAGTCTGGTCGCACAAGGGAAAATGGTTGTTGTCCTTGGGGGAAGTCAGGATCTGACTTTTGGAATCACCAAAGCTTTTGAGGAAGATCCTTTTAATCTCGTCAATATCGATCCGAAGTTTGACTTCAAAAAAGGAATTAAAACCATCAACTCAGAATCATACCTCAATTTTATCATTGAGAAACAGCCCAACCTGTATTCCCAAACCATTTTGGGCTACCAAAACTATTTCGTCGATGGTCTTGAACTTGACCACAGCTACGAGCTGGGTTCCGAACTTAAGCGACTAGGGGAGATTCGCTACGACATGTCGCACATCGAACCTTATATGCGAGATGCTGATGTCTTAAGTTTCGACATCAATGCGATCCGACTACTGGAAGCTCCGGCTCAGTATTTTGGTTCGCCCAATGGCCTATATGCTGAAGAGGCATGCCAAATAGGGCATTATGCCGGCATGGCCGATCACCTAAAGGTGGCTGGATTCTTTAACCTCATCCCCCGTCTGGATCGCGATGACCTAAGCAGCAAGCTCATGGCCCAAGTTATTTGGCACTTACTCGAAGGATTTTATTTCAGAAAAATCGAAGCACCGGGCAGCAAAAGAGAAGATTTTAATGAGTTTTTACTCGAAATTGATGATATTGACCTCCCTCTGACATTCTACCAAAGCCATAAAACAGGTCGCTGGTGGATGAAAATTTCAGATGAAGAAGACAGCAGAGAACAAATTATTTCTTGTACGGAAGAAGATTATCGCATGGCCGCGCAAAACGAAATACCAGACCGCTGGTGGAAAAATATTCGTAAATTAAACCGAATGCAAAATAAATAACAACGCAATTCGTTGAAAAACTTGATGGTGAACGCAATAAAATATCGGAAAAGAATTATTATTTTCACTTACTTTGGCTCAGAATAACGGCAGTAACAGCCAGTTTATGAAAAAATTATTTTACTTTTTATTTTTATCAATATTCGTTAACTTAGCCGCATATGGACAGCAAGATCCCCAGTTTAGTTTCAATAACGAAACTCAATTGTCAGTAAACCCGGGATTTGCTGGAAGTAATGATGCAATAACTGGACTAATATTGAACAGATACCAATGGAGCGGGTTTGATGGCGCTCCAAAAACACTGTTATTCAGCGTGGAAACTACTGCTAACATATTTGGCGGAACAAGTGGGGTCGGACTAAATATCATCAGCGATGAACTGGGATATGAAAAAAACGTTTTCGTTAATTTGAACTATGCTTACCATACAACAACCAGTATCGGTGATCTCGGTATTGGAACTTCCTTGGGCATGTTCAACAAAGCCATCAATGGCGACTGGACAATACCGGAAACAGGCTACACCACCTCCCCCGAATCAGACGGACTCATCCCCAAGGGAGAATCCAGTCAAATGGCATTTGACCTCGGGTTTGGTGTGTTTCTAAAGTCAAATGATTATTTTGCGGGTGTTTCTGTAACTCATCTAAATGAGGCTAAGATCAACTTTTCCGATTTGGCTTATACTTTTTTCAACCGACATTATTATCTATCAGGAGGATACAATATTACCTTGTCGAATCCGTTATTTGAGTTGCGGCCAGCCGTATTTGCCAAATCGGACCGCAGCAGCACGCAGGTCGATTTCACACTTGGCTTGGTTTACAAAGAACGTTTTTCGGGTGGATTAAGTTATCGGTTAGATGATGCTGTTGCCATTTTAATTGGAGTAGAAATGCTAAATGGGCTGAACATTGGCCTGGCCTATGATATCACAACCTCTGCCCTGGGGAGATATGGATACGGATCGCAGGAAATTTACCTGCGTTATGCTGTTGATTTTGGGAAGGGTAGATTAAAAAAATATAAAAGTATCCGATTTTTGTAAGCTAATCTTATGAAAGCAATACGCGTAGTTATGAAAGACATTTTTTCAATAGGTTTAATTATCGCAACAGCCTTGATCCTGTCCAGTTGCGGCAAATCCAGCAATGGAGAACTAACCGGTGTTCAAGGAAGGGGCAAGTGGTTTGAACCCGCGCCATACGGAATGACCTTTGTGCATCGAGGGAGCGTCAACATTGGCCCCAATGATCAAGACCCAACCTGGTCATCAACTCCAACCAAAACGGTATCTGTCGATGCTTTTTGGATGGATGACACGGAAATTACCAATAATGAATATCGCCAGTTTGTCAACTGGGTTCGCGACTCCATCGCCCGCACGCTCGTTGGCGAACAGTATCCCGAATTCATGATTAGTGAAGACCGAGACGGTACTCCTCTCGATCCTCCCCGCATCAACTGGGATGAACGATTGGAGTGGGATAACCCCGACTTCATGGATGCATTGGAGCCTATTTATATTCCAAGCAATGAACGCTTTTTCGGGAAAAAAGAAGTCGATTCCAGAAAACTTTTCTACACTTACTATTGGATTGACTACCAACAAGCAGCCAAAGGCGCCAACCGTTACAATTACGAGACGGAAAGCTACGAAGGTACGGTGATTGACGCCAACGGGGAAGAACGTCCCATTGAGAACCGATCTTCCTTCATTTTCAGTGAAACCGCAAATGTTTATCCGGATACCTTGGTTTGGATCAGAGATTATACCTATGCTTACAACGAGCCCTGGACAACCAAGTACTTCTGGCACCCCGGCTTTGATGATTATCCCGTTGTTGGGGTTACCTGGCAACAAGCCAAAGCCTTTTGCCACTGGAGAACCAAATTGCACAATGACTACCTGACAAGTCACGGAGAGCCGGAGATACAAGACTACCGATTGCCCACTGAAGTCGAGTGGGAGTATGCTGCTCGTGGCGATAAAGATATTTCCATGTACCCTTGGGGAGGCTATTACACCCGCGATGACAAGGGAAAATTCCTGGCTAACTTTAAGCCCCTTCGTGGCAACTATGTTGAAGATGACGGCTTGGTGACCTTAAAAGTTGGGAACTACGACCCGAACCTGTTTGGACTTTATGACATGGCTGGTAACGTGGCTGAGTGGACCATCTCGGCCTACGATGAATCGGCTTACATGTACGTCAATGATTTCAACCCAAACTTTGAGTACAATGCTCGCCCCAGTGATGCGCCCGTTATGAAACGTAAAGTTATCCGCGGAGGCTCCTGGAAAGATATTTCAACATTTTTACAAGTTTCAACGCGGAGTTTTGAATATCAAGACACTGCTAAATCATATATAGGATTTCGTTGTGTAAGATCCTCTTTTGGGAATGAATTCTAGTCAAACCTTAATTCTGAAAAAATGAACATCGGAGAAGTAATACAAAGTAAACGTTGGAAAACATTTTCTGGCTATGTATATAACCTGGGAGCCTCAATCGTATTGTTAGGAGCATTGTTTAAACTTCAGCACTGGCCCTACTCTGGTTTATTATTGATTGTTGGTCTGTGTACCGAGGCCTTCATCTTTGTAATCTCAGCCTTCGAGCCCCCCATGGAAATGCCTGAATGGTCAAAAGTCTATCCTCAATTGAAAGAGGATTTCATATTGGATGATGATCAGTATACCGAGGAATCAAAAAATGGATTTGGTGACTTATTCCAAAAAGCCGACATTTCTCCGGAGCTACTTAATAAAGTTACGAAAGGATTAACCGACTTAAGCAATACCGCTTCAAGCATAAGCGATATCAGCACAGCGACGCTGGCTACGGATATGTATGTCAAAAATATGACGTCGGCTTCGGAATCCATGAACACGCTTTCGGAGATTAACAACCAAGCCAATCACCAAATTAATGATTCCGTAAGCCAACTGGTTAACTCCTACTCATCAACGGCTAGAAATCTATCTGAAAATGGAGATCAACTGCTTAACAAGCTGGCAACTTCAGGCGAAGAATTCACCAACCAACTAACACAGGCTAGCAACAAATTAGCTAGTTCGTATCAAAAGGTGGCCGGCTCGTTTGATTCAGGGATTGAAGAACTCAGTAAAAGTTCAGCAAGCTATGGTGAAAATCTTAACAAGCTGAATAAAAATCTGGAATCACTAAATTCATCCTACGAGAGTCAACTCAAAGAAACAAACCAGCAACTCCAATCTTCTCAGAATTTCTTCCAAGAAATGGCACAGATGAACCAAATGATTGCCCAATCGACCGAAGAAATTAAGAAATATAAAACGAACGCTGAAGAACTGAATAAACACCTGGAAGCCTTAAATTCGATTTATGGCAATATGCTGGGAGCCATGAATTACAAGAATAAATAAAAACCGATAAGCTCACTAGCATATGGGAACCAAGAATTGTCCGGAAACTCCAAGGCAGAAAATGATCAACATGATGTATCTGGTGCTACTCGCTATGATGGCACTAAACGTTGCATCAGAGGTTTTAGATGCCTTTCGTGTGGTCGATTCGAGTTTAATGCAAACACTCAAAAGTGTTGACTCGAAGAATGATCAGCTTTATGCATCCTTTGATCAAGCCTATCAAGAAAACCCCACCAAAGTAAAAGAGTGGAAAGATAAAGCAGACCGGGTTGAATCGCTCACCAATGCTTTAACTGTTAAGATTACAGACTTAAAAGAAGAGATGATCCTTCGAGCCGGTGGCTCAAAAAAAGAGCCGGACGCAAGCCTAAACCGAAAATCATGGATGATCAACTCCAAGGGTGACACCATTGTAATCAAGAAGGATGATGAGCTGAATGTTCCGTCCGAGGTTATGCTTCGAATGAAAAAAGGCGAGGACCTGAAAGGCGACATTGTCGAATTAAAAGAAGCTTTCCTTTCTTTTCTGGAAGAAGACTCACCAATCCGAAAAACAATTGCACAGGAGTTGGACACCTCTGACCCCAAAATAAGACTAAAAGATGGGGGTGAAAAGAAAACATGGGAAGTGGAACTCTTTGATAGTAAACCGATCATTGCGGTTATTGCCCTACTGTCTAAAATTCAGATTGACATTCAGAATGCTGAATCAAACATTTTAACGTATCTGTACAGCCAGATCGACGCCAGCTCATTCAAATTCAACAAATTAGGAGCTCGTGTTTTTGCTAAGTCATCCTACATACTTGAAGGCGATGTTTACAAAGCGGAAGTGTTTTTAGCAGCTGAAGATACCACACAACAACCCATAATCCTGATCAATGATGAACCGCTGGAGGTTGTTGATGGTAAAGGAATCTACGAAGTTCCCGCAACAACTCCTGGAACATTTAAGTGGGGTGGCGTCATTAAATATCGTACCCCGGAAGGTGCATACAACTCCTACCCTTTTGAAGAAGAGTATATTGTTAGCAAACCTTCTGTGACGATTTCACCCACAAAAATGAATGTCTTCTATATGGGAGTTCCCAACCCGGTAAGTATTTCGGTTCCTGGCATTCCTTCCGAGGACTTGATCGTAAGTGTTACCAACGGTCGAATTACGAAAGACGGA
The DNA here is from genome assembly GCF_052677165.1 of Sunxiuqinia sp. sy24. Classification (NCBI taxonomy): domain Bacteria; kingdom Pseudomonadati; phylum Bacteroidota; class Bacteroidia; order Marinilabiliales; family Prolixibacteraceae; genus Sunxiuqinia; species Sunxiuqinia sp. sy24. The sequence continues at coordinate 142,594 of NZ_JBQYLH010000005.1, forward strand.
AAAGATTACTTGGTTTATCCAACCGCTGAAGATATTAATGGCCGCAAAACAAAAGTTTCGGTCAATGCCGACTTCGAAGGCCAGAAACGTTTTATGGGCTCGATGGACTTCAGAGTAAAAAAAGTACCTGACCCAGTAGCAACCATTGCCGGACAAGCCAGTGGCGTGCTGCGTAAAGAGGATCTTTTGGCTGAAGATGGAATCTTTGCCGCTCTAATTGATTTCGATTTTGATCTGAAATTCACGGTAACCCAGTTTGACATTACCTTTACAGGTGCCGGTGGTTATAGCAACACCTGGTCATCAACTTCAAACCGGTTTACAAACGATCAACGAACACAGTTTAATGCCCTGGCACCAGGAAGCATTATTTATATTGATAACATTTTGGCACACGGAGATGATGGTAGCGATAGACAGTTATCGCCAATTAGTTTTAAAATAAGATAGACATGAAAAAGTTTTTCATAGCCATAGGAATTGCTTGCTGTGCCGTTGGTTTTTCAACGCACAACACACAGGCGCAGATTATAGATGGTGCCTTCAAACGCACGAATATTGAGAACCGAAAACCCATGGCTCTTGCCCCTATTAGAGAAGCCGATGTGATGTGGTCGAAGAAGATATGGCGCGTTATTGATTTAAGAGAAAAAATGAATCAGGTACTCTACTTTCCAACAACAAACATGGACGGCCGGACCAACCTGATTAACCTGCTTCTGGAAGGTATCGAAAACGCTCAGCTAACAGCATACGATGCGCGTACCGATGACGAATTTAAAGTTCCCATGACCTTTCCTCAAGTTAAAGAGGCTTTCGGTGCAGTAACACGCACAAGACAGGTTCGTAACCTGGAGACAGGTGAAATGGAAGATCGTATTATTGTTGGCGAGATTCGTCCAGAAGAGGTAAAACAATTTATGATCAAAGAAGAGTGGTTTTTCGATAAACAAACCTCAACAATGAACGTTCGGATTATTGGAATCTGTCCAATCCAGGAATACTACCGCGATGAAGATATCAACCAGCAAAACGTACAACGCCGTCAGGTATTTTGGATCTACTATCCCGAATCCCGTGACTTATTAGCCACACATTCGGTTATTAACCCGAGCAATACGGCTCAAGGCATGTCCTTCGATGATCTGCTGATTAAGCGAAAATTTAACAGTTATATTGTCAAAGAGTCGAATGTCTACAACAACCGGGCAATTAGCCAATACTTGAGTGGGCGCGATGCCATGCTGGAGTCGCAAAAAATTGAAGCGGAAATTTTCGATTACGAACAGGACCTATGGGAATATTAACGAAATAACGATACACGAACGAATGCCTTATGAGATTGTCTCATGAGGCTTTTTTCAATTCATGCAGCACAATATTAATTTTTTAAGCAGCGTTTGTTCTAGGCATATCCTATTGGTAACAACGAATGAACAAAACCTCCATCATATACGGCTCTCTCGCCCTGCTTCTTTTAGCTTCGTGCAAAAAGAACGAGAAGCTGAATTACCTTTATCCCGAAGATACCAAGCCCTTTTTCGAGCCTGCTCCCTTCGGGATGACCTACATTGAGCGTGGAAGCTACGTTATGGGTGCTGAAGATGATGAGCTGCAAAACTTCAATACAACTACCAAGCGCGTTTCAGTTGAAGCCTTTTGGATGGATGACACCGAAATTACCAACAATGAATACCGCCAGTTTGTATATTGGGTACGCGACTCGCTAGCTCGAACACTGCTAGCCGAAACCTTTCCCGAATTCATGATGACAGAGGACCGACGGGGTAATCTCTTCGAAAATCCTTACCTTAACTGGCACATCCCTATTGAATGGAGAAACCCGGATTTTCAAATCGCGCTGGAAGAATTATACATTCCGGAAGAAGAACGTGCCTATTTCACAAAATCCATTGACCCCAGAAAGTTCGTATACAGCTATGAGTGGATCGATTTCCAACAGGCTGCCAAACGAAAAAACCGCTACAACTTCGACACGCAGGCCTACGAAGGAACAGTAATTAATGCTGATGGAGACGAAGTCCCAATTGAAAACCGAGCCTCATTCATCTTTAAAGAAAGCGTTCCTATTTATCCCGATACTCTTTGCTGGATTCGTGACTATACCTACGCTTACAACGAACCGCTAACCAAAAAATATTTTTCTCATGTTGGATTCGACGATTACCCTGTTGTTGGCGTAAGCTGGCACCAGGCTAAGGCTTTTTGCCATTGGCGTACCGAACAGATGAACAAGTATCAGACCTTGATGTCAGCTCCGGAAGTTCACTCTTATCGGTTGCCTACAGAAGCTGAATGGGAATACGCAGCCCGGGGCGGCCATGAGCGGACCTTATACAGCTGGGGAAGCTACTATACCCGAAACCTGCCAGGCTGCTTCAAAGCTAATTTTAAGCCACGCAGAGGAAACTATGTTGCCGACAGCGAATCGAGCACAACAACCATGCAAGTAGGCAGTTTTGATCCCAATGATTATCGCCTTTACGACATGGCTGGTAACGTAGCCGAATGGACCTGCTCAGCCTTTAACGAGGCCGCTTATGAAAACATCAGTGACTTCAACCCATCCTTTGAGTTCAACTCTTCCCCCGGCGATGCTCCGGTTATGAAACGTAAAGTCATCCGTGGAGGATCGTGGAAAGACGTCGCCTACTACATCCGCAACTCTACCCGAAGCTTCGAATATGAAGATACAACCAAATCTTACGTTGGCTTCCGTTGTGTTCGCACTTCATTTAAAGATGAGTTCAGGCAATAAAAAAAAGCTTCTCCACTAGGCGAAAAAGCTTTTCATAATTCAATGACATGGATCTCTATGTTAAAATACAGCCCATAGTTCTATTCATTTTTGAAAAGAATACGATCGAAAATTACTGAAAAAGCTGAGAAAAGTTTGATCTCAATCGCCTTCAAGAATTAAATTGTCTTAAACAAATTCAGCTCCTTTAACCATCTGCACATCACTCACAAAGTGGCGTATCTGCTGTTCGTCTTCCTTCTTACAAATCAGTAAGGTATTATCCGACTCAACCACGATATATCCCTCCAATCCTTGCAAAACAGCAACCTTATCCTCGGGCAAATTTACAATACAGTCTTTGGTCTCGTAGGTAAACACATGCCCTCCCTTTATGGAGTTATTAAACTCATCTTTGGAGCTATTCTCGTATAAAGATCCCCAGGTTCCCAGGTCGCTCCATCCAAAATCAGCACAAAGCACATGCACATTTTCCGCTTTTTCCATAATTCCGTAGTCCAAAGAAATATTTTGGCATTCAGAATATGTTTTGTTGATGAAATGTACTTCATCATCAGTACCATAAAGCTTTTCGCCCTTTTTAAACAAGCTTGAAACACTATCAAGGTATTGATCGAAGGCGGCTAAAATACTTTTCAATGACCAAATGAAAATACCGGAGTTCCAGAAAAACTCACCACTGGACACAAAGATTTTGGCCATTTCTAAGTTAGGCTTCTCGGTAAAGGTTTTCACCTGACACAGGTTATCAAAATCTTTATATTCTGACTTGCTATCAACCTGGATGTAACCATAGCCCGTTTCCGGTCGACTGGGCTTAATCCCTAAAGTCACCAGCACATCGTTATCCTTGGCAAAATCAATCCCCTTCTCTATTTCATCAATAAATTCTTCCTCCTTCAGAATTAAATGATCGGAAGGAGCCACAATAATATTCGCTTCAGGGTTAATACTCTTGATTTTATAACTGGCATAAGCCACGCATGGAGCCGTGTTCCGGCGTAAAGGTTCAAGCAAAACCTGATCGTCAGTCAATTCAGGTAGTTGTTGCAACACCAGATCTTTATAATCAACACTTGTCACCACGTAGAAATTCTCGGTGGGGCAAATTTTTTTGAAGCGATCATATGTCATCTGGATAAACGTGCGGCCAGTACCTAGAATATCTAAGAACTGTTTGGGCATTGAGCTTTTACTCATCGGCCAAAAGCGGCTCCCAATTCCGCCAGCCATTACTATACAAAAGTTATTGTTCATCAATCTAATTTTTGAAGTCCTCTATCAAATATACCTATTTTAGCCCGAAACTAACTAGTTATTTCCGGTATTCATGCCTTGAATGGCTTATTCACTCAATACTTCAACGGACAAAATGATGCTTTCATATGTTCAACCTAAATAAGATAGAAATAAGAGCAATTGACGAGGCAATTCAATATCATGAGTTTAGTACACCATGTACTTTTAATCATTCACAATTTTTCGATCACCAGGATAAACTTTTTAACACCCCTCATTTGGTTGACTATTATTTGTAACTTTATGCTAAAGTATTGCTATGAATTTTTTTTTCCATGTAGGTCGTTATTTCTCCTTGCTTACCCGTGCTTTTTCCCGTCCGGAAAAGCATCGCATTTATCTGCGTAAACTCTTGGTGGAGATTGAGCAATTAGGCTTAAATTCTATTGGCATTGTGGTAATAATCTCCCTTTTCATGGGCGGTATTATCACCCTTCAAGTGGCCTACAACATGTCGAATCCGTTATTCCCCAGCTACCTGATTGGCTTGGGAAATCGGGACACCTTGATCTTAGAATTTTCATCCACCATTCTGGGCTTGATTATGGCCGGGAAAATTGGCTCCAATATCACCTCTGAAATTGGCAGCATGCGGGTGACCGAACAAATTGATTCACTGGAAATAATGGGCATCAACTCGGCCAGCTTTCTGATCATGCCAAAAACAGTGGCCGTAGTCTTTATTTTCCCTTTCTTATTTGTGTTGAGCGTCTTCTTTGGCTTGATTGGAGGCTTGATTGTCGGTCCTGCCGTTGGGGCGGTTACAGCCCCCGATTACATCAACGGAATACAATATTTGTTTACACCCTACTATGTAACCTTTTCGATGATTAAAACCCTCTTTTTTGGGTTTCTGGTGGCTACTGTGCCTGCCTATTTTGGCTACTACGTTGAAGGAGGAGCTTTTGAAGTGGGAGCAGCCAGTACCCGCGCCGTGGTAAACACCAACATCTTGATTCTGGTGTTTGACTTGATTTTAACGCAACTCTTATTCTAATGATTATAATTAAAAACATCAGCAAATCATTTGAGGACAACCTGGTATTGAACGATGTATCAACTGTTTTCGAACCCGGCAAAACCAATTTGATTATTGGGCGAAGCGGAAGTGGGAAAACGGTTTTACTGAAGTCAATCGTTGGCTTGCACGACGTTGATAAAGGACAGATTTTCTATGACGAGCGCAACTTCACCGAAATGAACCATAAATTGCGAAAAAAGCTGCGCCAGGAAATGGGCATGGTTTTTCAGGGGGGCGCCCTGTTCGATTCCTTCTCGGTTGAAGAAAATGTCCGCTTTCCGCTAGACATGTTCACCAATCAATCGTTGAAAGAGAAACAAAAGCGTGTTGACTTTTGCCTGGATCGGGTGAACATCGAGAAAGCACACAAGCTCTATCCGGCTGAAATATCAGGTGGAATGCAAAAACGGGTGGCCATTGCCCGTGCCATCGCCATGAACCCGAAATACCTGTTTTGCGATGAACCCAATTCGGGGCTGGATCCCGAAACCTCGCTGGTCATTGATGAGTTGGTTCATGAACTGACGATTGATTTTAACATGACAACGGTGATCAACACCCACGACATGAATTCGGTGATGGAAATTGGTGACAAGATCTTGTTCATCAGCGAAGGCTTAAAAACCTGGGAAGGAACCAAAGAAGAAATTCTTGAGGCCGACAACAAAAAATTGCAGGAGTTCGTTTTCGCCAACAAGACCTATCGCCAGATTCGCGACGTCAAAATTGAAAAAAACAGTTAAGATCTCGGCGTCAGGCTAATAACTGGAATAATCATTTCTTCCAGCGAAATTCCCCCATGTTGATAGGTGTCCCGGTAATACTGAACGTAATGATTGTAATTATTCGGGTAAGCGAGAAAATCATCATTCATCGCAAAAATAAAGCGTGAACTCACGTTACGCCCGGGCAAGTAGGCCTTCTCCGGATTCGTAATTTCAAACACGTGCTTGGGATTGTAGTTCAGATTACGCCCCAGTTTATACCGCAAGTTGGTATTGGTTTCCCGATCACCAATCACTTTCAGGGGATTATCGACCCGAATAGTCCCATGATCAGTCGTCAAAATCACCTTCACCTTATTTTCGGCTAATGATTTCAGCAATTCAAAAAGCGATGAGTGATTAAACCAACTAAGTGTTAACGAACGGTATGCTTTTTCATCGCTGGCCAGCTCCTTCATCATGTCCATCTCGGTACGGGCATGCGACATGACATCGACAAAATTAAACACCATAACAGACAAATCATTCTGCATAATATTGCCCAAACTATCACTCAGCTTCTTGCCCGACCGCCAATTGGTAATCTTCTCAAAATTGAGCTTTTCACTACGCCCATAACGTTTCAACTGGGTCTGCATCAGTTCATGTTCATGAATATTTTTGTTCCCTTCGTTGTCATCTTCCTCCCAGTAATCAGGGTATAGCCGGGCAATTTCTGAAGGCATCAATCCGGCAAAAATAGCGTTGCGGGCATACATGGTCGCAGTAGGCAAAATGCTGCAATAAAGATCTTCTTCTTCGGTCAGGAAATACGGATTAATGGCCGAATTCAAGACCCTAAACTGATCGTAACGTAAATTGTCGATGACCAAAACAAGCACTTTGTGCCCCTTATCCAGGTGTGGAAACACCTTGTACTTAAAAATATCGGGCGAAAGCAGCGGACGCTCATCGGCCCCTTGTTCAAACCAACTGAGGTAATTGGTTTTAATGTATCGGCTAAAAGCTTTGTTAGCTTCTGCCTTTTGCATTTTCAGCACTTCATCCATCGTTCCATCTTGCGATGCACTAAGCTCCAACTCCCAGAACACTAGCTTACGATATACGTCGGTCCACTCTTTCCAGTCCAATCGTTCATTAAGCCGCATGCCAATTTTAGCAAATTCACTTTGATAGGCCGAAGTGGTTTTCCGGGTTACCAGTTCTTCCTGCCCCACATTCTTTTTGATGGACAGCAAAATTTGCTTGGGATTAACCGGCTTGATTAAATAGTCGGCCATCTTTGAGCCAATAGCCTGATCCATAATATCTTCCTCCTCACTCTTGGTAATCATCACCACAGGGACATTCGGATTAACTTCCTTAATTTTATCCAGTGTTTCCAGTCCCGTCAGTCCCGGCATATTTTCATCCAGAAAAATAATATCAAAATGATTTTCGTGAACCAGCTCAATAGCATCTGCGCCATTATTAGCCGTAGTTACATCATAGCCTTTTTCTTGCAAAAAGAGGATGTGGGCACGCAGTAAGTCAATTTCATCATCGGTCCAAAGTATACGTATGGTCTTCATGTTTTCTATTTTTCGAATTAAAGCTAACACCTATACAAACAAAATTAGACCCGATGTAGTATGCCCTTAACAAAGTTTAACGCCACTAGCGGGTTAAATAGTAAGCTTTGTAGAATTCAAGGTACGGCGCCATAGCTTTCTGGCTCATCAGCGTGTCGTAGTTTTCGGGTGTAATCACAAAATTGCGATAGCTAACAGTACTCAGCGGCTGATAAACCTGCTGATTCTGGACCAGGCTTCGCAGGTAGTTCATGCCCGATTCCTTGTCATTAATTCCAGAAACCTTCAGCACCAAATTATCCGAGTCAAAGTCGGCAGCCTCAACAAGCAAGTTCATGGTAGAGAAATTTTGTTGATTATGATTTGCTATTGCCTCCTGAATCTGAGCTTGATCTACGCCTGTTTTAGGAATCATTAAAATGAAAAGCTGCTTCCCTTCCACTGTGGTATTAAACGGTCCCTCATAGGCTGGTTTTTCGGGCTGAACAGGCGTTGGCGCAACCACCGAAGTCTCGGGCTTGCTTACGGCATTCGGACTAGTTCCTTGTGCTGAGCCTGGTTTAAATGCCCCACTAATATAATAGTCGCGGAAAAACTCAACATAATCAGCAATCGTGCTTTCCTTCTTCATCTTGGCCAAGTTCGAATCGGTAATGATGAAGTTACGGTAGGCCCGCATTTCCAAACTTTCATAAAGCGAGCGGTTGGCCACCACCTTGCTGAAATAATTCATCGCCTCCTGAGCATTATCCAACGATTTAACCACCATCAGTTGGTAGTCACCAAACTTCTGTTGCTCAACAGTCAGGTTCAGAGCTGCAGCCTGCAACCGGTTGTAACGATTAAAACCAGGTTCCAACGCACGCAAATCAAAGCTTGGATCATTCACCGCAATAACAAAATAATGTGACGCTTCATTCTGTCGGTCAAAAAGACCCTTTGTTTCGTCCGCTTTCACCACAACAAAGGAACCTCGCTCTTCCAAGCGTTCTTCGTCTGCTCTTAGCCGGGCCAATAATTCTTCGGGATCTTCCAACGAGTCGGCCGGGAAATCATTAGTCACAAAGCGGCTGTAGTTCTTTACAAAATATTTTAGGTATTCCAGGTAATTTTTATCCGACTTAATTTCGCGGTAATTGTAGGATGAAGCCACAAAATTCACATATTGAATATCGCCCAGCGACTGGAACACCTCACGCTCGCGAATGATCGACCGGAAGTAGATCAAACTTTGCTCCTTATCCGGCAAGGCCCGGACAACAACCAGCGTCGTCTCATTATTCAGATTCTCCGTTTCCATGTCGAAATCCATCCGGGTATAATGATCGATATTGTAGTTGGCAATGTCAAACTTCAATCGGTTTAAATCAACATCGGCCGAGCGTGGAAAGGCAATCACGAAATAATGAAGCAGTTCATCATCATAGGAGAATTTACCGCCAAACTCATCCTGATCAGCCTGGTTTTCCGGCAGCAACTCATCGTTTTCAATCTGATCGTTCAGATATCCAATTTCCACCAACTTTTGATAATCGGCCAGCGTGCTGTCTTCAATCAGTTTGAGTACCTGCTTTGCCAAAGCAACTGTTCCACTTGCCGGGTAAGTTTGAATATGCTGGTTCAGCATTTTGCCAAACTGAGTCCAATCGGTTTGCACACCTTCGGCAATGGTTTCCATAAACGAAATTTTCGGCAGCAACAAAGTATCCGGATCCAGTCGTTTAATCTGCTCAACATAGTCCTCTGCTGCGCTATAATTTCCTTGCTGGTAATTGTAGAAAGCCTGCTGATAAAGGTTATTCACACTGTCCTGGCGGGCTTCCAGTTCAATAAAGAAATTCGGATTTACCAAGTACTTAGCGTATTTGCTATCCGGATAATTGGCAACAATCAGGTTTTTATAATAGTTCGATCGCTCCTCATTTCCAACTGTTTCGTATAGATTCCACAACTCAAAATAGCTAGTGAGCTGATAAGAACTCGAGCCATACCTCCGTAACAATTCTTCAAACTCCTGAATGGCTCGTTCATAGTTGTCAAAGTCCTGTTTAAAAATCCGTCCGGCATTGAATAAACCATCGCGGATCTTCTGATGTGATTCGGCCAGCGCTTCATCAGTCAGCGGAACGTCCTGCAGGTAATAAGCCCGCTCCATCGGATCATCTATCCGTAAGTCGCTGCTATCAACCGCAGCCTGAGCATCCATCTGTTCCATCTCAAATTCCGATGCTGAATTCTTATTACTGCGCCGCCAGTCATCTTCCAATTTCCTTTCGCCCCAAATCTGTTGGAATTCCACTCTTCCATAAGCCACAGTGGTCGGGTTATAGAAGTACCAGCCACTACCCTGCTGCTGTCGGTTCAGTCCCATTCGCGATTGATTCATGCGAAAAAAGTTGCGATCGGCCATCTCTTCGCTGGCCAATTGCCGCTGCCGCTGCTCTTCTTCGCGAGCCGCATTGATCCATTGAGACACTTTGGCGTTTCGTGCAGCCTCACTCATTGCAGCAAGTCGTTGCAAACTGTCTTCCCGGACAACGGCATACAAGTTATCCGTCAGACGCGTTAAGCTGTTGTAACGATCAACAATCTGCTCATATTTGGGATAGGTCTCATCAATCACCACCATCGCGCTATCGTAGTAACTTTGCGCATCCTGGTAGTTCTTTTCCTCAAAGTAAATATCGGCCAGCGTAAGACAGGATAAGGCACGCTGAAACACGTTGACACTGCTGGCTGCAGCCGATCGAATATAGTTATCGACAGCGACGGGCTGGTTGCCTTCGGTCATAAAAATAGATCCCAAGGCATAATAAATCTGATCCCGAAATTCGTAATTCTTCGAGTCGCGCAACATTTTGCGCAATTCCTTTTTCAGCTTATCCACATCACCTTCGCCGGTAAACGAGCCGGCAGCATTAATCCGTGCATTAAAGGCCATTTCATAGGGCGGGTTCATTTTAGCCACTTCACGAAACGTTTCCGTCGCTAACTCATGCTGCCCCGATTCCTGATAAAGCTGTGCCAGAATATATTTTAACCGAACCTTATTTTTACGCCAAAAGGTTTTATCGATGGCTACCTTAAGCTGAGGAATAGCGTCCTGAAACGCATTTTGACGAATGTGAAAGTCGGCAACAGCCAAGGCAAACTCTTCATCATATTTTTTGGGGAAATCAACGCTGGCATCCACGTTCTGAATCAGCTCAAGAGCCTCGTTATAGCGTTCCAACTCGGTATACGACCGAATAAGCCAGATATAAGCTTCAAACTTAGTATCTTCCTCGCTAAATTTTCGAACCACATACGATAAGTTCTCAATGGCAGCCATGTAATTCTTCATGTAGAAATAGGCTTTCCCCATGAGGATGTAACTATCGTCAACCCAATTATTATATTCTTCCTTGCTCGCCATTCGAATATAAGCCCGACTCCTGTTTTTGCGTCGCTTGGGCTTTTTGGTAATGGAATGCACCTTAATTAATTTCGATGCTTTCATGATCGCGTATTCCATATCTGACTGAGCGATCCGTCCAGTCCCAGGATCACTGGACTTAAAAACAGGCAGCAGCCGGGTAAAGTCGTCTTCAACCGACCGGTTAATTCGCTCAACACCTGCATTCAAACTCTCTCTTCCATTAAAATAGACATTGTAATGCGCGGTAACATTATGGTAGGTTCGCGACAGTCGGGTATTCTTTTCGGTCGAACAACCACCGACAATAATCAGCACTAAGGCAACAAACAAGCTATGTAGAAAAGATCTGCTCAAACGAGTATATTTTAGCACTGTAGGATAAACTTATTTATTCGAATAATATTGCTATTCTCACGCTGAAAAAGAGACCCGAAGAAGTCCAAATGATTCCTTCGTCTACTCCTCATCCCAGAGTAGTGCAGTCGGCTTCTTCTCTTTCAAGCCAGAAAGTCTACAATATTACAAAAAACGAGCTAATTTATTGGGACTTGAAGCTAAAATATCAATGTTAAACAAGCAAGTAAAAAGGCCAAAAGTGGAAGGAAAAATGATCTGACCGAAATAAAAATCTCCGCCCTTATCATCGAAAGAGCGGAGATTATCTTTTTTAACGCCAAACTGCTATTTCCGGCTTACCTTAACCTTTTTAGTCGGATCCTGTTGTGCATTCCTGGCTTCCACCTGCTTTATCGTATTAGAAGCCAATTCAAGAAAGGCTTTGCCCATGGGCGATTGTTCATCGCTGGCTGCGGGAATACCGGAGTCACCTCCTTCACGAATCCCTTGTACCAACGGAACCTGTCCCAACAAGGGAATATCCAGTTTCTCTGCCAGGTTTTTGGCACCATCTTTCCCAAAAATGTAGTATTTATTATCGGGAAGCTCCTCCGGTGTAAACCAAGCCATATTCTCTACCAGCCCTAAAACCGGCACATCAACATTTTTACCGCGGAACATGCTGACTCCTTTAATAACATCAGCCAGGGCCACATCCTGCGGAGTAGACACAATAATGGCACCGGTTACGGGAACCGTTTGCACCAAGGTCAGGTGAATATCGCTGGTGCCCGGGGGCAAATCGATCAGCAAGTAGTCTAACTCGCCCCAATTGCCATCGGTAATCAATTGTTTCAGGGCATTACTAGCCATCGGACCACGCCAAACCAAGGCGTCATCGCCAGAAACAAAAAAGCCAATGGACAGAATTTTCACGCCATGCTGAACAACCGGCTCAATCATTTCGCGTCCGTCAACCTTGATGCCTGCCGGCCGGATTTGCTCCGCACCAAACATCTTCGGGATTGAAGGACCAAAAATATCAGCATCGATCACCCCAACCGAAGCGCCTGTTTTCGCCAGCGCTACCGCCAGGTTTACCGCAACAGTTGATTTTCCAACTCCTCCTTTACCGGAAGACACAGCAACAATATTCTTCACCCCTGGTAAAATTGGTCGCTCCATCTGATGAATGGCTTTGGCTGTGATGTTTCCTTTTATTTCAATATCGGCTCCCAGCTCACGCTGAATGGCCGCTTCGCACTGCTGAATAACTGCATCCATGTTGGGATCATCAGAACGCTGGAATACCAACGAGAAAGTGACTTTCTTTCCGGCAATGCGTATTTCCTGAGCCATGTCCAGTTCAATAATATTCTCTTTCCCTCCAGGAAATTGCACCGAACGCAAGGCGTCGGTTACATCTTTGGGGACTATAAATTTACGTGGTATATCAGCCATTGTATCTTATTTTTAATGAATTCCTAATTCTTTCGCCGGATCCCAGAACAGCTCGTCAAAGTTGACAATCTGATTATCTTCCACACGAACCCCCTCGCTCTCCAGCAATTCCTCCATCACATGAGATCCTTGAAAATGATGTTTGCCTGTCAGTAATCCTTTCGAATTCACAACCCGATGTGCGGGAACACGAACTTCACTAGCCCGGCAATTGTTCATGGCCCAACCCACCATCCGCGCCGACCGCGCAGCGCCCAGGTAACGGGCAATTGCGCCGTAACTTGTCACCCGCCCAAGCGGAATTTGACAGGCTGTCGCCCATACCTTTTCAAAAAAATTATCCATGCACCTTATTCCCTTGCCGATCGACCAAAACTCCGGTAAGGATCTTTTTCTATTTCAACATCGGGCTCGCGCAATGGTTTATCGGCGGGCAACTGAAAAGCCAGGTATTTGATTGGCAAACCTCTTTCACGCCATTGCTTTTCATAAAAAGTTTGAATAGAGAGAACTTCATCCAGCAAAGGCGATTCATACAAATCATCCGTTTCAGCCAAAATTGGCAAGCCATTTTCCTCCACCATAGCTAATGTGTACCGGTATTGAAAGTTGCTGTCTGTTTTAAGATGAATGGTACCTTCCGGTTTCAGAAATTGCTTATACCGGTTCATAAAGTTTGTTGAAGTCAATCGCTTCGTATCTTTTTTCATCTGCGGATCAGGAAAAGTCAACCAGATTTCATCCACTTCATCTGCTTCAAAAAAAGCACTGATAATCTCAATGTTGGTCCGTATAAATCCAACATTTTTCAGGCCTTTTTCAGCCACTAACTTCGAGCCTTTCCACATCCGGGCGCCTTTAATGTCGACTCCAATAAAGTTTTTATTGGGAAAATATTCGGCCATCGAGACGGAATATTCACCTTTCCCACAGCCCAACTCCAGCACCAGCGGATGGTCATTCTTAAAAAAATCCTGCTTCCACCGTCCTTTAAGTTCATGATCTTTCTGATCGACTTTATTGTACGGCGCCTGAATCACATGATCAAATGTGGCCATTTCTGAAAACTTGGCCAGTTTATTCTTTCCCACTTTCCTAATTAATTTTGTTTTTCTACCCGAAGTCCTATATCATGAATCCCTTTCAGATTTTTGGCACGCATGCCCTGACGAATTGAAAACCGGTATTCGCCCGACTCTTCAAAATGAACATTTCTTCGGTACAAAAACTGATTATCAAAAAGATCTCCTATCCCACTACCTCGCCATTGGCCTGATTTCTCAGCCAGAATATATTCAACGGTATCGGTCAGTAGTTGACCTTGCGGCGAGGCGACTTCTAAAAATAGCCAAATATTACTATTGGGGTAAGTTCCTTTATTTCGAATGTTGATGTAAATATTATGGTTTTGCCCACTGCTATCAATGGGCACGATAAAGCTGGCCAAAGAATCTTTATGCCAGCCATCTCTGCCAATAGCTTTATAATCTTCATAAACCCGGTTGGTGTCGCAGGCAGCAAAAAGCAGCACCAAAACTATTCCCTTAAGGATGTTTTTCATGATTTCTTCTTTGGTCGTCTTGAAGAATTGTTTTTCGGATAACGTTTTTTCTTCCGGTGACGAGGCTTCGGCTCATCAAAACGCGTCAAACTTTCCTCGGCTATTACATCTTCAAATCCTTGTGCTTTTTTTAAGGACTTGTCAGCCGAACCATCCGACAGTTTCTCAACTTTCTTGCCTCTCTTGTTCTGACGAATCACTTCCTTAGCCCGCTCTACTGAAATGGCTACTGGCGGTAAGCCTTTGCTACCATTAGCCCCGTAGTATAAGATGCGGCTAAAAATATCCGCTTTCTGGAAATAATAACGTCCTTCCTCACTATCCAAGGGTACATTGCTGGGGGGAAAATCTTTTTGGGCATCGATGTAGGAGTCCACCTCAAAATTCAGACAACATTTCAATTTGCCACATTGTCCGGCCAGCTTTTGAGGATTGAGCGAAATCTCCTGGTAACGGGCCGCATTGGTTGTTACCGATACAAAGTTGCTAATCCAGGTAGCACAGCACAGTTCGCGTCCACAAGGGCCAATACCGCCAATTCGCCCCGCTTCCTGCCGGGCGCCAATCTGCTTCATTTCAATTCGAATCCGAAAAGTATCAGCCAGTACGCGAATAAGCTGCCGGAAATCAACACGCTCATCAGCAATGTAGTAAAAGATAGCTTTCGTGCGATCTCCCTGGTATTCCACATCTCCGATTTTCATGTTCAACTTCAGGTCAACAGCAATCTTTCGCGCTTCAATCATGGTGCTATGCTCGAGACTCATCGCCTCGCGCCACTTATCGATATCCACGGTTTTTGCTTTCCGGTAAACTTTCCGAATCTCTCCATTGATGAGCGTGACCTTATGCTTCTTCATTTGGTGTTTTACCAAAGCGCCAGTAAGAGTCACGATGCCAATATCATGTCCCGGGCTGGCTTCCACAGCCACAATATCGCCAGCTTTCAGTTTCAGATTATTGACATTTCGGTAGTAATCTTTTCGTGTATTTTTAAATCGAACCTCAATGATGTCATCCTCTCCTGACTTATTCACCACATCATTCAGCCAATCGTAAACCTCCAGTTTGGAGCAAGTTCCCGCGGATTTTTTACAACAGCCTCGTTCGATTGATAGTTGATCATCCATAGTTTAAGAATTAATGCCGGATCAGGTCAATCCGGAAGCACTATATGCTTTATCGATACAAAAATAATTAATAATGCTGACAAACAAAGCAGTAGCGACAGATGTCAATAAAATTACAAAACATAAGGCTAAAACACAGTGTTATCGTAAATTGAGCCAATAAATAAATAGCTTTGTTAGTCGAAATGAGCTAAATTAGATTTCCGTTGTTTTAGTGAATATGGATAACGAAAGAGAATATCAGAAAACAATCAGGCTTCTCAAAAAGCAAATTGAATCCTTAACGAACAAGAAGGACATGCAGCCAGGAGACTATGAAAACAGTTTCCACACCTATGAGTCCGTTTTCGATGAAATTCCTCTGGCCTGCTCACTCCATAAAATCCAATACGACAAGCATAACCGCCCCATTGATTTCACTATTTTGAAAGTTAACCCAGCTTTTGAGTTGGCGACGGGAAAGAATGGCCAAACGCTAAAAGGGCAGTCGCTCTTAACTGTTTTTTCAGCATTGAATCCCAAATGGGTGTCCAAATTTGCAGCAGCAGCCAAATCCGGAAAGACAAAAAAGTTCACCGAGTTCTCTTTTGATGCGAAAACCTATTTCGACATTCAGGTTCACTCCGACCAGGCGGATTATTTTGTGCTGATGCTGACTAAGCAACTCAAAAATCACCACCCGGACCAGGGGCCCATTCACTTTTATGAGCGACTGATGGATCACCTTCATGAAGGAATTTGGGTGACGGATAAAAATGACACGATCTTCTTCGCCAATTCCGGCATAAGCTTAAATACGGGCTTAAACAAAAAAGAATTAATTGGAAAAAGCATCCATTCGTTTGAGAAAAAAGAACTCGGAAACTTTTTAGACGATTATCTTAATGCCAAGCAAACCTTAAAGCCCTTAAAATACGAAACCCATTTGCTTACCATTCGCGGAGAGCCCGTTGAACTTGCCGGCTGGCTGGTTCCTTTGATTAAGAACCACCGTTTTGATGGGATGATTTGCACTACCCGCAACATTAGCGACGACAAACGAAACCGGCAAATCATTCGCGAAAGCGAAGAAAAACTTCGCAACATTATTGAACACAGCACCAATGTTTTCTACTCGCACTCAACCGATCATATCCTGACGTATATCAGCCCACAAATGAAGACTCTGCTGGGTTATACCCCGGAAGAGGCTATGGTGAAATGGACCAGTCTGACTTCGGGAAACCCCATCAACGACAAAGGTTTTAAATTGGTGGAAAAAGCGGTTCAGACCGGACAAATGCAGGATCCGTACGAACTGGAGCTGGTGCATAAAGACGGTCACCTGGTTTGGGTTCAGGTACATGAAGCACCGGTTGTAACAAACGGGAAAACAAGCTCGATTGTTGGCGCCCTGACTGACATCACCGAGCAACGTGAAATTGCGCAGAAGTTGGTTGAAAACCAACAAGGCTTGCGGCATCTGCTTTATGAATCGCCCATCCCAATCGCTGTAAACAGCAAGGATGGTCTTGTTGAATATTTGAACCGTGAGTTTACCCATACCTTTGGCTACACCACCCAAGACATTCCGAATGTAGAACAATGGTTTGAGAAAGCCTACCCCGACCAAGCATACCGGGAGAAGATGAAAGAGCGCTGGCAGCTTGACCTAGAAACCCGGATTAATCGTTTAGACACGAAAGTTCCGTTCGAAGCCCACGTTACCTGCAAAGACGGCTCCATCAAATTTGTCCAGATCCGCTGGAGTTTCATTAACGAAAAACTGGTTTTGATCTTAAACGACCTGACAGAGCACAAACGCCTGGAAGAGCAAATTCTGCATAAGAATGATGAGTTACAGAATGCCATGAACGAGTTGCAGAAGCTGAACAAGGAACTGCAAATTGCAACAAAAAAAGCGAAGGAAAGCGATGAGCTGAAATCCGCTTTCCTGGCCAATATGTCACACGAAATTCGCACCCCAATGAATAGCATTATTGGTTTCTCGAGCCTTTTAGACAACACCGATACTCCCCCCGAGAAACAGCGCCGATACACCAGTTTCATCCAAAAATCCGGCAATCATTTGTTACGAATCATTGATGACATCATTGACATTGCCAAAATCGAATCGAACCAGTTAAAAATTGAGTTGAGCTATTTTTCCATTGTGCCTTTTCTTCAAAATACCTACGACTATCACCGGCAAAGTTCCTTGCTCCAGGAGAAGGAAACGATTAAATTAAGACTTAATTGCAAGTTGGCAACCAAGTCTATTATCATGTTCTCCGATCCTATTCGGTTAAAGCAGGTGTTCGACAACCTGCTTACCAACTCGATAAAAAACACCACCGAAGGGTTTATTGAGCTGGGCATTCATCAGCTGGAAGAAAACAGCATCACCTTTTATGTTACTGACACCGGAATTGGCATTCCCGAGCAATTTAAAGAAGCGATTTTCAAACGATTTACGCAGGTCGAGTCCAAAACCATTAAGCCAGGCACCGGTTTGGGATTAAGCATCATCAAAGGAATTACCAATTTGCTTCATGGTGAAATCTGGTTTGAGTCAACCGAAAACGTGGGAAGCACTTTTTACGTTAAGTTCCCCATCTTACCCAAAGAATAATCCGAGCAAACAAGGATGATTATTCACATCGAATGAGCGGAAGTTACGGCCAGGTTACTTCCTGATCAACTTAACGATCCTCAACGACATGTCGGTGAAAATAATACGTGGATTGCCATTCATAGCAATATGCTGATAAGCTTTCTCCAGTTCTTCGCTGATGGGAATAATATTTCGCTCGTTGATGAAAGGCGAAAAACGTGACGAAAAAGCCTGTTCTTCCTCATGCATAAAAACCAACTCCGGATTCTTGAGGTTATACACGAAGTTTTCACGAATCAAACCCATCGCGTATTGCAGAAAGATTTTCTGACGCTCGCGCCCCATGCCCGAAACCTTGTTGATCCATTCAAACAAATCCATAAACTTGCGACCATACGAAAAACGCATCAACTCTTTAAAACGCTCCAAATTATAGCGGGTACTTTCGTTCAACTGCAGCAGATTCAGAGCCTGCCGATAATTACCACGGCTCAGATGCACCAGGTTATCCACATCTTTCCCTGCAGCACCTTCTAGCTGTTGAATAGCTATTCTCATTGGCTCCGCCTGAATTCCCGGTATTTTTATCAACTGACAACGCGAACGGATGGTCGTGATAATTTCCTCTTCATTCTCCGTCACCAACAAAAACAAAGTTTTCACGGGTGGTTCCTCAATCATTTTCAGCAACTTGTTGGAGCAAGCCGCATGCATTTTCTCCGGCATCCAGATAATCATCACCTTGTACTCACCTTCAAACGACTTGAGGCTCAGCTTACGAATAATCTCATCACTCTCGTGCGAATAAATTATGCCCTGCGCATTTTCAACTCCAATAAAGTTAAACCAGTCTTCCAGGTTGAAATAGGCATTTTCAAGGATCAACTTTCGCCATTCAGCCAAAAAATGATCGCTCACCGGGTCTTTAATCTTGGTGGTTTTCACCACCGGAAACACGAAGTGTAAGTCGGGATGAATTAACTTGGCATATTTTTTACACGACGAACATTGACCGCAAGAATCACCCGCTTGTTTGTTCAAACACGAAACATACTGGGCATACGCCAGCGCCAAGGCCAGCTTACCCGAACCTTCGGGACCAGCAAACAATTGCGCATGACTAATGCGTTCTTCCTTGACTGACTGAACTAATCTATTTTTAGTGGCTTCCTGCCCAATGACATTTTGAAAAAACATAGGCTTATTTTGTGCAAACAAAAATAATAAAACCTACCGCCTTTGCAGCTTATTTTCAAGGAAGTTTCCAAATAAGTTGCCCGATATACTCCCGCATCTGCTTAGTTTACCTCTGCATTAATAATTCTATATTAACGTCATAGGGCAAAGCGGAAAATGATCTTTTTCGTATCTTTGAATTCGATTTTTAAGAAACTAAAAAATACAATTATGCAGACTATTGAAACCTATGATTTCACAGGCAAAAAAGCATTGATCCGTGTTGATTTCAATGTACCTTTAAACGAACAGTTTGAGATCACTGACGATACCCGTATGCGTGCAGCTTTACCAACCATTAAAAAAGTGATTGAAAAAGGCGGCTCACCCATTATCATGTCTCACCTTGGACGTCCAAAAAACGGGCCGGAAGATAAATTCTCTTTAAAGCACTTGGTTAGTCACCTGTCTGAACTTCTGGGTGGAGCAACCGTTAAGATTGCCCCGGACTGCATTGGCGAGGAAGCCAAAACAATGGCAGCTGCTCTGAAGCCAGGTGAAGTTCTGATTTTGGAAAACCTGCGTTTCCACAAAGAAGAGACTGCCGGTGACGAAGAATTCGCAAAGAAACTAGCTGAAAACGGCGACTGCTGGATCATGGAAGCTTTCGGCACAGCACACCGCGCACACGCTTCAACAGCGGTAATCGCTAAATTCTTCCCCAACGACAAGTTGTTCGGTTATTTGGTCGACAGCGAAGTAGCGAGCTTAGACAAAGTAGTTGCTGACCCGCAACGTCCGATGACGGCCATCATGGGTGGAGCAAAAGTTTCGTCTAAAATTACCATCATCGAAAACATGTTGGACAAAGTAGACAACCTGATTATTGGTGGAGGTATGATCTTTACTTTCGTAAAAGCCTTGGGCGGAAATATCGGTTCTTCACTTTGCGAAGACAATTACTTAGAATTGGCTAAAAGCATTATTGAGCAAGCCAAAGCCAAAGGTGTAAACCTGGTGATTGCTTCAGACTGCGTGGCTGCCGATAAATTTGCTGCCGATGCCAACACTGAAGTTTGTCCTGCCGGCAACATCAAAGATGGCTGGATGGGCTTGGACGTAGGTCCTGACACCATTGCGACCTTCAACGAAGTTATCAGCAATTCAAAAACAGTTCTTTGGAATGGTCCTGCCGGAGTATTCGAAATGGATAAATTTGCTGAAGGAACCAAAGTAATTGGTGACGCCGTAGTAGAAGCCACTAAAAAAGGTGCTTTCTCGCTTGTTGGTGGTGGCGACTCTGTTGCTGCGGTTAACAAATTCGGTATTGCTGATGGTGTTTCTTACATCTCAACTGCTGGTGGTGCCTTGTTGGAATACCTGGAAGGAAAAACACTTCCCGGAATTGCAGCTGTTCGCGGCGAATAAGCCAGTAACAGCAAGCGGTTGTATGCAAACACCAACCACATCTTGAACAAACAAGAAACCACAGATAAAAACAGGCCCGGAGATTTTTTCTTCGGGCTTTTTTTGTGCCTCTGCCGGTGCTTCCTGCAAGCCGGAATTGAACATTCATTGGGTGAAAATGGTTGTTGCGTATAGAAATTGAAAATTACCATTACCCAATAGCACGAGCAAGAAAGACATGGAGCTGAAGATAGACCGAATGACGTTTGGCGCACGCCCAAACCAATACATGCCCGACCTGGAACTGTATCAACACCTGGGCGAAGAAGGCGTACGTAAAATGGTGAGTGACCACTACGACCTGCTGGTGCAAAGCAGCATCAAACACCTGTTTCCCACCAACCCGGTGGGACTGGATGCCGCCAAAGAACGGTCGGCCGATTTTTTTATTCAGCGGCTGGGTGGCCCCGACTATTTCAACCAACACCGCGGAAAACCCATGCTGGTACGGCGACATCTACCTTTTAAGATTACGCCCGACGCCCGTATCGTGTGGCTGGAGTGCTACCGCGAAGTGCTGCTGAAACTGGAAGCTCCCGAGCATTTAATTGTCGCCTTCTGGAAATACCTGCACGACTTCTCCAACTGGATGGTGAACACCCCCGATGGGACTTTCTCGCTCCCCAAGCAATAAGAGTAATGAACGTGGCTATGAAGTGTAGCTTGTTAGGCCCCGCTTTTTCGTTCCTCTTTCCAATTCATGAAATAGAGAAATCCAACCAGAAAGGCAAATACATACATCAACCGGATATCACCATATTCACTAAAGGCGAATCCTGTAAGGCTTACCAAAAGAATTATAATTGAGCCCCATAGTTTTTTCCACCATACCATGGCATAGCCTACAAGATAAATCAGAACTCCATGGTTTGGATTGAGATATGAATGATAAAAAAAGTCGGTAAAAAGATAATTGAAAAAATTACGTTCAGTTTCTTTCAACTCTCTGGGGATGTCGAGTACTGGTTGTAGTATCAGTAGCATCGTGAAAATAATACCAACAATCATGGTCCATTTTGAAAAACTACTTCTTGATTTCATAGCTTCAATTTTAAAATGATGCCTAACGATCCCTTCTATTAAACGTTGGGCATTTCGAAGCGGTTTCGTGTTAAGTTACGAAGTAGCTAAAGAAGCCTATTAGCTATTCAGTTTTGTCCAGAATTCTTCGGAGGATATCCCTTTTAGCTGGAAGCTTTGAGAACTAAGTTTAATCATTTTCAATTTGTATGAATAGAATCCAATCCTGTTTCTTTCGTTAGTAGCTGCTCAATAAGAAATTGGCTTGGCTACATTATCCGATAGCGGTTCGGATACGGGGCATTTTAATGCATTATTAAAGCGCGTTAGCGGTAGTTATTTCTTATCCTTGCATCAACTCATCTAATTTATCATAGAAATCTTGTGATTCTCCTTCATATATTTTTACAATATTTCCTTCTTTATCAATGATAATTTTTGTTGGATACATTTGAATATCGTATAGCTTTTCAAAATCCTTTTCAGGGTTGTTTAAAAGCTGAGTCCATTGTAAACCCTCTCTTTTGATAAATTTCTCCCACACTGATTTTTTGTCTTTACAAGCAATTCCTACGAATTCAACTTTGGTTCTGTATTTATTGTAATAGGTCCGCATTTTAGGAAATCCTTTTACACATCCACCACACCATGTTCCCCAAAAATCTAAAACAACATATTTGCCTTTTAAGTCGGATAAATTAAAAGTACTTCCATCTATAATATTAGGAGCTAGCTTCCCTGCTTTTGTTTGCTTATAAACATTTGCTCTTTCTTGCAAAATTTTTCCTTGGTACGTTGCCAAAACATTTTCTCCAAGTGTAGGTAAATACCTCATTATGGTGTCCTTATGTTGTTTTCCTAAATATGTAGCACTAAGTGTTTGGTTTGGATTTTTAATAACATATTCCAACCTTTTATTTGCATACTCACGTCTTATATTGTTAAACTCTTTCTGTACTGAATCAAGTACGGTTTTATTTGAATTGTTAAACCTCAAACTATCAACAAGTATTGCGAGTTGAGTTTCTTTTTCCAGAATATGTAAATTATTAGCTCTTAATTTTGATGATTCAGATGCAATATTATTACCGGTGATAAGATAATCTATTGAATAATCTCGTAAAGAACCATTAATAGCAATCTCTTCATTTGGTGCAATATCAAAATCAATAAGCTTTGAACGCATCCATAAGGGTTTCCCACTAGCTCTCTGAAAAAACATATTTCGTGTTATTAGTCTACCTCCACCAGGTTTATCAAGTTTTACATTGAAACTAAATTTACCATTGACAACCAATAACAATTTAAAGAATATTTCACCTCCAGAATTATTTCCACCATTTACCAAAGCCAATCGGGTTCCTAGCCCTTCAATTTCTCCTTTTATGCTACAATTGCCAATTCTATTATTTATTGTGGAAGCAATTACTGCTAAAACAATTAAGCTTGCGAAAATTATTAGAAATATTTTAGCTATCTTTTTTATTCGTTTCACTTTGTTAGAGTTCGTTAGACTTGATTATTTATTCTTCTTCTCAATATAATTACCAATTACTAAACCGATTGATCCAAATAGAATGGTAATTGCAAGTGCTAACATTCCTTCATGGTTTTTCTCTGGCACGAGTTGCATTATCATTATTAATACTCCCACGAGAAAACCCAAAGCTCCTCCAATGAAAGTGAAACCGAAAAGATACCATGGAAATCTTATTTTAAATCTTTGTAGCTTACTTTCAACAAGCTCAATTGTGTCTGTTCTTTCCCCAAGAGGAATAGTGCTGAAGTAATCAGGTGCAACATCTAATGAAGACGTAATAGTTCTTAGCGTGCTACCTCTCGGTACACTTTCTCCACTTTCAATTCTTTGTATTGTTCGTAAGCTAACACCTGTTTTTTCACTAAGTTCTTCTTGAGATAAGCCCTTAGTCTCTCTTAATTCTTTTATTCTATAATGTGTATTCATATTAGTCATATGTTTGATTTTGGAGCAAATATAAGTGCAGTCTTAGAAACAGATTGCGCCAAAACCATTATATTTCTACGTCATTGATAATGTCATAATTTGACGTAGTTACGACATAGAAATATCGCTGAAATGACATGCTTTGACATAACCCATAGCTCACGGGCTATTATAAATGCCCGCCAACGTCTGTGTATATTAACCAGGTACATCTGTCCCGCTATTATTCAACTTGTTTTTTTCACTATTGAAAATCGTTTTGCTATCTCGGATTGAAAAGCGGAGGAGGGCTGGTGTTTGAATTCATATTCTTTGGTTTCGTTCTTTTTAGTTTTCGCCGATCAAGTTATGAAAATTTACAAAATGTATGTACGAGTAAGCACCTTTTTATTTTCATTCTAAATAGCTGATAATCTTTATGGAGCATTTTCTATTTAACAGCCCAGGGGGGGTACCTCCGAGGTACCCCTCCCCACCTCAAACATGACTCGAGTTACCTCTGAGGTGACTGCAGTCGGTTCCGACCTGACTCGACTTACCTTCGAGGTGACTGCAGTCGGTTGTCACCTGACTCAATTCATCAAAAAGGTGACTGCAGTCGGCAAAAACATGCAACAAGTCACCGAAATGGGAACTGAAGTCGGGGTTGAGCTAAGCCGGGTTAAGGAAAATAGGAAATCAAGAAGGCCGAAGGTAACAAAACCCAACTCTCCCGTTTCACCGCAAGGTGAAAAGCGCAAGGGCCGAAAATTTGGCCCGGGTCAGCGGGGGCCTTGCGGGTGGAAGGATGAAATTTTCAGGATTTTTCTTTGTTTCCCTGCCCGTCCGGCAGGCGGGCGTTTCTTTTCATCGGAAAAGAAATGAAAAGTGCCGATGGGATAAACATGACCACTCACCTCTCTTTCACCCAAGCGAAAGTACTCCTCCTTGCTTGAATCCATGAGGAGCCCAAGCCACGAGAGCATGAATCCGGAATAGGATTCAAAAATAATAGCCGCAGGTAAAACCTACGGGAATTGAATAAAGAAAGACAAAAAAGGAACCCCGGACAGGGGTTCAATTAGCTGGTTTTGATTATATTGAAAGAGAATAGAACAACATATCAACCTATACACCAATTTTGTATCAGCTTGTTTTCTCAACGAAAAATCGTAAAAAAACGCTGCATGAACATAACCGTGAAAAACTATTTGGTTTTATCTGGGGTCTATTGAAAAACAAAAACTGCCGGCTTTACCAAATCAATGGAGTTGAAGACCACATCCATATCGCCATGCATTTGTATCCGACAATTGCATTATCGTCCCTGGTTAAAGACATCAAGGTTGCCTCGTCGTTGTGGATATAGCAAAAGCAGCTATTTCCAAACTTCACCGCATGGCAGGAGGGCTATGGAGGCTTCACTTACTCAATAAAACAAAAGGAAGTATTGGTTGATTACATTAAAAACCAGAGCGAACACCATCGGGTTAAAACATTTAGAGAAGAATTTATTGAACTTTTGACGGAACATGGGATCGAATTTGATGAACGCTATTTGCTGTGATATTCAACAATAGAAGCACCCAAACCAGTTGAACGCCCTTCCAGGGTTCTGGTGTGCCGCGTTATTCATCGTTTCCCGTAGGTTTTACCTACGGCTACTATTGTTAAACCCTTCGGGTTAATTTCACAAGATCGAGCATCTAACCACAAAAGGCACGAAAAGCAGGCAAAGAAAATTCCAGCCCCAAATGGACGCACAAACACACGAAGCCACAGAACCGAAAACCGGCAACTACTGACCAGCAACAAATCCTGAAACAAATTCAGAAAAACGCTCAACGAGGCAGGGGTGCACACAACAGATAACCGAAATCTACCAACTGCCATCCCCCGGGTTTCGCAATTCTGCGTATCTTTAACCGCAAATCCACACGTCATGAAAAAATCATCCATCGCTTTACAAAAGTTTTCTTCTTACAACTGTTCACAATCCGTATTTTCCAGTTTTGCCGATGAGCTGGGGCTGGACCAAACCACCGCCCTCAAGCTGGCCAGCGGCTTTGGCGGAGGCATGGCTTGTGCCGAAACCTGTGGCGCTGTCACCGGATCGTACCTTGTTATTGGCCTGAAACACGGGCACTGCAACGCCGACTTGCTGGAAAAGCATCACACGAAAGAATTGATTCTGAAATTCAATGCCAAGTTCAAAGCCAAGCATGGCTCACTCATCTGCAAAGAGCTGATCGGATGCGATATTTCCACGCCCGACGGACAAGTAAAAGCCAAAGAGAAAGATGCGTTCAAGGAGTTTTGCCCACAGTTTATAGCTACTGCCTGCGACATTTTAGAAGAGGACTTTTAAGATCAGTTCAATATATTCTTTCGAGGCAAAACAGAAGGATCCGGTCTTTTTGAACGATCGCATCCCTTCGCATTGCAAAAAAAAAGAGCCTCACTCAAGGTGAAGCTCTTCGTAGCATCTGTTTACAACTTATTCCGTTATCTTTTTAGATTGATTTGCTTCCGGCAGCACACCCAACATCTTTTTAATGCGGAAGTTGATCCGGATGGTCAGCATATACATCACCGGAGCAATCAGCAGGGTGAGGAAGGTGGCGAAGGTCAATCCGAAGATGACCGTCCACGACATCGGTCCCCAGAAAGCGGTACTTTCACCTCCCAACGAGAAATCGGGCTCAAAATGAGTGTAAAGCGTCAGGAAGTCGAAGTTTAACCCGATAGCCAGGGGTACAAGTCCCAACACGGTAGTAATGGCTGTCAGCAATACCGGGCGCAACCTTGTTTTTCCGGCAATCACCAGGCATTCAATTTCATCTTTCACCGGCAGGAAAACACCTTCACCGTAGCCCAGTTCTTCTCGTTTCTTCTGCCGCATCAAGTCGATGTAGTCAATCAACACAATACCGTTGTTTACCACAATACCCGCGAGCGAGATGATTCCAATTCCGGTCATGATAATGACAAATTCCATTTTAAAGGTGGCCAAACCGAGAAACACACCAATGGTACTAAACAAGACCGTCATCATGATAATCACCGGCCGGATGAACGAATTAAACTGGGTGACCATAATCAGCCCGATGAGCGCAACGGCAATCGCCAATGCAAAAATCAAGAACTGGCTGCTTTCGTCCTGCTCCTGCTGCTCGCCGGTAAAGGCGTAGTTATAACCTCCAGGCATCTCATAATCACCCAGCACCTGTCTGATCCGGTCATTCACCTCGTTCGAGTTAAAGCCTTCCGTCACACTCGAGCTGATCGTCAGCACCCGTTTGTGATCGATCCGATTCACCTTATCATAGGTGGATGAATATTCAAAGTCGGCCACTGCTGAAATCGGAATTTTATTCCCTTCCACCATCATTTTCTGGTTCATCAGGGTCGATACATCGTTTCGGTATTCTTCTTTCAAGCGAATAAAAATATCGTATTCATCTTCCCCGTCTTTAAAGTCGCCCACATCGTAGCCATACAATGAGTTACGCAGGGTCATCGCTATTTCCTGGGTCGATAGCTCGTAGCGCCGCGCTTTATCACGATCCACCTTAATTAACATTTCCGGCTGATGTACATTGATATCCAGCTTCAGCTCATCGATACCCGGGATGTTATCTTCGTTAATCATCGACATGAAATCGTCGGTGATCTTTATCAAGGTTTCAAAATCATCACCCGATACTTCAATATTGACATCGGCTCCCACCGGCGGTCCGTTTTCTTCTTTTTCAACAAAGATTTTGGCACCTACAAAACCTGCCAGGTTAGCCGACAGCTCCTGCATGATTTTAGACGTGTTAATGCCATCGCGCAATTTAAACTCCTCAAACGAGATAGAGGTCAAGGATTTATTCGGACTCTGCTCATTCTCAAACATCCCTCCTTTTCCATTTCCTACCGAGGTGGTCACCGACTTAACAATTTTCTGATACGGCTCAATGGTTTCATTGATAATCGATTCGACCCGTCGCGACACTTCATCAGTCCGATCGATCGAGGTTCCCAAGGGCAACTCCATAGTTACATAAATCGTTTGCGGATCGGTATCGGGAAAGAAAACCACATTGGGCTGACGTATATCGTAGAACTTAATGGAAAAGATGAGCAACAAAAAGGTTCCAATAAAGTAGTATAGGGGTTTTCTTCCGGTTAAAGCGAATCGCAACTGGCGCTCATAGAAGTTCTCAAGCCACACCAACAGTCGGGTTTGAAACCACCGCGCTACCGGACGAAACACCAATACATTAAGCACCATCAACAAGGCAACCGTCATCAGAATATTGCCCAGCAGATAGATTTTTGAGAAATAAAATACCAGAGAGACAGCAGCCAGAATACCCGCTTTCTTCAGGGTCTTTTTCCAATCAATCTTCACCCGAATATCTTCAATCTTCATAAACCGGGCAATGAAAGGTGGATTCAACACCAGCGCCACAAACAGCGAGGAAGCAAGCACCACAATGAGAGTACGTGGCAAGATGCTCATAAACTCACCAACAATGCCTTCCCAAAACATGAGCGGGAAGAAAGCGGCCAGGGTTGTCAACGTGGAAGTAATAATCGGGTAAGCAATTTCGCTCACCCCCTTTTTGGTCGCTTTCAGCGTTGAATAGCCCAAGCCATGCAAGCGATAAACATTTTCGACCACCACAATGGCGTTATCCACCAACATCCCCAGAGCCAGAATCAAACCATAGAGTACCATCGAGTTCAGGGTAACCCCCGACTGGTCGAGAATGATAAAGGACAAAAACATGGACATGGGAATGGCCAGCCCCGAAAACAAAGCATTCCGGAAACCAAGAAACAGGAATAACACAAAAATCACCAGGATCATCCCCATGATGATGCTGTTTTCCAGTGTGGCAATTTCATTTTCAACATAGGTCGACATATCATCGGTGACAATAATCTCCAGGTTGCGGGGCAGGTAGCCGTTCTCAACCTGACTGTCCAGTATTTCATTGATTTTTGCAGTCGCTTCCAGAATGTTGGCACCACTTTTTTTAACTACCGCCAGCGTTACCACCGGCTTGTTATCCAAACGCGAAATAGTTGATTTCTCCTTGTAACCATCCACCACTTCAGCCACGTCGCGCACATAAACCACTTTCCCTTCATTCAACTTAATGATGGTATTCCGAATCTGATCCATGTTGGTATAATCAGCATCGGTACGCACCACGCGACGGGTTTTGTCGGCCGTAAATTCGCCGGCGCCAATGGTCACATTCTCCATTTGCAAAGCCAGTGCAATGTCGTTGTAGCTCACGCCCCGGGCTTCCATCTTATAGGGGTCTACATTCACCTGAATCTCGCGATCATCGATCCCCCGGATGTTAGCTTCCGAGATTTCGGATAGGCTTTCAAATTCATCCTGAAGTATTTCGGCATATTCTTTCAACTCCCGCATGCTGAAATCGCCCGAAATATTGATGTTCAGAATGGGGAACTCAGCAAAGTCCAGATCCATTACCAACGGATCATCTTCCAGGTCACCCGGCAAGTCCGATCGCGCCTTATCCACATTGTCCTTGGTATCCTGCAAGGCTTGCTTGATTTCTACATTGGTGCTAAACTCCACCACAATGGTACTCACATCCTGATAGGATGCCGAAGAAACTTTGGTCACCCCATCCATCCCTTTCAGCTCCTGCTCAATAGGTCTGGTAATCAGGTTCTCAATATCTACCGGAGAGTTCCCAGGATATACTGTCTGTACAAAGATGTAGGGAATAACAATCTCGGGAAATGACTCCCGCGGCATCTGGTTGTAGGAAAATAACCCGAAAGCAACCAGCATGAACGTCAGAATATAGACCGTTATTTTATTTTTCAGTGCCAGGTATACCGGCCCAAATCGCCGGTGTATCTGCTCCTTATTATCGCCTTTTTTTACTTTATCCATGTTTCTGTTTTTTTCAGCAGTACATTCTGATCATTAATTGGCATGCAGGACTGTTCCGTCAACAACCTGGCTAAACCCTTCAGCAATCACATGCATGCCCGACTCCAGCCCTTCAAGTACCTCTGTCATGTTATTATTTGAAATTCCCGGTTTGATGTAAACCTTTTGGGCCACTAGCTGGTCGTTATCAGCTTGCGCAATGAAGGTGTAGTTGCCTTTAAAATCCTCCTTAATCAGGAGCGAAGGAATTACAATCGCCTCTTCAGCCGTATAATCACGCAGGGTAACGACCGCTTCCAGATTGGGTTTAATCAGATTATCCTTATTCTGAAGATCCAGCCTGATCCGGAACGTCCGGTTGTTAGGATCAATGTAGTTACCAATCATCTGCACCTGGGTTTCCCGGGTTTGACCAATGGCCGGGAAATAAACTTGCACCGCATCGCCTTCCTTTATTTTCGTCAAGTACGATTCCGCCACATCGGCATATACTTTAATTTTTTGAATATTAACCAGTTTGGCAAAAGGCACCTGAGGACTGGCTATTTGCCCCTGCTTTTGGTAAATCACATCGATCACACCATCAACGGGCGCGGTAATGGTCGACATACTTTTCTGGGCTTTCAATCCTTGCAGCTGTTTTTCCAGCGCGTCCTTGGCCGACTTAGCCTGCAGATACTGCAACTCCGACCCAATGTTTTGTTCCCATAGATTCTCTTGGCGCTCAAAAGTTGTTCGGGCCAGCTCCAGGTTGATCTCCACCTCATCGATGGTACGTTCAATAGGCTCCGAATTCAGTGTTGCCAAAACCGTTCCCTTCGTTACGCGTTGTCCTTCCTTGACCGTGATGTTCAAAATCTGTCCGGAACCTTCAGGACTGACATTCACTTCCTGGTCAGCTTCCACACTGCCAGTCACCTCTATAAAGTGCTCAAATGTTTTGGGTTGAAGTTCAGAAAGCACCACCTCAATCTTCTCAAGCTCGGTGCTATCTCTTAATTCTTTTTCGAGTTCCGCTATTTTAAGCTCCAGCTCATGCGCCTGCTGCTTGTACTCGACTAACTGCGCCTGTTTGGCTTGGTTATCATTTCCGGCATTTCCGGCTGAACAGGAAGCCAAAACGACCACCGCCAACACAGCGGCAAGCTGATGAATTAATTTTCTGTTTCTAACTATTCGGTTCATCGTGTTCATTGTTTAAAGTTTTCCAATCGCTTTGTCCAGGGTAATTTTTGAATTCAACAGCTGAATGACCGAGGCCACCCACGCCCCTTGTGCCTGAATGTATTGCGTTTCGGTTTGCGAAAGCTCCACGCTGCTGCTGATTCCATTGTTGTATTTGATGGTCGTTTTGTTGTAAATCTTTCGTGCCAGTTGCTTGTTGTCCACATCATTTCTGAATTGATCCACCGCACTTTCTACATCGGCCACGGCAGTCAGGTAATCCTTCTGCAGTGTCTGTTCTGCCAGCTTCTGCTCATTCTCCGCCTGTTGGTAGGCAAATTGCATTTGTTTCACCTTGGCCATCTGCTGCCCGGAAGTAAAAATGGGCACCGAGATATTCATGCCAATCATGGATGACCGAAACCAAGGCACGCTGCTTTTAAACAGGTTGCCGCTGTTTCCGTAGGCGATCTTCGACCAGCTATAGAATCCGTTGATCTTGGGCAGATAAGCCGACCGGGCCAGCTTAAATTCCTTCATCGACAGCTGGCGCTGGGTATCCAGCAGCCGGAAATCGATGTGCGATGTGTAATCAAATCCACCAATCTCTTCCTTTTGTCTGAGCAAGGGATTAATGAACCCGTCCAGCGAGTCGGTCAATCCAATGCGCGACTCCACATCAACTCCCATGGTGTATTTCAGCACCATACGCGCCACCCGGATTTCGCGTTCGGCTTTCAGAATTTCGTTTTCCGCTTTCTGAACTAATAAGCGCATCTGATCCACATCCTGTTCTTCCGAAAAACCATTATCATACATGGCACGAGTGTCGCTTTCCAGTTTTTGCGAATTCGCCAGATTCTCCTTCATCACCTGAAGGTTCTCTTCGGCTGCCAGCACCATGAAATACGATTGCGCCACAGCATGCTTAATTTCGATTTCTGTTTTCTCCTTGGTTTGAGTAGCCATCTGGAGGTAAATTTTTGCCGAACCAATTCCAACAATGTACGACCCATCAAAAATTAGCTGGTCAACAGTAAACCCGTAATCTGAATTGAATTTCTGGGCAAAAGAAATTGGGTAAGTCCCATCAGCTGGTGTATCGTCAGGAATTCCCAGTTCATCCCAAAAATCTTTGGGAATAATCGCCACCGGCAAGGGCGATTTTGCCGCGTCGATGTTCTTGGTGTAATTGGCGCTCCCCGAAATCTGTGGCAAACCCATGGCAATGGTCTCCCACACTTTTTTACGGGCAGCCATCACGTCAAGCCCACTGTTTTGAATCACATAAGAGTTCGTCAGCGCATAGTCCTGAGCTTCGGCCAAGGTAAACTTAAGATCATCCTGAGCATCAATCTGACCTCCCCAAAGCATTACCAGAAGCAAGGCCAAAAGCTGTTTCATCTTAGTTTTCATTCTGAACATTGTTTAATTGTTGTTTATAGTATTTCAAGCCTTTTTCGGTACATACACCATGGAAATGATAATCGATCACCTGATCGAACAAGCGAATATCGCGCACCTCTTCTTCCGAAAAAAGATCATGATCGGGGTTAAACACAAGTAGAAATCGCCCCACGGTAATGCGCGCCATAAAATCACTATCCACCTCTTCCCGAAACAAACCTTCTGCCTTTCCCTGCTCCATAATCGATAGATTATCCAGATAAAGGCGTTTCCGTTTATATTCCGTAATCGTTTTATACACCTTTGGGTAACTTTTCCTCAGATCGTATTCCAGATTATTATGAACCAAGTTCAGCATATTATTGATATGCTGCCGAATCCATAGAATTCGGTCAATGGCATTCAGTCCTTTGTTTTCCTCACAATGAAAAGCTTCATCTTTCATCAAGAAATTAGTCACCACTTTTTCTACCAGATCAGCCTTGTCTTTAAAATACTGGTAGACCGTTTTTTTGGACATGCCCAATTCTGCAGCCACATCGTCCATTGTTACGCTTCGGATTCCATGGCGCATATACAACTGCGCAACTTGCTTCAATATGTATTCCTTCTTGTTTTCCATAGCGTTAACAAATATAAAGCACTAGCGACGATGGAAACTAAAATAACAATTAAAGTTTCCATGGTTTACAAAAAAATAACATTGCTCCACGGAGATTGTTTTTAATTCCGACAACAAAACTATTTTATTACTACACGTTTACCAGACACCAATCGGCGAATGAAGATATAAGTCGAGGAATGGAGAAAGCAATGAATTTGCGAGTCCTTTACCGTGAAGTCGTATATGCCTAAACGACCCGCTCCAGAAGAACTTCAGCCATCAAAAGATCAACTGGAGTAGTTATTTTTATATTCTCCGGATTTCCATCTACTAAATGAATGGAGATGCCCGCAGCTTCACACACCGACGCGTCATCGGTGAAAAAATCGTGCTCCGGCTGTTGATAGGCCTTCTTGATGGTACTGGTCTGAAAAGTTTGTGGTGTTTGCACCAGTCGAAACTGGCTGCGGTCGACATGCCGGCTTGAGTCGGTGTCCACTTGCCTCAGCGATTCAACGACAGGCGCCACAGGCAAGGCGTTTCCCTCTTCCAAAGCAACTTGGAAACAACTGAACAAGGTTTCGCGGGAAACCAGGGGGCGCACGCCATCGTGAATAAAAACGATGCCCTCTTCGTTGATGGCATCCAAGCCATTTTTGACCGATTGAAAACGACTTTGTCCTCCTTTAACCAGTTGAATGTTTGGGGTAAACTGATGCTGCAGACACACGTCATGCCATCGTTCAAATTGATTTTCGGGCAACACCAAGGTAAGCGCAATTTCAGGATCAAAATCCTGGAAACGCTGAATCGTCCACAACAGGATAGGCTTACCCGCAAGTAAAATAAACTGTTTGGGAACCTCTGCACCCATTCTTGATCCAACTCCTCCGGCAACGATTAAGGCAAACTTTTTCATACATCAAAATGTTAAAAACAAAAGTAACATTCAATTTCTAATTCCGCTTGCTTTGATTGTACAACATAAATACCTTCAAGCCTGAAAAAAGAAAATGTTTATCTAATCGACTCATCGATGAAAGCACTTGTTAATTTCCTGAACGATCTACGCGAAAACAATAACCGCGAGTGGTTTAACGATAACCGTAAACGGTATGAAGAAGCCAAGGAGCAGATGCTTTTCTTTACGGAATTAATGATTCAGGAAATTCATAAATTTGATGAATCCATTCCCTTGATTGATCCAAAAGATTGCTTATTCCGCATTTTCAGAGACGTCCGCTTTTCGCATGACAAATCGCCCTATAAAACCCACATGGGTAGTTTTATTGCCCGCGGGGGCCGCAAAAGTGAGCTGGCTGGCTATTACATTCATATAGAACCTGGCAACTCCTTTTTAGGAGGAGGAATCTGGCGTCCGGAAGCTTCGGTACTTAAAGCTATTCGTACTGATATTTACAATCACCCAGATAGTTTGAAAGAGGTGATTAACGATGTGGGCTTCAAAAAATACTACCCCTCCATTGAAGGAGAAAAGCTGAAAACGGCCCCCAAAGGGTTTCCAAAAGATTTTGAGGATATTGACCTTCTGCGCTACAAGTCCTATACCTTTGGACTTGGACTTGATGACCAAACCGTTTTGAGCGACAACTTTGTGAATACGGCTATCGATGCTTTTCGGGAACTCTCCAAGGCCAATCGCTATCTAAATCATGCTTTAGACATGTGGAAGTAAATCCTTAAAATGTTCGCTCATGAGTCCGGAAGGCCTGTTTTGAGCAAAAAACGTGCAGTTCATACAATTTTCAAAAAAGTGGGGTTACCTAATTGCTCTTAGGTGAATAAACTTAGACAAATGGTTTCTTCCCAATCAACCCATTTCATAATAAAGAAAGCCGGATTATGTTCCGGCTTTCTTATTTTATTGGGTGTATAAATACCGCTTAATATTTCGTTTGGGTGTTTTTTCAAACTCCTCGCTTACCAATTCAATTTGCGTAAGCTGACTGTACTTTGGAAGTTCGCGGTTGGCCAAGCGCCTGTTTTCCTCCATCAACTTAGCCTGTCCTGCCTCATCGAGCGCTTCAGCCTTTACAAGCTCCGGATCGACATAAACAAGAGCCACCAGTTTGCCTTCGCGTCCAACAACAACCACTTCCAGAATTCCGGGTAAATTGGACAACTTAGCCTCTATTTCTTCGGGATAGATATTTTGACCGGAAGGCCCGAGCAGCATATTTTTACACCGTCCTTTAATGTACACATAGCTCTGCGGATCGATCAGCCCCAGATCACCTGTTCGAAGCCATCCGTCGGGAGTAAATGCCTGCTGCGTGGCTTCCTCATTTTTATAATAGCCTTTCATCACGTTAGGGCCTTTCACCTGAATTTCACCCACTACGCGATACGGATCGATCGAATCAATCCGAACTTTCATCCGGTCAACCAGCTTGCCGGCCGACGAAAGCTGGGTCGTATCCCAGGCATCATACGAAATCAGCGGCCCACACTCGGTCATACCATACCCGATGGTAAACGGAAAATCGATGGCTTTAAAAAATCGCTCTACCTCTTTGCTTAAAGGAGCGCCACCAATCACGATCTCATAAAAACGGCCCCCGAATGTTTCGACCAACTTATCTTTAACTTTTTTCTTCAGAATACCGGAAACAACCGGAACCTTCAGCAACAATTTCATGATCGGTTTCTCCAGCGTAGGCAGAATTCTCTTCTTGTATATTTTTTCAATAACCAGGGGGACCGACAAAACCAGGTGAGGGCGAATTTCTCCGAAAGCTTTGGTTATGACTTGTGGGGTTGGTGTTTTGCTTAAGAAGGTAATGTGGCAGCCCAATGTTGCAGGAAATAAAAATTCGAACAACAAGCCAAACACATGAGCCATTGGCAGAAACGACACTATTTGGTCGCCTGTTTTCAACGGCATATGTTCGCGCGCGTATATAATATTGGAAAGCAAGCTTCGAACCGGAATCATCACCCCTTTAGTAAACCCGGAAGTCCCGCTGGTGTATGACAGCACGCATAGGTCTTCGTCGTCCAGCTCTCCAAGGGCAAAATCCTCACGCTTGATCAGCTCCCGGGAGCGAGCCTTTAAATGCATTTCCCATGCCTGCTGACTGCTTTTATTCGGATCGAAAAGCAGCTCAAAATCCATCAAACTAATCACGGCTTGCATCTGTCCCAGCTCCTTTTCGGCAAGTTTTTCAAACAACACATCACCGGCAAACACCATTTTTGATTCGGAATGGTTAAGAATATGATGAACATCTGCCGGTTTAAAATCGGGCAAAACCGGAACAGCAACAGCTCCATAACTAATAATTGCCAAAAAAGAGACCGCCCAGTTGGCCGAATTACGCCCAAACAACGCAATTTTGTCCCCTTTCTGGATACCGCTCTCCCGGAAGAAAAGATGAATCTGATGGATTTCTTGTGCAACTTCTCCATAGCGGCGGCTTGAGCCTCCATAATCCGTAAACAACGGTAATTCCCAATTCTGCAACAATGATTCTTTGTAGAGTTTAATTAAACCCTGCGGTGGTATGGTCTGGTTCATAAAAGCAATTTATCAATTATTTGATTTCAAGCAAACTCACCGTATTCCCGCTGTTAAGACAGGTACGCCCCCTACAACATGACCTCTTAATTTACCGAAGAAAAGATCGCTGCCTGCACACGTTTACTCTGGCAGGCTAATTTAAGAGATTTTTTTGAAGTTCCTCTTTTATAAGCAGAATGGCCTCACAAGCGTTCTGATTTGTCGTCTAATCGAGCAAAGTCCAAGGGCTATCTAAATCTTTCGAATAGCTTCTAGAGTCTTAGCCGGAGTTATAAAATTGTCAATCCATCTATCAAATTCCTTCCAAGCCCACCTCAGGTAACTCTCTCAACTACAACATGAATCCAATGAGCTGAATACCGAACATCGATTATTGTGTCCACCCTAAAAATAGCACTACGATACACCAGTCGATATAAACACAACCTCAAACTACCCTGAAAAATTCCCAAGTTGATTTTTCTCAACATTCCAATAAAAAGAACAAGTCGACACCGGATCATCTCATTACCAACACAATACTGCAGGCAGGTGCACGATCTAACTTTAACCGTGATCTGGATTGAGTCCAAATTACATCCTGACACTCCTATTTAACAGCTCGGAATAGTTGATTTTTATTATTTTAGCACTTTATTTTTTTTCGAAATCTTAAAAATTAAAACCAAAATGAAGAAAATTTTACTGGCTCTTTTTGTGAGCATTCTGACGATGGGTGCTTTCGCTCAAAACATCCAAACACACTACGATTTGGGCAAAGACCGTAGCTACTTAACCACAACGGTTGAAATGTTCAAACCCGACAGCTGGGGTAGCACATTTTTCTTTATCGACATGGATTATGGTGTTGGTGACGTTGAAGGCATAAGCATGGCCTACTGGGAAATTGCCCGTGCTATTAAGATAGGAGACTCACCCCTTGCCGCTCATGTTGAATACAACGGTGGTTTTGGACAATGGAAAGCTGGCGATGCAGGTGGTGCTTATCAAATCAATGACTGCTGGCTCGGAGGTATAGAATACTCTTGGAATGCCAGTGATTTCTCCAGAGGTTTCACCCTTCAAACACTTTACAAAAACATCCGTGGAAAACACGATGCGTCTTTCCAATTAACTGGTGTTTGGTATGTAAACTTTGCCAACAACAAATTATCATTTACCGGATTTGCTGATTTCTGGCGTGAAGATAACGTATTCAATGGAAAAGAAACTGACTTTGTCTTCTTAGCAGAACCACAATTGTGGTACAATGTATGCAACAACTTCGCATTCGGTAGTGAAGTTGAATTGAGCAACAATTTCGGAGGAATGGAAGGATTTAATATCATGCCTACCGTTGCAGCGAAGTGGACTTTCTAATCCTAAACGACAAAAAAAAATGAATCGTTTTTTCAAACTTGCAGAAAATAACACAACCGTAAAAACTGAAGTTTTAGCGGGAATTACGACGTTCATGACCATGGCTTATATTCTGGCGGTAAACCCCAGTATTTTAAGTGCCACTGGCATGGATAAAAATGCACTATTTACAGCTACAGCTCTTTCGGCTGTGATTGCCACATTGGTAATGGCCTTAGTAGCACGTCTACCTTTCGCTTTGGCTCCGGGAATGGGGCTAAATGCCTTTTTCGCATTCACCGTTGTTCTCGGAATGGGGTACACTTGGCAATTTGCCTTGACGGCCGTTTTCCTGGAAGGTCTGATCTTCCTGGTCCTTACAGCATTCAATATTCGTGAATTAATTGTCAATGCGATCCCGCTTTCGATGAAACACGCAGTATCGGCCGGTATTGGTTTATTTATTGCCTTTATTGGCCTGCAAGGTGCTGGCGTTATCGTGAATAACGATGCCGTATTAGTTGGACTCGGAGACATGAGCTCTCCAAGTGTTTTAATCGCCTTACTTGGAGTATTATTGATTGGTATTTTGCTCGCACTGAAAGTAAAAGGAGCCTTGCTAATCGGAATCTTCGCGGCTACCATCGCTGGAATTCCTTTTGGCGTAACCCATTTACCCGAAGAACACCTGGTTTCGTTACCTCCTTCAGTAAGTCCAATTTTCTTTCAGTTTGACTTCCACCAGATTTTCACAATCGACATGCTGATTGTGCTTTTCACCTTCCTCTTTGTTGATATGTTTGACACCGTAGGAACACTGGTTGGAGTTTCGTCAAAAGCAGATATGCTAACACCTGAAGGAAAAGTACCACGCGCGAAGCAAGCTCTTTTTGCTGACGCTATCGGTACAACTTTCGGAGCCATGCTTGGAACCAGTACCGTTACAACTTACGTTGAAAGTGCATCGGGTGTTGCCGAAGGTGGCCGTACCGGGTTAACTTCTTTAACTGTTGCCGGTTTATTCCTGATTTCACTGTTCTTCGCTCCATTATTTATCATGATTCCAGGTGCAGCCACAGCTCCGGCATTAATTGTTGTCGGTCTGTTTATGCTTTCACCAATCCTGAAAATTGACATGGAGGACTATACCGAGTCCATTCCGGCCTTCTTTACCATTATTATGATGCCATTGGCTTATAGTATTGCTGAAGGTATTGTATTCGGTATGCTGGCCTATGTGGTTCTAAAACTACTGACTGGAAAACACAAAGATGTTTCCATTGTCATGTATGTTTTGGCGGTTTTGTTTGTGATAAAATTCATCATCTAGCGAATTTCATCGACTCATAATATAAAGCTCCGGAGGTATCTTCGGAGCTTTTCTTTTATACGGAATCGGTATTCGATCCAGGTTCAGGTATAAACTTCAGTGTTTCAATTTAGCTGCTCAAATGAAAAGAACTTGAGAACGATGGAATGCTATTGAAAACCGTCAAATACAATTGTTCTCCAGTTCATCCACCTCTTAAACGCTTCTCTCCATACGGAGTGAAAATTCGGTATCACTCAGCTAAGTCCAGCCGCACAGCGACAAAAAAGCCTGTCAGTTTATGACAGGCTTCTTAAGAATTTTTAAAGGCATCTATATCTTACCCATTCAACGCTTCAGCACCATTGGTTACCTCCAGAATTTCGTTGGTAATGGCAGCCTGGCGGGCTTTATTAAAGGTTAAGGTCAAATCTTTTATCAGATCGGTGGCATTATCCGTTGCCTTGTGCATAGCTGTCATACGTGCCCCTTGTTCGGCCGCATTCGAGTCAAGCAATGCCCGGAAGAACTGAATCTTTAAAGAACGTGGAATAAGCTCCTGAACGATTTCTTCCTTACTAGGCTCATAGATGAAATCGAAGCTTGCATTATCGTCCTGATCCTCCTCCGAAATTTCAACCGGCAAAAATTGCTCTACCGTACAAATCTGAACAGCCGCATTTTTAAACTCATTGTACACCAATTCAATCCGGTCATACCTTTTCTCCGCAAAATCAGCCATCAATCGCGAGGCCACTTCCGAGGTTTGCTCGAAAGTAAGCGACTCCAGCAGATCATTAGCCTGACCAGCTATAGGCATTCGCTTTAATTTCAGGAATTTCTCCCCTTGCTTTCCTATAATAAGAAAATCCAGGTTTTCCGACTGTAGCTGCTTTGGGTACTTGGTTATCGCTAAATCATAGGCCATTTTAGCGATGCTTGAATTAAAAGCACCACACAATCCACGGTTTGAACTAACCAAAACAAGTAAAACCTTCTCCGGTTTGCGTTGCTGAGTATATACCGAATCTTCACTGTTTTCCAAGCTGGAACCCAATGAGCTTAATATTTCGTGTAATTTATCGGCATACGGTCTGATCTGAAGAATGGCATCCTGCGCTTTTTTTAACTTCGCTGCCGATACCATTTTCATCGCGCTGGTTACTTGTCGCGTGGTTTTTACCGATGAAATTCGTGTACGTATTTCTTTTAAACTGGCCATTTTTCAAAAATCATTAAATAACAGAAAGCCCTTCAAGCCTTCTAGTCATTCCATTATTTATATCGTTCTGCTACATCTTTGGCTACTTTTTCCAGCACTCCGGTAATTTCATCATTCAGAACACCCTTCCGCAATTCATCTAATATTGGGCGATGTTCTGTTTCCAGCTTGTCGATAAAGTCTTTCTCAAAAGCCTTCACTTTCTCTACTGGAACAGCACGAAGCAGTTCTTTTGTTCCGCAGTAAATAATTGCAATCTGGTGTTCAATTTTAATCGGCGCGTATTGTCCTTGCTTCAGAATTTCAACGTTCTTACGTCCTTTATCCAGTACACGCATGGTA
The DNA here is from genome assembly GCF_052677165.1 of Sunxiuqinia sp. sy24. Classification (NCBI taxonomy): domain Bacteria; kingdom Pseudomonadati; phylum Bacteroidota; class Bacteroidia; order Marinilabiliales; family Prolixibacteraceae; genus Sunxiuqinia; species Sunxiuqinia sp. sy24. The sequence goes on from NZ_JBQYLH010000005.1 coordinate 182,955, forward strand.
GCAGCATCCAGATCGGAACCAAACTTCGAGAAAGCTTCCAATTCGCGGAATTGAGCTTGATCGAGCTTCAAGGTACCTGAAATCTTTTTCATGGCTTTCACCTGTGCATTTCCACCCACCCGCGATACCGAAATACCGACGTTAATGGCTGGTCGTACACCCGAGTTAAACAAGTTCGATTCGAGGAAAATCTGTCCATCGGTAATGGAAATAACGTTAGTCGGAATATAAGCCGAAACGTCACTCGCCTGTGTTTCAATGATCGGCAGCGCTGTTAATGAACCGCCACCTTTAACCTTATCTTTCAAACATTCGGGAAGGTCATTCATTTTAGCGGCAATCGCATCCGAGTCAATAATTTTTGCAGCCCGTTCCAATAGGCGTGAGTGCAAGTAGAAAACATCACCAGGGTAGGCTTCACGACCCGGTGGACGACGAAGTAACAAAGAAACTTCACGATACGAAACCGCTTGCTTTGAAAGATCATCGTATACAATCAGTGCATCGCGACCGGTGTCACGGAAGTATTCTCCGATCGATGCTCCGGCATATGGTGCGTAATATTGTAGTGCGGCAGGATCAGCTGCAGTAGCTGAAACAATTACCGTATAGTCCATGGCGCCATATTTCTCCAAAGTGGCTGCAATGTTGGCAACGGTTGACCCCTTTTGCCCGATGGCTACATAAATACAATAAACGGGCTTGCCTTCGTCAAAATTCTCACGCTGATTAATGATGGTGTCAATCGCCACAGCCGTTTTCCCTGTTTGACGGTCACCAATAATTAATTCTCGCTGTCCACGACCAATAGGAATCATCGCATCAATCGCTTTAATACCTGTTTGCAATGGCTGGGTTACCGGTTGACGAAAAATTACCCCCGGCGCTTTACGCTCTAGAGGCAACTCAAATTTCTCACCCCCCACGGCACCCTTTCCGTCAATCGGTTCTCCAAGGGTATTAACGACACGTCCCAGCAGGCCTTCGCCAACTTCGATGGACGCAATCCGTTTCAGTCGTTTAACGGTATCTCCCTCTTTAATGTATTCTGAGGGCCCCAAAAGAACGGCTCCGACATTGTCTTCTTCCAGGTTTAAAACAATTCCCTTAACGCCACCCTCAAATTCGAGCATTTCATTTGCTTCAACATTTGAGAGTCCATAAATACGGGCAATGCCGTCACCAACCGTGAGTACTGTTCCAACTTCCTCCAATTCGGCTTCCGATTTAAAGCCTTCCAGTTGCTGTTTCAGTATTGCGGATACTTCAGCGGGTTTTATATCAGCCATTGTTATCTTTTTTACTTGTTGATTTCAGTTTGTAAAAATTGTTCTTTGACCTTCCGTAATTGGGTCGCCAGGCTGGCATCGATTTGACGGTCGTCAACCCGTAATACAAATCCTCCAATCAGGTCACTGTCTACCCGTTCGCTTAACTCAACACGGGTGTTGAATTGGCTTTCGAGTTGTTTGTTTATTTGGGTGATGAGATCCTTTTGTAGTGCAATAGCGGTAGTTATAACAGCAGATTTAACCCCCTGATCATGACGATACAAGGTCAAAAAATGACGACACATGCCGGCAATAAAAATCTCACGCCTATTTTCGGCAATCAGGATTAAGAAATTAATCGTCAGTTCGCTTACTTTCCCCACAAAGATCGTCTTCAACAAGCTAATCTTTTGGGATGTTTTGATCACCGGACTTTCCAAAAGCAAGACAAAGTCGGCGCTTTCTTTCGTCAGTTGCTCAATCAGGCTGGCATCTGCCTTAATTTCCTCCAGCAGGTTTTTCTCCTTGGCCAGGCTAAAGAGCGCTTTCGCATAGCGAACTGTAACTTTACTTTGATCCATGAATTTATTGTAATTTAAGATCCTTCAGGAGATCTTGAACCAAGGTTTCCTGAGTTTGCTTATCCTTTAATTCTTTCTGAATAACTTTTTCGGCAATCAAAACGGACAGATCAGCCACTTGTTTTTTTATCTCATTAATGGCTGCGTCCTTTTCATTTTGAACTTGTTGACGGGCATTGGCAACAATCTTTTGTCCTTCGCTGGATGCCTGCTTTTTTGCCTCAGTGAGCAATTTATCTTTTAAATCGCGGGCTTCCTTCAGAATAATTTCTTTTTCCTTACGAGCCTCTGCAATAATTTTTTCATGGTCAGCTTTTAGATGTTCCACTTCTTCGCGTGCTTTATCGGCAGATGCGAGTGCGTCAGCAATCGAAGTTTCCCGTTCCTTTAAACCATTCAAAATGGGTTTCCATGCAAATTTCTTCATGATAATCAGCAGGATCCCAAAGATGATAGTCATCCAAAACAGGGTTCCATAATCCGGAGTGACAAATCCCATAATTCTAGTTTTTAGTTAATGTCGTCCAGCCTCCCGGCAACCCCGGGAGCGGACGAACAGTAAATGAATTTCCTTTATACAAAAAGGACCAATGCACAGGTAATAACAGCAAAGAACGCAACACCTTCAATCAGAGCGGCCGATACGATCATACTTGACCGGATATCACCACTGGCTTCAGGTTGGCGCGCAATTGCTTCCATGGCTGTAGCACCGATTTTACCGATACCATAACCAGCACCGATAGCTGCAAAACTAGCTCCAAGAGCAGCTCCTAATTTGGCAAACCCTTCAAAGGTAGCTGCTGCCGTAGCTGCATCTACCGCATCAGTAACTTGCAATAAAACTGTCAAAATAGTTGATAACATAAACTTTAATTTATAGTATTAAAACTAGTGATGTTCTGCTTTTGCCATACCAAAATACAAGGCAGACAATAAGGTGAAAACGTATGCTTGAATAAACGAAACAAGAATATCAAGCATCATTATAAATAATGAAAAGGCAATGGAAACCGGACTGATTGACAAGCCGGCCACTGTCCCCATCAATTTTCCAAAAATAAAGATCAGACTCAGGAACACCGTTACAATCATATGCCCGGCCATCATATTAGCAAAAAGACGAACCATCAAAACAAACGGTTTGGTAAACATACCTGACAGTTCGATGATCGGCATCATCGGAATAGGGAACTTGAGCCACCAGGGCACATCGGGGTTGAAAATCTCTTTCCAGTAATACTTGTTCCCGTTGATATTGGTAACAGCAAAGGTAAACAATGCCAGCACCATAGTAACAGCAATATTACCAGTAACATTCGCTCCGAAAGGAAAGATGGGAATTAAGCCCATTAAGTTATTCAGCAAAATAAAGAAGAACAACGTCAGCAGATAAGGCATAAACTTCTCAAACTTGTGCTCTCCAATAGCTGGTTTGGCAATTTCATCGCGCACAAACACAATGATTGGTTCAACGACATTCAACACCCCTCGAGGTGCTTGTCCTGCATTTCGCTTGGCCGATTTTGCTGCAGCGAGAAAAATCCAGACCATCAGAATCACACTAAAGATAGCTCCCGTAATGGATTTTGTAATCGACAGATTGATGGGTAAGCCAACCACTTCGCCCTGTGCATTTAATTCTTCAATTTTACCTGCATTTTCCCCTTCATGAGCCAGCTGAAAGTTATGATAGCTGGCGTGCCCATGTTCAAAGCGTGAAGACATAAAAACATGCCATCCCGTTGTCTTACTATACAGAATGATTGGCAAAGGCACGGTGATATGAGTTTCCCCAATCGTTGCCAGGTGCCATTCAAAAGCATCGGCCACGTGGTGCATAATAAACTCACCGGGAATAAATTCCTTAGCATGCGAGTTATGCTCATCGCTTTTCGCAAAAACAGGTGTTGATGCTAGACTAAAAGTGAAAAGAAAGAATAAAATAAAAGCGCTATATTTTTGGTTCTTCGTTGCTTTCATAAAATATTGATGAGTCTGAATGTCCTTTTTTAAAAAAGTACTCCAAATTACTAAAAAATTCGATTGATTCAAGCTATTTCTTCAACTTTACGACATGACTGATTTCAGCAACTTCCATCGCTGTATAGGCCACATAAGCCACTAAATAGTTAATTAAAAACAATTTTGCCTGATCTCGGCTCGCTAAAAAAAAGCCAAGAGCAACGAACAGGTAAAACAACATTTTCAATGTGCTCAGAACCATGAAATGCGTTGAAAATTTCGCAATATCTTTCTCGGCAATCCTTAACAAATAAAAGTGAACAAGGTTTGTTGTAAGAAAGAAAAAAAGTAGAATAAATGGCCATCCGGGCATATTGTATTGCGGAATAACCTGAGAATAAAGCGCCCATCCCATCAAAAAAAGGACAAGTGTTAAGATGATTGTCCGGTACAAGAACCGTTTCAGGAGTATATTCATTTCAGAAAATTTTTAATGGCATGATAAATTGCAGCAATGACTGAGAGAATCATCAGTGCAAGGGTAAAAGCGGGAAAAGACAAATCCAGCCATTGATCAATCTTGAACCCAAGAAAGACACTTCCACCCATGATGACAATCATCTCGAAGGCAATATTCGAATAGCGGATAAAGTCGTCGAATTTCTGCTTATGCTTTTTGAAGTTTTTTGGCTTCTTCATGCTTGAGTTGATCGCCCATAATGCACGAACCTGAAAAAAGTGCTCCGGGTTCGATGCTTAATTTCCCCGTGCTAACCTCTCCATAAACTTTTGACGAAGATTTTAGACTTAAATGCTGTTCTACCTGAAGTTTTCCTTTCTGGTAGCCCGATACTTCAGAGTTTTTGCAGCTCACCTCACCAGTCACTTTGCCGGTAACACCAATGACAACACGTCCGGAACAGTTCAAGTTCCCATTTAACTCACCATCAATCCGGATGTCGCCATCCGATTCAACATCGCCCGTAATGCGGGTTCCTTTTCCTACCAGATTAATTCCCTGTGAATCAACTTCATTGTTCGTTTTTGCCATGCTGTTTACTTTTTGAGAAGCATCAAATATACTAAGAAACTGGAGTAATTCATTGCCATTTCCCGATCAAGTTATCAAACATATTCGAAAGTTAAAATGCGATTCCCCAGCCTCTCCAACAAACAAATGCTCGCTTTTGAAGGAGAAACGATATCGTTCTCCCTTCAAAAGCGAGCATAAAACCAATTTATTTTGTATAATTTAAAAGAAAGATCGACTAACTATTGAAATGATACAGGAAGGTAGCGTAGCATTCAAAAGCCGGCTTTTTACTGTTTTCAATTTCCATTTGAACCCGCAACTTCACGCGACTAATACCACGAAGATTCGTACATTCCTTCAGCCACACATGAGTCCGAAGTCGGCTATTCACCAATACCGGCGCTCCGAACTTCAGCTGGTCAATACCATAATTGACAAGCATTTTATAGTTCTCCACTTCAATCAGCTGATCCCACATATAAGGCAGCAACGAAAGCGTTAAGTAGCCATGCGCGATGGTACATCCAAACGCACCTTCTTCCTTTGCTCGCTCTGGGTTGGTGTGAATCCACTGATGATCAAGCGTTGCATCAGCAAATTGATTAATCTGCTCCTGTGTTACCGTATGATACTCAGAAACACCCAACTTCTCTCCCAGGTATTTCTCAAATTCCTGATGACTTTGAATTAGCAGTTTGCTCATGAGAGGATATCTTTAGATTTTTTAATGAAATTACTTATTCGAGTCGTAGGCCCATTTCAGATAAATAGATCCCCAGGTAAAGCCGGCACCAAAGGCTGCCAGGATGATATTGTCGCCTTTTTTTAGCTGACTCTCAAAATCGTACAAGCACAACGGAATAGTTGCTGCCGTGGTGTTACCATATTTCTGAATGTTAATCATCACTTGTTTGGGGCTGATTTTCATGCGGCGAGCTACCGCATCAATAATGCGCATATTGGCCTGATGAGGAACCAGCCACGCCAGGTTCTCCGGCGTAATCTGATGCTTATCCATAATTTCAACAGCAACATCAGCCATTCGCGAAACTGCGGATTTAAATACCGTTTGTCCATCCTGATGAACATAGTGCATCCGATTCTCAACCGTCTCAACCGATGCCGGCATTTTAGAGCCTCCGGCTTTCATATGCAGGTAATGACGCCCTTTTCCATCAGTATGGTTAATGTGATCAATGATACCGACATCTTCCGTGGTTGGCTCAAGCAAAACTGCAGCAGCACCATCACCAAAAAGAGGGCAAGTTGATCGATCGGTGTAGTCGGTTATAGCCGACATCATATCGGCACCAATCACAACCACTTTTTTGTATTGGCCACTCTCCACAAATTTGGCACCCGTAGTCAAGGCAAATACAAATCCAGAACAGGCCGCATTAATATCGAAACTCCAGGCGTTTACCAATCTGGCCTTACGGCTGATAACGTTGGCCGTTGCCGGTAATGGACGGTCGGGAGTAATGGTGGCACAGATCACCAAATCAATTTCGTCGGGATGCGTGTTCGTTTTTCTCAGCAGTTCGTTAACTGCTTCGGTTCCCATGTCTGAGGTCGCTTTTCCTTTTTCTTTCAGGATGCGTCTTTCCTTAATACCGATGCGTTGCATAATCCACTCATCAGTCGTATCAACCATGGTGCTTATCTCTTCGTTGGTCAGCCGGTACTCCGGCAAATAAGCACCAATGCCCGTAATAGCGGCACGAATATCTTGCATAGTTTAATCTTTATGTCAATCAAAAAAGCGCTTTCAATCCCTGACTGAAAGGCGGTTAGTAATGGAGTAACAAAACTTTGTTAAAATTGATTGCGAAAGATAGGGTGAAAATTTCGAACAGCAAAGAAAAGCAGTCAAAAGAATAGCCGTAAGTCGTTTTAAAACAACTAATTAAAATGTTCGAAAAGTTTATAAAAGGGCAAAAAAAGATCAGAAGAGTTGCTCTTCTGATCGTGTTATGAAGGTTAAACAGTAACGTCTTTTTCGATTGCAAGCTTACCTCTGTAGTAACCACATTCCGGACAAACGGTATGGTATTTTACAGTCGTGCCACAGTTAGAACACGTAGCCAATGTTGATGGCGTTGCTTTATAGTGTGTTCTTCTCTTATCCCTTCTGGATTTTGATGTTTTGTGTTTTGGATGTGCCATTTTAAAAAGTCTTTATTTGTTATTCTAATAATTTTTTTAATTCATCCCATCGTGTATCTGTTTCAGGCTCTTCATCTTCTTCAACGTCCTTCACAGACAATAGGTTTAATTTCGCCAACATTTCCGGATTACAAAGGCTTTCTCCATTCGCATCATCCGGATGTACATGTTTAATTGGAATTGACAAAACGATAAAGTCATAAATGAGTTTAGCCATATTAATGTGTGAATCATCCGGTGCAACCCAAATCACATCATCGCCTTCCTCAAATTTTTCTTCACCATACTTTACGAAAACCTCATTCTGACTTTCAACCGGCTGGTCGAACAAATCCAAACAACGATCGCAATGTATTTTCACCGTTCCACTAACATGAAACCAAAGAACAATTAGTCCACTTTGCTTCTCCAGCTCCAGCTTAACGTCAACACGTCCGTCTTCGGCGATTCCTCCGTCGAAATACTCAAAGAATTTCCGTCCTATCTGATAGTCAAACTGATGTTTGCCCAATCCAAGTCCTTTGAGTGCAACGTTATATGCTTTCAAATTTGCCATTGCCTAGAAAAAAGTGTTGCAAAAGTATAAAAAATAAACAAACAGAGAAAATTATCTGATTTTTTTAACATCGAATACAAGCTTTTCGACAAAATTCTTTCGCTCAAGGAATTATGCAGCCTCAAAATGTTGAAAAATCAAGCGTTCGGAAGCACAATCCGAAAGGTCGTTCCCTTGCCCATTTCCGAGTGTTTTAGAAAGATTTTACCTTGATGATAATTTTCAATAATCCGCTTGGCCAATGAAAGTCCGAGTCCCCACCCACGCTTTTTGGTCGTATAGCCTGGTTCGAAAATACTTTTGTACTGCGACTTTGGAATCCCCTTGCCATCATCCGAAACATCTAGTGTTATCTGCTTACTATCCTTTGAAAGATGCAAACGGATAATTCCATCTGACTCGATGGCATCAACAGCATTTCGACACAAGTTTTCAATCACCCAACTAAAAAGGGCCGCATTGTAAGGTACATCATAATGAGTCTGCTCATCCAATTCAAGTAAAAAGCGCACCTTCTTCGACGATCGATTTTCAAGATAGCTCACCGTTGTTTGTAAAACATGCTTCAAGTCCCCCATCTGTAACTCGGGAGCAGAACCAATCTTGGAAAAGCGCTCTGTAATTTTCTCCAATCGTGTAACATCCTTTTCAATTTCTGAAATTAAGTCACCATCAACATGCTTCATCTTCAGAAGCTCGACCCAAGCCATTAACGATGAGATTGGAGTCCCCAGCTGATGTGCTGTTTCCTTCGACATGCCAACCCAAACCTGATTCTGCTCCGCCTTTCGCGACGAGCTGAAGGCAAAATACGAAACGGTAATAAACAGCATGATCACCCCAAACTGGGCTAATGGAAAGTATCTTAAGTTCTGAAGCAAGTTCGAGTCGCGGTAATACAAATACTGCGTGACATCCTCGGAAAGAATAATTTCAATCGGGGCCTTCTGCCCTTTCATTTTCTCCAGTTCATGCTGCAAAACAGTCGATTTGCGTTTTTCAGCATAGGCAATATTCCGATCTCCCATAATGCTGCCGTCTTCGGCAATCCAAATAATTGGGATGGTGGTATTATTCTCCATAATATCCTGCAGGAAGGTTAAGTCCTGATTGCTTCCGCTCCCGACATCCACGAGTCGCTTCATGGCTTCGGCCCACAATTCCACACTTTTGCGTTCCTGTTTCGACATTTGACCAATCAGCCAGTTGGTATAAATCAGAGAGCTGGCACCGATAAGCATGGCTGTCAGTAGAAGAAGAATTTTCCAGCGTCGTTTTTTGAAGTAGAGTTCCAAGCTTGTACTATTTTGTTTTGCTTCCTAAACGAATCATCCAGCGTTAAAGTATGGCTGATGTCCTTTTTTCTTCCCTTACATGAATCCTCTCCAGATCAAGTCCTTTCATCCTTCAACGAACGCGAAGAATTACGAACGGTGTTTCACCCTTCACGCGAATCCACCACAGACAATTCCTGCAACAGTATACTGAGTACTTGTTTTTTCATCTTGAAATTACAACTATCGCTGAAGTAAATCAATACAAGACTGATAAATTCCTTTCTGATCGTAACCACAATCCCGCTGCAACTCCTCTGGCGTTCCATGCTCAATAAAGTGATCAGGAACTCCCAAGCGGACCACTTGAGCCTGATAAGCATGGGCAACCATAAATTCGAGCACTGCAGAACCAAAACCACCCAAGATGACACCATCCTCCACCGTAATCACCTTTTTATATTTCTGAAAAATCTGATGCAGCAGTTCTTCGTCAAGCGGCTTCACAAAACGCATATCGTAATGAGCCACCGAGAACTCTTTCTTATGCAAGGATTTAACCGCTCGCGAAGCTGCAATTCCGGCCGTACCAATTGTTAGCACAGCCAAATCGTCGCCTTCGGTCACGATTCGACCTTTGCCAACTTCAATGAGCTCAAATGGTTGCCGCCAATCGACCTTACAACCGCACCCTCTGGGATAACGAATGGAGAAAGGCCCCATATTATCTTGCTGAGCAGTAAACATCAGGTTACGCAACTCAATCTCATCCATCGGAGCCGAAACAACCATATTGGGAACACTTCGCATATAAGCCAAGTCGAACACCCCATGATGCGTTGCACCGTCAGCACCAACCAGTCCTCCACGGTCCAGGCAAAGAACGACATTCAGATTCTGAATGGCCACATCATGAATGATCTGATCATAGGCCCGCTGCATGAAAGAGGAGTAAATATTGCAAAAGGGAACCAATCCCTGGATAGCCATACCAGCCGAAAAAGTAACGGCATGAGGTTCGGCAATACCCACGTCAAAAGCACGGTCGGGCATTTTATCCATCATAATATTGAGCGAGCACCCAGTTGGCATGGCCGGAGTAACACCAACAATTTTCGGATTTTTCTCTGCCAACTCCACCAAGGTGTTTCCAAATACATTCTGAAACTTGGGTGGCTTATTCAATTCGCATTCACATCCAATAATTTTACCGGTGTCCTTATCAAATTTGCCGGGCGCATGGTAAACCGTCTGATTCATTTCAGCCAACTTGAATCCCTTTCCCTTCTTGGTAATTACATGAAGTAATTTAGGTCCCTGAATCTCACGAAGGTCGCGCAAAACATTGCTTAGGTATTCGACATCATGACCATCAACCGGGCCAAAGTAACGTATCCCTAAGCTCTCGAAAAGATTGGATTCTTTTAACAGGTAGGACTTTAAAGCACCTTCCGTCTTTTGTACCAAACGCCGTGCCTTGGGACCAAATCCGTTGAGTTTCCCAAGTCCTTCCCATATTTCATTCTTCAACTTATTATAAGATTTCGACTTGGAAATATTTAGCAAGTAATTACTAACGCCACCCACATTGGGATCGATAGCCATTTGATTATCATTCAACACAATGAGTACATCCGAATTGTTGAATCCGGCATTATTGAGCCCTTCAAAAGCCATTCCGCCAGTCATGGAGCCATCGCCAATGACTGCCACTACTTTCCGGTCTTTCTCATTCTTAACTGAAGCGGCCTGAGCCATTCCGAGTGCTGCCGAAATCGAAGTACTGGCATGCCCAACCCCAAAAGCATCGTATTCGCTTTCAGCGGGTTTTGGAAAACCGCTAATCCCTTTGTATTTGCGATTGGTATGAAACTGCGCCCTGCGCCCCGTTAATATCTTGTGCCCATAGGCTTGGTGTCCCACATCCCAAATCAGCTGATCATAGGGCGTATGATAGGCATAGTGCAGAGCTACGGTAAGCTCTACAACACCAAGGCTTGCGCCCAGATGCCCAGGGTTATGTGACACCTCATCAATAATGAACTGCCTAAGTTCGTCGCAAAGTAAGATCAAGTCTTCCGGATTCAACTGACGAAGGTCAGCGGGGGTATTAATCTTTTCAAGTATGCTTCCCACAGGTTCTTCCATGAAAAAAAATTAGGGCTCAAATATACAACTTCTATTAGTTCCAGCCTGAATGAATAGGAGATTAAAATCAGGCATGTACATAGCTAACGAGTCTTTGAGCTGATTAGTATCATATCCGCATAGCATTACGCCTGCGCCCATCAAAAGTAGTAATCTCTTCAAAACCTACCGCTTTCATCAGGTTTATCGCTGTTTCATAATGACGAGCAATCTGACCAACCTTATGCGCATCGGACGATAAAGTCATTGGAATATGATGATGATAGCAGCGCTCAACAATCTGCGGGCTTGGCGTGAACTCAGCACATGGACGATCCAATCCTCCGGTATTGAGTTCAACAACCAGGTTGTGCTCTTTAATCACACTCAAGGTATCTTCAATCAATTGCGACTGATCCGATTCAGGGTAGATGCGGAATTTTTTAATAATATCCAGGTGCCCGATGGTATCAAACAAACCTGACTTAGCCGCTTGTTGGATTAGATCATAATAAATACGGTACAATTCATCGTTTGACCACTTGCCATACAGCGACTTATCTGTATCGAAATTCCAGTCCCCTATGAAGTGCACCGAGCCAATGACATAATCAAGAGGCAGGCTACTGATGATTTCCTGAATCTCAGTCTCTCTTCCGGGGAAATAATCCATCTCGATCCCGTATCGAACTTTTATTTGAGAATCGTACTTCTCACGAAGATCGAGGATTTGCTCCGTCATCACCGGAATATCAACTTGTGCTACCGCCCAGTCAACGGCCTTCAGACCCACATGGTCACTAAATCCGATCTCCCCCAAGCCAAGCCCAATGGCTTTTTTAATCATCTCCTCATAGGTATGTTTCCCATCAGAGAGGACACTGTGCATATGATAATCAATCAATCCTACCATGATAATTGTTTTATTCGTACTGCCGGAACAGAAGCCTCGAATTTATTTCTTCAGCCTCTATTTCGATTCTAAAATTAATGAAAGGCCGGGAATATAAAAATGTGTTTCGGCGATTGGCTGACCATCTGGCTGACCAACTAAGCAAACAAAGCACTACCGTATTGAAAAAGATTTCAGAAAAACTTTGAAAAGTAACTTGAAGTAAAAAAAAGGCAGCTTAAACAAGCTGCCTCAAAGCCATGAAAACAATTAAACAATGTTCAGAAAACAGAAAACTAGAAACAATTATATCGTTAAAATCTCTTGATTTTTATCTTCAAGCAAGCTATCAACCTTTTTGCCATAGCGATCGGTCATTTCCTGCACGTCTGCCTCCGCATTCTTTTGCAAATCTTCCGACAAGCCATCTTTCAACAGCTTTTTCGCCCCTTCGTTGGCTTCCTTACGTGCACTTCGAATGCTGATTCGGGCTTTCTCGCCTTCCTGACTCACTTGCTTAGTCAGGTTACGGCGCCGCTCTTCAGTCAACGGAGGAACACTAATACGAATAATTTCACCATTATTCTCCGGGTTGAAGCCCAGGTTGGCATTCATGATCGCTTTCTCGATAGGAGCAATCATTGGCTTTTCCCAAGGCTGCACAGCAATGGTGCGGGCGTCCGGGGTACTGACATTCGACACTTGATTCAAAGGAGTCATGCTTCCATAATAATCAACTGAAACTCCATCCAACATCCTCGTAGAAGCTTTGCCTGCCCGAATATGAACTAATTCATCTTCCAAGTGACTAATAGCTGCCTCCATCTTCTCTTTACAAACTTCAAGTATCAATTCTAATTCTTCTTCCATATTCAATAAAATGGTCAATTTTGCTTGTGCTGTGAGCAAATATAGAAAAAATTAAAGAATTTTGAAATTCCTTAACTTTTTTAATGAAAAATCGATAAAAAACCTTTTACCCGTGTACTAGCGTCCCAATGTTGGCGCCAGACAGTACTTTCATCAGGTTTCCCTTTTCGTCCATATTGAAAACAACGATGGGCAAATTGTTCTCCTTGCACATGGTGGTTGCAGTCAGATCCATCACCTTCAAACCCCGGTTATAAATTTCGTCGAATGATATTTTTTCAAACTTGGTAGCCGAAGCATCAGTCTCCGGATCGGCAGTATAGATACCATCAACCCGTGTACCTTTCAGCATGGCATCGGCCTCAATTTCAATTCCACGTAAGGACGAACCCGTATCGGTAGTAAAATAAGGATTTCCGGTTCCGCCCGAAAAGATAGCAACTTCACCTTTCTCCAAGGTTTCGATAGCTTTGTCTTTAGAGTAAAACTCACCTACCGGCTCCATCCGGATTGCCGTCAACACCCTGGATTTGACGCCATGAGCTGTCAGCGCTGAATTTAAAGCCAGACTATTGATCACGGTCGCCAGCATACCCATTTGATCTCCTTTTACCCGATCAAAGCCTTTCGCTGCTCCACTTAATCCTCTGAAAATATTTCCTCCGCCAATAACGATTCCGATTTGGACACCCAGCGCCACAGCCTCTTTAATTTGCATAGCATAATCACTCAGCCGCTCCTGGTCAATGCCATAGGCCTGATCCCCCATCAGCGATTCGCCACTTAATTTTAACAGTACACGTTTGTATGTGGTCATTTTTTCTTTTTTTTGCAAAGGTAGGAATATTCTAAAAACTCCGATAAACCGAATCGGTCTGCTATTTTCAATTATTGGACCGAATCAATTCCCATTTCATAATATAATTGCTAATTTTACGGCCGCTGATTTTCAAGAGATATGGAACAATTAAATGTGATTTTATTTTTGGTTGGTTTTTTCAGAACACTATTTGTATTCGTGGTCATTTATTACCTGATCAAGCTGCTTACAAGGTATGTTCTACCCCTATTTTTCAGTCAGCCAAAACAACATCGGGATTTTCGGGAGCCCCGGAATTCGAAACCAGAAGGAGAAGTAACCATTGAAACAAAACGAAACAATGGAAACCACATCCCCAAGGATGAAGGCGAGTATGTTGATTTTGAAGAAGTCGATTAATTTCAAACGGATATTTTAATAAGGATTATTATGGCTCAGGAAGATATTTTCAAGAAGCTGATTGCGCATTGTAAAGAGTATGGATTTGTATTTCAGTCAAGCGAAATTTACGATGGGCTTGGAGCTGTTTATGATTACGGTCAGAATGGCGTAGAACTTAAAAATAACATCAAAAAATATTGGTGGGACAGCATGGTCATGCTGCACGAAAACGTGGTCGGACTGGACTCGGCCATTTTTATGCACCCAACCATTTGGAAAGCCTCCGGTCACGTGGATGCCTTCAACGATCCGTTGATCGACAATAAGGATTCGAAGAAACGTTACCGCGCTGATGTTTTAATTGAAGACCAACTGGCCAAGTTCGAAGAGAAAATGAACAAGGAAGTGGCCAAAGCACAAAAACGTTTTGGCGAGGCCTTTGATGAAAAACAATTCAGGGAAACCAACCCACGAGTGCTGGCTAACCAACAGAAATGGAATGAATTGCACGCTCGTTTTTCAAAAGCCTTGAACGACAACGACCTAGCCGAGCTGAAGCAGATCATCATTGATCAGGAAATCGTGTGCCCAGTCAGTGGAACACGCGAGTGGACCGATGTACGCCAGTTCAACCTGATGTTTGGCACCGAAATGGGCTCGACAGCAGATGGTGCTTTAAAAGTATACCTGCGCCCCGAAACAGCACAAGGAATTTTTGTCAACTACCTGAATGTGCAAAAAACCGGACGCATGAAAATTCCGTTTGGGATTGCTCAAATCGGGAAAGCCTTCCGTAACGAGATTGTTGCCCGTCAGTTTATCTTCCGCATGCGCGAATTCGAGCAAATGGAGATGCAATTCTTCGTTCGCCCTGGATCGGAGCTTGACTGGTTTGACCAATGGAAAGAAACACGCATGAAATGGCATCGCGCCCTAGGCTTTGGCGACAACAACTACCGTTTTCACGAGCATGAAAAACTGGCTCACTACGCCAACGCCGCTGTTGATGTAGAATATAAATTTCCTTTTGGATTTAAAGAAGTAGAAGGCATTCACTCCCGCACCGACTTTGACCTTTCACAGCATCAGGAATTCTCTGGAAAGAAAATTCAATACTATGACCCTGAATTAGGAAAATCCTATGTCCCCTATGTAGTAGAAACATCTATTGGAGTCGACCGCATGTTCTTACAAATCATGTCCGCTTCGTATTTTGAAGAAGAGCTGGAAGCTGCCAATGGCAAAAAGGATACACGTGTGGTCTTGAAACTTCCCGCACCTCTGGCTCCTGTTAAACTGGCCGTAATGCCCTTGGTAAAGAAAGATGGACTGCCCGAGAAGGCACGTGAAATTATCGATGATCTGAAGTTCGACTTCAACTGCCAGTATGATGAGAAAGACTCAATCGGAAAGCGCTACCGTCGTCAGGATGCTGTAGGAACCCCATTCTGTGTCACGGTAGATCACCAAAGTCTGGAAGATCAAACCGTGACCATCCGCCACCGCGACACGATGAAACAAGAGCGTATAGCTATTACCGACTTGAAAGGAATCATTGCTTCGCAAGTGAACTTCAAAGCACTTTTTGCCAAATTGAAGTAAGAAAAATACATACCACTGTTCAAAGGCCGTTTCGAAAGATTCGGCCTTTATTTTTACGCGAAATCGTGAGTAGAAAGGGCAGTAGAGAGTAGTGAGAGCCACCCTAGCAAAATCCCAGCGGATTAATTTCACAGGGTAAAGGAGTGAGGCGTGAGTCTCTAGAAGAGCGGGAAAGCGTCTACCCTCAAGTCCCCCACTTCGTCGTAGGCGAAAGCAACGCAGGTCGTCAAAGTAGCCCGATCCAGCGTTGGCGGGTATTGAGGGACATGGGTCGGAAAGAAAAAACCATAACACGCGCGGAAGAATCAGTCTGACAAGATTTTCTTCCTTCCCTGCCCGTCCTGCAGGCTGTTTTTTTTCATCAACTGGAAAAAATGAAGTCCCGTCCGGAAGGACAAACAAGTAATCCATGAGAAACGGAGTAGCGAAAAGTGAGTCGCGAACACGATGCCTGCAACCGAGACTTTCAGGAACAAAAAAAAGGGCTAACCAAATAATGGTTAGCCCTTATATCTATCGAGATAGAATATGCTTATTCTGCTAATGCAAAACGAACAAACTCAGTTACTGTCAACCCTTTATCAACTGATTGCAGGTACTCTTTTACCGTTTGCTTGTTGTCTTTTACAAAGGCTTGATTCAACAGCGTGTTTTCTTTGAAGAATTTATTCAAAGAACCTTGAGCGATTTTATCAAGCATTGCTTCTGGTTTTCCTTCTTGACGGAATTTTTCCTTCGCAATTTCTAATTCTTTTGCAACAACCTCTGGAGCAACATTGTCTTTATCAACAGCAACAGGACTCATGGCAGCTACTTGCATAGCCACATCTCTCATCACCTGTGCTTCAACAGTTCCTTGGTTGAAACCAACCAAAGTAGCCAATTTGTTTCCTGGGTGGATGTAAGGCACAACAGCTTCTGCTTCCACTTTAGCGTAGAAAGACAATTCAATCTTCTCACCAATAACACCCGATTGCTCAGTTACGTGTGATTCAATTGTACGTCCATCAACTTCCAACGCTTTCAAAGCTTCAAGATCAGCAGGCTGATTGGCAATAGCAACATCCAAAAACGCTTTTGTCTTGCTCACAAAGTCTTCGTTTTTAGCAACAAAGTCTGTCTCACAATTCAAAACTACAATTGCTCCGAATTTATTATCTTCACTAACACCAGCTAACACAACACCTTCTGACGCTTCGCGATCAGAACGTTTGTTTGCTACCAGTTTACCTTTTTCGCGGATTATCTGAACGGCAGCATCAAAGTCACCGTTTGCATCGGCAAGGGCGTTTTTACAGTCCATCATGCCGGCGCCTGTTGCTTTACGCAACTTCATTACATCTGCAGCAGTAATTGCCATAATTGTTTGTGTTTTATAGTTGTTAAAAGAGCAATTATTCTTCGTCTTTTTTCTCTACTTCAACCGTTTCAGTCTTAGCTTCAGCTTTAGCAGCTGATTTCTTGGCTCTGGCTTTTTTCGGTTTGTCTTCGTCGCCTTCATTCTCACGCTCTACTTTGCGTTCATTCAAGCCTTCGCCGACAGCGTCGCACATCAGGCGAACGATCAAACGAACAGATTGAGAAGCATCGTCATTGGCAGGAATGATGAAATCAAGTCCTTCAGGATTTGAATTGGTATCAACCATCGCGAACACAGGAATGCCCAATTTCTGAGCTTCACGTACGGCGATTTTTTCTTTCAGGACGTCAACCACAAACAAGGCTGCGGGAAGACGGGTTAAGTCAACAATACTTCCAAGGACTTTTTCCAATTTAGCACGCTGACGTGTTATTTGCAACTTTTCGCGTTTTGACAAGTTATCCCAACTGCTGTCTTTCGCCATTTTATCAATAGCGATCATTTTCTTCACCGCTTTGCGGATCGTTGGGAAGTTTGTTAGCATACCACCAGGCCAACGCTCAACTACGTAAGGCATATTTACGCTCCCTACAGCATCAGCAACGATCTCTTTCGCTTGTTTCTTCGTTGCGACAAATAATATTTTGCGTCCCGATTTGGCAATTTGTTTCAAGGCGGCAGCGGCCTCATCGATTTTCACAACTGTTTTTTGTAAATCGATGATGTGGATTCCGTTTTTCTCCATGAAGATGTACGGAGCCATATTTGGATTCCACTTTCTTTTCAGGTGACCAAAGTGTACACCTGCATCCAATAATTCTTGAAAATTTGTTCTTGGCATCTTTTTACTTTTTTAAATAATTTGTTGAAAAGCAACCCCTGAGTAGCCCCTAACCAAAAGCTGGAAGTCTCAGTGATTTCAGATCCACAGTCATATTTAGTTTGATAAACTTTCTTAACGTTTTGAGAATTGGAAACGTTTCCGTGCTTTTGGTTGACCTGGTTTTTTACGTTCCACTTCACGAGGATCGCGGGTCACAAAGCCGGCTTGTTTCAATACTGTTCTTGACTCAGGGTCAATTTCCATCAAGGCTCTTGTAATGGCCAAACGTAACGCTTCAGCCTGTCCTTTAATACCACCACCGTCAAGATTCACTTTAATGTCATATTGATCAGCTACACCAATTAGAGTCAATGGTTGCGTAACAATATACTGCAGTGTTCCATTTGGGAAATATTCTTTCAAATCCCTTTTGTTAATGGTAATGTTTCCTTTGCCCTCGCTTAAATAAATACGAGCAACAGCAGATTTTCTACGTCCTAGGGTATTTACTACTTCCATTGTTATAATTTAATCACGTTTAAATCAATCACTTTGGGGTTTTGAGCTTCTTGCTTGTGCTCAGCACCAATGTACACTTTCATGTTGCCATAAACTTTGCGCCCCAAACGATTTTTGGGTAGCATGCCTCTAACAGCTTTCTCTACCAAACGCTCCGGATATTTAGCTAAAATATCCTCAGGAGTCTGCTTGCGCTGTCCACCCGGGTAACCGGTGTGGCGCAGGTAAATTTTATCACTCATTTTTTTACCTGTCAAACGCACTTTCTCTGCATTGATCACAATTACATTATCCCCACAATCTGCGTGAGGTGTAAAGTTGGGTTTGTGTTTGCCTCTCAGAATCTTGGCTACTGCACTGGCCAAACGACCAAGCACCATATCTGCTGCATCAACAACAACCCATTCCTTATTTGCCGTGGCACTGTTGGCCGAAACGGTCTTGTAAGATAAAGTATCCACTTGCCTTTAATTTTTTTTAAATTAACACTAAAAGTTGCAAAAACTTACAATTCAATTGGTTGAGTGGCTTCCGACTTATCAACACCGGGCATGTTAATAAGCTTTCTACCGACAACATAATCAATTATTTATAAGAACTGCAAGTACGGACAATAATCGGGACTGCAAAAGTATTTCTTTTTTCTTAAAAACCAAACACAAAAGCCCACCTAAAATAAAATTAACCCAAAGATTTACAAGCAGGAAGATGCACAGCACCCTCCCAAGCACAGGGCACAAACAGCCTACAAAAATGTTTAGGGGTCCGATCTCTTTTTTTTAGATCGGGTCCTTATTTCTGCTACTGCGATCCCAATTACGCCAATTTGAATCGCCAGAGCTTACTTACCCAGGGCTCGCCGGCATAGTGAATTCCCACCCGGGGCAATGTGGTCACCTTCGAAACCGGCGCTTCATCTTCCAGCCAAAGCCGCGCCGAACGCTGCAAGTCCTCACCATAGAAAGACCAATCGAGCTGCAACTCACGCCCTACCCGCCCCGGGCCATCAACACCTTCCAATGCACGAATAAGTACCGCTGACCCTTTGTCGGTCTCTTCCGTCACAACATTCAGCAGCCAATAAATGCCGTAAATCAGATACACATACACCAGCCCTCCGGCTTCAAACATTACCTTGGTACGTGGAGTAAGTCCTTTACTGGCATGGCATGCCAAATCATCCCGCCCACAGTAGGCCTCGGTTTCCACAATCCGGTAACGACGAACCTCCTGATCGTCGAAAACACGAACCAACGTTTTGCCAACCAACTCACGCGCAACAGCAAGCGTATCACGTCGAAAAAAATCAGCAGTCAATCGTGTTCGACTAGTCTTCATACTATAAAGATATACTTTTAAAAAAGTGCGTTCATTTAGTCAGTGAGCACTGTCAGTCGTTCTATGTCCAGCTTCACGTCATCACAAATGCAGCGACCTGACCTGCCTGTTCAACGCGCCTAAAACATTGCCCCATCCACACGCATGCGATGAGCGAACATCTAAGACACCCGATTAGCCAGGTCGTGATAGCAAATCCCAACCAGCAGGACTCCAAGGGTACCCCTCCATTCTCAAGTTCTCCCTACGAAAGGCAACATACCGAAATACGGTGACTTTCCTTTGAAAGTTAAATCGGACTCAGTCAATTAAGATTATTTAACTAATTACCTGAAAATGACAACTACTTTTAAACAAAGCTTTATTATTTTTGTCGTCTGCATTAAAAACAGTTCACCATGAAACAAAACAGGAAAACAAAGATAGGACTTTCAGCTGCAGCCATATTACTGGCTGGCTTATTGGTATTCACAGGCTTTAACCGAGATGAAAAACTATTCCTTGTCGACAAGAACCTGGATATCTACTACACGCTGGTGCGCGAGCTCAACCTGTTCTATGTTGATGACATCAACCCCACCGACCTGATCAAAACCAGCATTGACGATATGCTTGAATCGCTCGATCCGTACACGACCTATATTCCCGAATCGGAAATGGAAGACTTCAAATTCATGACCACGGGAGAATATGCCGGCATTGGTGCAGTGATTACCAAACATGGCGAACAGGTAGTTATTGCCGAGCCCTACGAAGGATTCCCGGCACAGAAGTCGGGATTAAAAGCCGGCGACATTTTACTGGAAGTAGCCGGAAAAGAAACGTTGAACTTATCGGTTGAAGATGTGAGCAACCTGCTCAAAGGACCGGCCAACAAAGTCGTCTCCGTTAAAGTCGAACGTCCGGGACAGAAAAGAAGCCTGGAGATTGATATTGTCCGTGAGAACATCCAGATTGACGCCGTTCCATACTATGGCATGCTTGATGACGAGACAGCCTATATCCGCCTTTCGAATTTCACCCAGAACTGTGCCAATGAAGTCAAGAAAGCCTTTATTGAACTCAAAGAACAACACCAGGCCAAATCGCTAATCCTGGACCTGCGCTCCAATCCAGGAGGTCTGCTAATGGAATCCGTGAAAATTGTTAACCTTTTCGTTCCAAAAGGATCCGATGTGGTGAGCACCAAAGGGAAGGTTAAACGGTGGGATAAAGCCTACACAGCAACAGAAAACCCAGTGGATACTGTCATGCCTATGGCTGTGCTGGTAAATCAGGGCTCCGCTTCAGCCTCCGAAATTGTATCTGGTGCCCTTCAGGACCTTGACCGGGCCGTTATTATCGGAACGCGCACCTTTGGGAAAGGCTTGGTACAAACCACCCGCGACCTGAGTTACAATGCCAAACTAAAAGTCACCACCGCCAAATACTACATCCCCAGCGGTCGATGCATCCAGGCACTTGACTATTCACACCGCAATGAAGACGGCAGCGTAGGCACTGTGCCCGACTCATTGATCAGTGAGTTTACCACCAAAAAAGGACGGAAAGTATATGACGGTGGAGGGATCGTCCCCGACGTGAAGATTGACTTGGACCGAATCAGCAGCCTGACCATTAATCTGCTTCGCGAATACTTATTCTTCGACTATGCCACAAAATTTGCCAATGAACATGAACGTATCCCATCTGCTGAAGAGTTTAAGTTGACCGATGAAATCTTCAACGACTTTAAAGCCTTCGTCAAAGATCGCAAATTCTCCTACCAATCTCAGACCGAAGAAGCCTTCAACGAGCTGATGAAAACGGCTAAGAATGAAAAATACTACCAGATAGCGGAAGCTGAATTTGAACAGTTGAAACTAAAAATTGGTCATGAGCTGGACAAAGACTTGGAGGCCTTCAAAGAGGAGATCAAAGAAATGTTGACCGACGAGATTGTCACCCGCTACTACTACCAGAAAGGGGCAATTAAATCAGCTATTCAGGAGGATAAAGGAATTGACAAGGCCAAAGAAACCCTAAAGAACCCGGCAGCTTTCAGCACCATCTTCAGCAAAGGAAAAATTATCTCACTCAATACCAGCCAGCAGCCCAACCTCGTATCCCCCTACTCTCCGCTTATCGGAGAGTACGAGGCCTAGCGCCAAAAATCAGGGTATTATGAACTTCAGCACTAAACGCTGAAGTGATTTCGCATTCTTAAATTGTATACTACGCATCTTTTCAAAATTGTCCTGAGCTGGTTTCAGCATAATGGTATCGCTGAGATTTCCATATAAGTTTTTTACCCCAACACTAGCATTACGCCTAAAAACCAGCCTATCAACTCTACGGTATATATAACTCCAGAAATAGGTTTCAATCCTCCAATCACCTACAGGTGCAATCAATATACAAAGTGTTTGAAAACAAAAAAAGAGCTACAAGTAATTCTTGTAACTCTCTGATTATGAAGTGGGCCCACCTGGGCTTGAACCAGGGACCACCTGATTATGAGTCAGGTGCTCTAACCAACTGAGCTATAGGCCCAATATTTTTCTTAATTAAGTCTGAAATTCGGATTGCAAGTTTACAACATTAGCTTAAAATACACAAGCAAAAACCGATATTTCTATCATCTACGATTCTTGCTGGCTGGCAGTTTCAGCCTCCTCTTTAGCTTCCAGATCGTTTGGATCAAGCTTGCTAAACAATTGTCTATAAAACAGTAGAATACTAAAGATACCAATAGTTATCGATGAATCGGCAATATTGAATACCGGTCTGAAAAATAGAAAGTCATTTCCTCCAACAAGGGGAATCCAGCTTGGATAGCGCCCTGAGAAAATCGGAAAGTAGAGCATATCAACCACCTTGCCATGCAAGAATGAGGAATACCCGCCTTCTGCTGGCATAAATTGAGCCACCTGTCCATAACTCTCATTAAAGATCAGCCCATAGATCGCACTATCGATGATGTTACCAATCGCACCCGCAAAAATTAAAGCAATGCAGGCGATAAAGCCCATGGGAACTTCCTCCTTTTTGACAAGCTTAAACAAATACCAGCCAATTCCGGTTACTGCCACAATCCGAAATAAACTCAAAAAGATTTTTCCATACTCTCCGGCAAACTCGATTCCGAAAGCCATTCCATTGTTTTCAACAAAATGAATCAGGAACCAATCACCAATCACGGAAAATTCTTGCCCAAGGTACATGTTGGTTTTAATCAACACTTTGACGAATTGATCGACAAAAAGCACCGAAAAAACCAGAAGTAAGGATTTCGTTAGTCTTGACATGATTTCACTTTCTTCATAAAAAAATGATTGGAAGCGAATTCCTTCCAATCATTTCAATAATTTTTATCTGTAGCGTTCTATTTTTGACTGTTCTTGGCCTCAATACTCAATGTAGCATGAGGAACCGCACGCAACCGCTCTTTGGCAATCAGCTTTCCGGTTTCACGACAAATCCCATAGGTTTTGTTTTCAATCCGTATTAAAGCTGCCTGTAAATGCTGAATAAACTTCAACTGGCGCTGGGCCAATTTACCGGCCTCTTCCTTCGACAACGTGGCAGCTCCTTCTTCCAGCACCTTAAAGGTTGGCGAAGTATCCTGCGTATCGTTACCATCGCTTTGCGTGATTGAATTCTTATAGATTTCGTAATCCGCTTTAGCCTTTTCAAGCTTACCCAGAATCAGCTCTTTGAATTCAGCCAATTCGGCATCTGTATATCTCGTTTTTTCAGTCATAACCTTAAATTTTTAGGATCCCCTACGGAGATCAGGTGATCATCATTTGCGACCCTAAATTATAAAAATATTTTGAATTGTCTCAGGTCATAGAACATACTAAACGATCAGTGGTTCAACTTATTTTATTTAGACAAATCAAAGCATCAACATCCTGATCAATTTCTACACGTGCAGCAGCTGAATCTCCAATATTATCTACTATTTCGAGACTATCTGCCAAAGTTTGAGTACTGATATATTCTTTGAAACGAAGCACCGACTCATTGAAAAAATCATGTTTCTCGATGATAATTTCGATCCGATCCGTCACTTCAAAGTTGCTTTCTTTTCGTAAATTCTGAATTTTGTTAATAAATTCGCGCGCAATTCCCTCTTGTTTCAACTCATCGGTCAGATTAATATCCAACGCGATGGTCAATCCTCCTTCGGTTGAAACCAACCACCCAGGGATATCTTCAGTCATGATTTCAACATCAGCAGGGCTTAACTCAACCATTTCATCACCCACAGACAAGGCATAACTACCTGCTTTTTCCAAGCTTGCTATTTCATCCTGACCAAACTTAGCCAATGCTCCGGCAATTTGCTTCATCATTTTGCCATATTTTGGTCCAAGTGTCTTGAAGTTGGGCTTAATTTTCTTTTTAATGACACCAGAAGTATCCGTCAAATACTCCACTTCTTTCACATTCACTTCCGAAAGAATAATACTTTCAACGGCTTCAAACTGCATTTTGAAATGATCATTCAGAACAGGCACCATAATTTTAGCCAGAGGCTGACGCACTTTAAGCTTCTCTTTCCGGCGCAAGCCCAGAATCATGGAAGACGCTTTTTGTGCAATGGCCATTCTCTCCTCCAAATCCCGGTCGATTAAACTTTCGTTTGCCATTGGAAATTCTGCTAAATGCACGCTTTGATCCGTCTCCAGTCCTGTTAGCTTGTTCAGGTCGGCATAAAGCTGATCGGCATAGAATGGTGCGATTGGAGCAGCCAGTTTTGCCACAGTCACCAAACATGAGTACAAGGTTTGGTAGGCTGAAATTTTATCTTGATCATATTCACCACCCCAGTAACGTTTCCGGCTTAAGCGTACAAACCAGTTACTTAAATTCTCCGTAACGAATTCAGAGATCGCACGTCCGGCACGTGTTGGCTCATAAGACTCGAGGCTTTCTCCTACTTCTTTAACCAACGAGTTTAGCAGTGAGATAATCCAACGATCAATCTCCGGACGTTCACTCACCGGAATTTCCGCTTCTTTAAAACGGAATCCATCCACATTGGCATACAGTGCAAAGAAACCATAGGTATTATAAAGTGTTCCGAAGAATTTGCGGCGCACCTCATCAATTCCACCCACATCAAACTTAAGGTTATCCCAAGGTTGCGCGTTGGTTAACATGTACCAGCGTAATGGATCGGAACCATACTTATCAATGGTTTCGAATGGGTCGACGGCATTGCCCAGGCGTTTCGACATTTTATTGCCAGCCTTGTCGAGAACCAACCCGTTGGAAATAATATTTTTGAAAGCAACCGATTCATCAATCATGGTCGCAATAGCATGCAAGGTAAAGAACCAACCACGGGTTTGATCTACTCCCTCAGCAATGAAATCAGCTGGGAATACATCTTTGAAAATATCGCTGTTTTCGAATGGGAAATGACGTTGCGCATAAGGCATCGCACCCGAGTCGAACCAAACATCAATCAAGTCCGGTTCGCGGAACATTTTCTCGCCGTCGTCGCTCACCAAAAAGATGTCGTCGACATACGGACGGTGCAAATCAATTTTATGGTAGTTTGCTGCGTCAAAATTTCCAGTTTCAAATCCTTCATACGGATTTTTCTCCATCATTCCGGCAGCAACGGCTTTTTCAATTTCCACCATCAGCTCTTCAACCGAACCGATGCATTTGGTTTTCGAGCCATCTTCGGTACGCCAGATTGGAAGTGGCGTTCCCCAGAAACGAGAACGGCTCAGGTTCCAGTCAACCAAATTTTCGAGCCAATTTCCAAAACGTCCGCTACCGGTTGATTTGGGTTTCCAGTTGATGGTATTATTCAGGCCAATCAGCTTATCTTTTACTGCTGTTGTTTTAATAAACCAACTGTCCAGAGGATAGTAAAGGACCGGTTTATCCGTACGCCAGCAGTGTGGGTAGCTGTGCTCATGTTTTTCTATTTTGAAGGCTTTGTTTTCCTTCTTCAACATCACCGAAATGTCGACATCAATAGTTGAGTAAGATTCATCCAGCAACTCATCGTATTCATTTTTGACATAGCGCCCGCTGAACTCCGGATACGATTCCTGATTCACCTGAGTGCTTACAAAGCCCGGCTCCAAATCTTCAATCCGGTAGAAGCGTCCCTTGCGGTCAACCATGGGCTGATTTTTGCCTTCTTTATCTTCTACAAACAAGGGCGCGATTCCGTTTTGCTTGGCCACGCGATCATCGTCGGCACCAAAGGTTGGTGCAATGTGCACAATTCCGGTACCATCTTCCGTGGTTACAAAATCGCCGGTAATTACACGGAAAGCATCTCCTTTGGGCTGAACCCAGTTGATCAGCTGCTCGTAGTTCACTCCCGCCAGTTCTTCGCCGGTAAATTCAGCGACCACTTCAAACGGAATTTTCTTGTCTCCCGGCTTGTACTCAGCCAAAGCAAGTTCAGCATATTTTGGGTTGAAGTGAGCACTCAGCAAATCTTTCGCCAAAATCATTGTTGCCGGATCTCCGGTATACGGGTTGAACGACTTGACTTTAACGTACTTGATTTTAGGACCAACACAAAGCGCGGTATTCGAAGGCAAGGTCCAGGGAGTAGTTGTCCATGCTAAAAAGTACACGGGGGTATCCACTCCTTCAAATAAAAACTCGGATTTCTCGTCACGAATCACTTCAAACTGAGCAACCGCTGTGGTATCTTTCACATCGCGGTAGCATCCTGGCTGGTTCAGCTCGTGCGAGCTTAAACCAGTTCCGGCAGCTGGCGAATAAGGTTGGATGGTGTATCCTTTGTACAACAAATCTTTGTCGAAAAGCTTGCGAAGCAACCACCAAACCGTTTCAATATAGCGATTATCGTAAGTGATGTAGGGATCATCCATGTTCACCCAGTAACCCATTTGGCGGGTCAGTTCTTCCCACTCTTTGGTGTATTTCATCACCTCGCGGCGGCAAGCAGCATTGTACTCTTCAACTGTAATTTTGCCACCAATATCTTCTTTTGTAATTCCCAATGATTTCTCCACGCTCAACTCGACCGGCAAACCGTGTGTATCCCATCCGGCTTTGCGGTGAACCCGAAAACCTTTCATGGTTTTGTAGCGGCAAAAGGTGTCTTTAATGGCCCGTGCCATTACGTGATGAATTCCCGGCATACCATTCGCAGAAGGCGGTCCTTCATAAAAAACAAAGGTTTCGTTTCCCTCGCGGGTGCTTATACTCTTATGAAAGGTATCATCCTCTTCCCATTTTTTCAGAACATCCTTGTTCACCTGAGAAAGATCTAACTGCTTGTATACAGGAAATTTATCGCTCATTGGGGTTCTATTTTGTCATTCTTTTTTAAGAGGTACAAATATAGAAAATTTTTGCGTTCAGGGAGCCTAGTTCTTGTTCTTTAAAGAATTACCCCGTTTCCTGTATTTTGCAGAAAGCAAATCGTGCTTTTTTAAGCTCTAAAACTTCCTATGATCACTTTGCGATTGCTCATCCTTGTGATGCATTTTTAGTATTTTATCTCAGCAGTCCGTTGCACGTTACTCATACCTCAAACTTTCCACCGGATTCCGCGTAGCCGCCCGCCAGCTTTGCCAACTAACCGTCAACAGCGCAATTCCCAATGCCAACAATCCGGCCAGAACAAATATCCACCAGCTTAAGGTAGTTTTGTAAGCAAAGTTTTCGAGCCATCGGCTCATGGCGTAGTAAGCAAGGGGGCAGGCAATCAGAAAGGCGATGGCTACCCATTTCACAAAGTCTTTGTTAAGCAAAGTAAGGATTTCAAAGATTGTGGCGCCGTTAACTTTGCGAATGCCAATTTCTTTGGTACGCTGTTGTGCTATAAATAGCGAAAGTGCACTAATCCCAATTATACTAATCAGCACACCAAGGATGGAAAAGCTAAGCAAGATACGACTCAATATGATTTCAGCTTTGTACTGTTGAGCAATCTGATCATCCATGAAAAAGTAACTGAATTCCTGCTCCGGGTAAAGTTGCTGCCAAACCTGTTTCACTTCATTCATCGCCATTCGAAGGTTGCCGGGGTTTAGCCGAACATGTGTAAACCGTGCACGACTAGCTGATTCATCCAACCAAAAAGCAAAATCGCCAATAGGTTGATGAGCTGAATTGTAATTAAAATCTTT
The DNA here is from genome assembly GCF_052677165.1 of Sunxiuqinia sp. sy24. Classification (NCBI taxonomy): domain Bacteria; kingdom Pseudomonadati; phylum Bacteroidota; class Bacteroidia; order Marinilabiliales; family Prolixibacteraceae; genus Sunxiuqinia; species Sunxiuqinia sp. sy24. Next base: position 210,659 of record NZ_JBQYLH010000005.1, read on the forward strand.
GGCAACACCGATGAAGTTTATCCGTTCCTGGTCGGCCTCCAATGGCTGGGTTTGCTGATAAGCATGCAGCGCATCCAGGCTTCCGTGTTTCTCAATCAGTCGATGGTACAAGTGCTCATTAATTACCATGCCCCGCACCGTATCCGCAGCTGGATTGATCCAGTTTTCAACCAACTGAATATTCATGGTTTTCAGGTAGTCGTAGTTCGCAAATACAAACTCAGCGCTGCCGTCAATACCCAGGCCTTCGAGATTTATACTTTGCGTAGGATACCCAAAATGTTGACTGGTAAATCCGACAGCAGCGACTGAACTTCGCTTTTCCAGTTCGCTGGCAAAAACAGCCGGATCTTTTGAGAAATCGCCAACCTTTAATACCACCACATTCTCCTTGTCAAACCCAAGTGACTGATTGGCAATAAAATTCATTTGCTTGTTCACTAAAACCGTACCGCAGAGCAACAAAATAACAATAGACACCTGCCCAATCAGCAAGGATTTCAAAACAACACTTCCCGAAAAATTCGTTCTCTCCCAAAGAATATCAATGGTTGATGTTTTCTTCAATAAAAAGAAGTAGCTGAAAATTGCTGTTAATCCCAAACAGAGAGCGACAACCAAGCCCATGACAACATAAACCACCGGCTCAGCATAATAGATTTGGAAATCAATTTCGAAAAACCGATTAATGGCTGGCCGAATGCTTTCAGCCAAAATCAAAGCAAGTACCATGGCCAAGCCACAAAAGAAAAAAACCTCAACCAACACCTGCCTGATGAGCTGAGTGACGTTCGCCCCCAAAGATTTTTTTAGGCCCAGCTCTTTAGAACGTTTTATTAGTTTGGCCAAGGTCAGGTTGATAAAGTTCAACAGCGAAGTCAACAAAATCACGATAGCGATAAGCACAAACAAACCGATATTGATCTTGCTTGAACTTTCCTTTAACTCAAACCGGTAATCCGATTTCAGATGAATATCAGCAAGCGGGATCAATCCAAACCGGTAATCTTTTGGGCCTCGTGTTTCCTTCAAACTACTAGCATTGAAATAGTCCAGAAACTTCACAACCACCATCGATGGCGCTGCATGCTCCTTCAGTTTGATGTAATTATAAGTCCAGTGTATTTTTCGCTCGGGCAGCGAGGCATACCGCTCACTAAGTGCACCCTTTTGCGAAAGCAGAATATGATAATTGAAGTGTGTTTTAGGATGCGTATTCCTGACGACTCCCCGTATTTCGTAGGCACCCAAATCACGCATGTATTGCAAGGCATCAACCTTCAGAATCTGTCCTATGGGATTTTCATTAGGAAAATACTTTTGAGCAAAGGCCTCTGAAATAAAAGCGGTGTTCGGCTTATTGATTTCTGCCAGATCTCCTAGCACGCTTTCAACCATGAAAAGATTCATAAAAGCCTGATCAACCGACAAAACATCTTCTTGCTGAATGGCTTGCCCTCCAATGGTTATCGCTCCCACCGGTGTATGCGAAAACTGAGTGGCCGCTTCTATTTCGGGAATAGTTGCTGCCGCTTCATGCACCATTCCCAAGCTTCGTGCCCAATCCTTAAATCCCTGCCCTACAGGCGACGAGCTAACCCGATAAATGTTCTGATAGCCCTCAAAGTGGGTATCAAAGCTTTTTTCATTCATCACATGCAAAAAGAGAACGAAAAAAGACGTAATCCCAACCGTCAGTCCGACAACATTGATGAGCGAGAAGGTTTTGTCATTCAAAACCCTACGGATAAATAATTTGAAGCTGTACCAAATCATAGGCAAAATTATTAAAGCATTTTCAAACCATATCTACATTCAGCATTTTATCCTGCTTCACATCATTCACTCCATAACTCCTCACTCCCAACATTATTTCTTGTAGCCAGTCAAATCTCTTCAGATCTCATTCAAAATAAAACCCGAAGTGGATATTTACTTAGTCATACCGCAAAGCTTCTACCGGGTTACGCGTAGCTGCACGCCAACTTTGCCAGTATATTGTCAGAATCAGGATGCTCATGATTGCCGGATTTTCAGGATTAATGTTTTCGGAATAGTCGCTTAACTTCCAGGCTGCTTGCCCCAAGGTTGACAAGCAAACCTCGCTCTAATTGGAAAGCTGTTAAATAATTTAATGCTTGTGCCAAATGGACATCTTCCAATTTCACCAGTGCCTTTAGTTCAACCATTACTTCTCCTGCTACAATAAAATCAGCCCTACGGGTTCCTACCTGAATATTTTCATAATAGATTGGCATTTCCTGTTCCCGCACATATTCAATTCCTGCTTTATCCAATTCGATAGCCAGGCAACGTTGGTAAATCACCTCCTGAAAACCGTTCCCCAAAGTACTATGAACCTTCATAGCACAGCCAATAATTTTGTAGGTTAGTTCATCCTTTATTTTTGTATCCATTTTTCAATCATTTATCATCCTGTTAATCTTTTCATCCCGTAAATCCTGATTCAGACAATTTACTCGTACTGCAAACTTTCAATCGGATTTCGTGTAGCTGCCTTATAAGATTGAAACGAAACGGTAACTAGCGCAATACTCAGCGCAAAAAATGCGGATAACGCAAAGAACCACCAATTTAATGGCGTTTGGTAAGCAAAGTTTTCGAGCCAGTTTGTCATTACAAAATACGAGATCGGAATTCCTATGAACATGGCTACTCCAATCAGCAATCCAAATTCTTTCGACAGATCGAATATGAGATTGGGAATGGTGGCTCCTAAGGTTTTTTTCAAGCCAAGTTCTTTCATCCTTGAATAGCTTGAAAAGAGCGCCAACACCCACAAGCCTAGGCTGGCTATAAACAATGCAAGTCCTGCGAAAACGCCAAATACCAATCCGAATTGTCGATCCTGACGGTATTGATTCGCATATTCCTGATCGATGAAATGAACATCACAAGTAGAATTCGGGAAGAAACGAGACCACTTTTCTTCAATCAAGCTTAAGCTATTCCCCATTTTGTTACTACTCAATTTTACCGACAAATACTTAAACCCAAGCCAGGGAATGCGCTTAAAGAAAAGCATGACTGTCGGAAACATCTCCCGATTTGCCGCCAGATGGTGATAGTCCTTTACCACTCCAATAATCTCAACCGCTTCGGTCTGCGTTTCCAGCATCACTTTCTGGTTGATCGCAGCCTCATTACTGGTAAATCCGAAGCTCTTCACTGCCGACTCGTTTACAATTATCCGAGAGCTATCATTGGTGAATTTTTTATCGAAATCTCGTCCTGCAACAATTTCCAACCCGTAGGTGTCGGTAAAATCGTAATCCACAGGCATCATCTCATACAGTTTATTTTCTTTCATTGGATCATCAGCCCTGTAATTGGCATAAAAAGTGGCAATTTCAATGCCCGGCACCGACCTCGACAAACTTGTATTTTCTACCTCTGGCAACTCTTTCAGTTCGTTGCTGAAAGTTGTCATCTTCTCCTCCAGATTTTCGGTAAATGCGGGAAAACGAATAGCGACAATCTGCTCAGGATTAAAATTAAGCGGCTGGTTCAATAAGTAGTTAAGCTGTGCGTACACAATAATGGTCCCGCTAATCAAGATCATAGAAGCGGTAAACTGAAACACCACCAATGCCTTCCGGATATTCCCAGCACCCTGACTATGCACAAATTTACCCTTTAAGACCTTCGCTGGTTTTATCGATGACAACACAAAGGCCGGGTAAAAACCAGAAAGAATAAAACCTCCAAGAAAAGTCGCCCCAAGCACCATCCAGAAAACAGGCTCCTGAAGAATGATAAATGAAAGTTGTTTATTCACTAAATGTGAAAAAAGAGGCATACAAAGCACCACCAGCACCAAAGCGACTACAAAGGCAATCAGGTTAACAATCAGCGATTCGAACATAAATTGTGCAATCAGTTGCTTTTTAAAAGCTCCCGACACTTTTCGAATACCAATCTCTTTTGCTCGTTCCAGCGAACGGGCAATGGTCAGGTTAATGTAATTCACCCAAGCTATAATAAGGATTGAAAAAGCAACCAAAATAAGGATGTTGATGGCTTTTCGGTTTCCTTTGGCTTCCTTTTCGTACTGCTTTTGAGGTGTCAGGTGAATATTAGCTAAGGGCTGTAAGCGTATGGCCCATGTTTTATCTTTCAATGCTGCCTCCGTCTTATACTTTTCAGCCATTACAGGAAAAGCATCCTCTATCGTTTTTATCTCTACTCCAGGCTCAAGTAGCAAATAAGTATATGTTTCGTGCATATACCAATAATTATCAAGCCATTGAGGCAAAGTCCCCCACGAAATAAAGAAATCGAAATTAATGTGCGAATTCTCCAGAATATCTTCTAAAATACCAGTAACCTCACAGTTTAATTCATTCTCAGAAGTACTTATTTTTAGTATCTTCCCTATGGGGTTTTCCTCTCCGAAATATTTCGAACCCATTTTGCTGGTAATCACCACCTTATTGGGGCCCGACAAGGCCGATGCAGGATCGCCCTCAATCAGAGGGAACGAAAAAATATTAAACAATGAAGGCTCAGTAGTCACCACGCCATTTTCCCTGAATATACGATCCTTATATCGAACAGTCCGGTTGGTCGCCAACAAATCAACCCGAACGTATTCCTCAATACCCGTCATATTTTCGACCATTGCAGGAGCATATCCAAATGACGCAGTCGGGAAATCATCCGTTAACTCGCCATTTTTGTAGAACAAACTCTCTACTCGATAAGTCCGTTCGTGTTTTTCATGCATCTTGTCGTAACTGAATTCAAAACTTACGTAATTCAAAATCAACAAAGCCACAGCCATACCAATCGCAAGCCCACTGATATTAAAAACTGTAAACCATTTTTTCTTTATTAAATTCCTAATGCTTAGTAATAGATAGTTCCGAATCATTTCGTATATATTTTAATTATCCATTTCAGGTTCTGACCTTTTCACTCATACCGCAGTGCCTCCACCGGGTTGCGAGTAGCTGCCCGCCAACTCTGCCAACTAACCGTTAGTAGCGCAATACCCAAAGCCAACAGGCCGGCCAGGGCAAAAATCCACCAGCTTAAGGTGGTTTTGTAGGCAAAGTTTTCAAGCCATTTACTCATGGCATACCAGGCAATGGGGCAGGCAAGCACAAAAGCAATGGCAACCCACTTCACAAAATCCTTATTCAGCATGGTTAGAATTTCTGAAATTGTGGCGCCATTGACTTTACGGATGCCAATTTCTTTGGTGCGTTGCTGCGAAATAAATAATGCCAATGCACTAATTCCGATTATGCTAATCAATATACCAATGCTTGAAAAAGCAAAAAGAATGCGGCTTAGGATGGATTCTGCTTTGTATTGTTGCGCTATTTTTTCATCCATAAAAAAGTAATCCATTTCCTGGTTGGGATAATACTCGTTCCATACCTTTTTTATGGCATCCATGCCAGCATGCAAACTCCCATTGCCTAATCGGATATGAGCAAAGCGTGCACGGTTTCTTGCTTCATCCAATCTAAAAACAAAATCACCTATGTTTTCGTGAGCTGAGTTGTAATTAAAATCTTCAGCTACTCCAATAAATTTTATAGCCTGATAATTGTTTTCTCCACGTTGCGCAACTTGCGATTGCTGGTAAGCGTTAAGCGCTTCTATACTTCCGTGTTTCTCCATTAAACGTTTGTATAAATGGTTGTTTATCACCATTCCTCTAACAGTATCGGCAGTGGGATTTATCCAATTTTCAATCAACTTAACATCCATAGTTTTAAGGTAATCATAGTTGGCAAAAACTAACTCTGCGGTTCCTTCAATACCTAAATCTTCAAGTGACAATGTTTGTGTCGGATATCCGAAATACTGATATGCCATTCCAACTTCGGTCACCTGACTTTGCTTCCTGAGCTCTTTTGTAAAAACACCTGCATCCTTTTTCAGATCCTTCATGTGCAGAACAACTATATTTTCCTTCTCAAAGCCTAAAGGTTTGTTTAATACAAAGTCAATTTGTTTGTTTACCAAAAAAGTGCCTGATGTTAAAACAATTACAATCGTAACCTGCCCGACCAAAAGGCTTTTTAGCAAATAGCTTCCCAAGAAATTATTCCGTTGGGCAAGGATATCAATGGTGGAATTTCTACTTAGAAAAAATACAGCAATAAAAATGGCTATGATCGTTAGACACAATCCAATAACCGCCAATGTACTCCAGTAAATAACTGGTTCGTGGTAATATACTTTAAAATCAATGTCAAACAATTGGTTAATGAAGGGGTTTGCAACCTGAATAAATAACAATGAAACACCAATAGCCAGTATACAAACAATCAATACTTCGGTTAATACCTGCTTTATAATTTGCCACTGGTTAGCCCCAATCGACTTTTTTAAGCCCAGTTCTTTTGAACGTTTAATAAGTTTGGCAATGGTGAGGTTGGTAAAATTTAGTAAAGAAACCAACAGAATTACAAAGGATATGATTACAAACAATGAAATATTAATTTTACTTGAACTTTCACGCAATTCAAAACGGAAATCCGATTTCAAGTGTATATCGTCCATTGGGAACAATGAAAAATCGAATTCTTTAGGTCCACCTTCTTGTTTTAAAGAACTCTTATCCCAAAAAGCTGCTATCTTTTTGGCAACTAATTCGGGAGATGCACCTTTTTGAAGTTTAAAATAATTGTAAGCCCATTGAACTTTTAGGTTGGGTAATGTTTTTTCAAAAGCTTTTTGCATATTACCTTTTTGCGACACTAGCAATTCGTATTTAAAATGTGTTTTTGGGTAGGTGTTTTTTACTATTCCACGAACTTCATAATCGCCAATATCTTGCATATACTGGGCTGTTTCAAATTTGATGATTTGCCCCACCGGATTTAAGCTACCAAAGTGTTTACGAGCAAAATCTTCTGAAATAAAGACAGTATTTGGCTTCTCCAATTCCAACAAGTCGCCTACTTTGGCTTTAACTTCAAACATTTTAATAAAAGCACTGTCAACCCACATTATATCTTTCTGCTGAAACGAGTTGTCACCGATGTTTATGGTTCCAACAGGGCTATGTATAAACTGGGTCGCCATTTCAACCTCCGGAATTTCAGAAGATGCGGAGTGAACAATGCCCAAACTACGTGCCCATTTGCTGGGATTGCCCTTGGCAGTCGAGCTGATTCGGTAAATGTTTTCGTGTCCCGCAATATGCTTGTCGAAACTTTTTTCATTTGAAACATGGATAAATAAAACGAGAAATGACATAATGCCAATTACTAAACCAAAGATATTAGTGAGCAAAAAAGCCTTATCCTTAAGCAGTCTTCTTATTGATATTCTTAGGTTATACATATCGATCAAGCTTATTTTTAATTACTCATACCTCAACGCCTCTACTGGATTCCGTGTAGCTGCCCGCCAACTCTGCCAACTAACCGTTAGTAGCGCAATACCCAAAGCCAACAGGCCGACCAGGGCAAAAATCCACCAGCTTAAGGTGGTTTTGTAGGCAAAGTTTTCAAGCCATTTACTCATGGCATACCAGGCAATGGGGCAGGCAAGCACAAAAGCAATGGCAACCCACTTCACAAAGTCCTTATTCAGCATGGTCAGAATTTCTGATATTGTGGCGCCGTTCACTTTACGGATGCCAATTTCTTTGGTGCGACGATCAACAGCGTACCAAGTCATCCCAAACAAGCCGAAAGCTGTAAGGAAAAGACTGATAATCGTAAAGAAGCCAATTATCCTTGCTGTTTTCGAGTAGTTACTATGCAATTGTTCAAACTCATCACGAATAAAAGTGTAGTTGAAAATTTTATCGGGGAAATATTCCTCCCACCTTTTCTTTATCTCTGCCATTGTTGGTGCTAACCCGTTCGCATTTAATCGTAACTGAAGGACCTGAATACTGCTTCCCTTTTCAGGATTGAACAGAGAAATAATTGTTGGTTTGACCTGTTTACTGAATGGCTCTGTATAAAAATCAGCAATTACACCTTTTATAACGAGGCTTTTATCAAAAACAGGCAAGGTCTTCCCAACCGGATCATCGATGCCATATTTCCGAATGAATGTCTCATTTACAACGACCTGCTTACTTCCAACCGACTCACTCTTCGAAAATATTTCACCCTCAATTAGCCTGAAGCTGTGCGTTTTTAAGAAATCGCTGTCAAAAGCATAGGTCAGTACCGAAACATTATCGTCGTTCATTGCAATCCATGCATTCAAAAAACCGGTGCTTGACAGCGTTCCGCACTGAACTCCACTTAATGCAGTAATATCATTTTTAAATGCTTTGAGTTTTAATCCGGAAATGTCGCCCCCGTTAATCTGAATAATATATTTATCGATATTGGATGTTTCTGTAATAAAAACCAATTGTTTGGAATACATCATTGCGCCAACAATCAGAATAATGGAAATCGTAAATTGCAGAACCACCATACCATTGACAACCCCTGCCTTATGCTTCGGAGTGTCATTTTTCAGAAATTGAAAAGATTGGTTTCTAGCCATCCTGACGAATAGATACAAGGACGGTATTGCGATAAGCAGAAACAGCAGTATAAGATAACCCGCAATAACCATTCTGTTGGCAAGAAAAGACAAGGAAACATAAGCATTAAACAGTGAATTGAATACCGGAAGAAGCAAGATTACGAGAATAAATGACAGTAAGAATCCCAAAAAAACAGCTAAAAATGTTTCACTAACCAGCTGAATTCCGAGTTGCTTTTTGTCCGCCCCCAATATTTCTTGAATCCCGGTGTTCTTTCCATTTTGAAACATGCGGACTAAGTACATATTCATATAGTTGAAGCAGGAGATAAACAGAATCGCAATTGTTGCGAGTATGCTTATGTACAAAAAAGAACGATCCCGATGCATCAGAAACTCCCAGCTGCTTTGTGTTTCACTCGTATCGAAATACACATCCGTAAGCGGTTGGAGGTAATATTGGCATTCCTGTGTTAGCTTAGGAAGCACACTGCCATCTTTCTTCATTTGTGCCAAAACAGAGGCTGACGAAGCTTTTTTATCGAGCTTTACAAAAGTTACTCCACCATAATAAGAACCTAAATCGATAGGCAGTAGCACATCGAATTTCAGAAAAGAAGCAGCCTCCGAATCATCAACTACGGTTGTGATTGTATAGAGAGCTGTATTGTTATTTTCATGGAGTGAAAAAGTCTTTCCGACAACATTGGTGTCACCAAAAATGAGCTTTGCTTTGCTGGCACTCACTGCAGCCTCTCCAGGTCTTGAAAGAGTTTTTGCCACATCGCCATAAAGCGTAGGGATGGTGAAAAAACGATCAAGGTCTTTGTCTGTATAAACAAGCAAGAGTTTATCCGACCTAAACTTATCAGCCTCAAAAATGGCACTTTCATCCACACGTTTAAACCGACAAAAAGTTTCAACTTCGTGATACCGATCTTTCATCATGGAGGGCAATGCAGGCAAAATGAAGGAGGTTTTTTCTTTGCTCTGCACATCCATCGGATTGTCACTTTTCAGTAAAAATATCCGGTCTTTAGCTGGACTACCCTCAGAAATTTGCCACTCATTGGCTACAAATGCAATTAAGAGGTTACAGCAAGTAAGTCCAATAATCAAACTAAGAATAGAGATAATCGTAAAGACTTTATTCCGCCTCCAGTTGCGGATGATCAGGTTTAAATTTGTTTTTGAAAACATCTGTATTTCTATGTATTGTTATTGATATCAATCGTTTTTTCTTTCTCAAACCAGTAAGAATGGAAACCTCACTCATACCGCAACGCTTCCACCGGATTCCGCGTGGCTGCCCGCCAGCTTTGCCAGCTAACGGTTAGCAGCGCAATTCCTAACGCAAGTATGCCGGCCAAGGCAAAAATCCACCAACTCAAGGTGGTTTTGTAGGCGAAGTTCTCCAGCCATCTACTCATGGCATACCAGGCAATCGGGCAAGCAAGTACAAAAGCAATGGTCACCCATTTGACAAAGTCTTTATTCAGCATCGCCATCACGTCGATAATCGTGGCGCCGTTTACTCTGCGGATACCGATTTCTTTTATTCTGCTGCGTGTATCGTAAAGAGAAATGGCAAATAAGCCGACCGACGAAATCAGGTAAGCAATAAACGTGAAAAGTATATAGATCTCACTAAGTCGTTTTTCTTTCTGGTACATGGCTGCAATGTCGTCGGATAAAAAAGAGTATTCGAACGTTTCTCCGGGGTTAAGCTCACGAAACAGTTCCTGCACAAACTGAACTCCTTGCTGCGCAGCTCCATCCTCAAATCGGATCATAAAATTGGCTTCAATATCTTCGAAATACATCATAACCAAGGGACGCGGCTTTACCGACAAGTGTTCGGAGTTAAAATCTCTTACAACACCAAGTATTTCAAAACCGGAATTCTTATCATCAGAACGGGACCAATACTTATTTAAAATTCTTGCAGAAGAGATATCTTCTATTCCCCAATGCTTCTTTGCTGCCTCGTTAATCACTATTTTTTTCTCCCGCTGCTTATCTTTCTCTTTTTCAAAAAAGCGACCTTCCACTAGCTGTAAATCCAGCGTTGTAGCATAATCGGGAGTTACTGCCAAAAAATTAGCTGAAGCATAATCTCGGTCATCCCCCTGCAGCTTCCAAGGCATGGAATTGGTATTGATGGGCGACTTACCTTGCGTGAAAGACTTTATAAGACTACTGGCTGATAATTCATTTATTACATACTGAAAATTTCTCTTCGATTCTTCTCGCTGTGCAGCACGATCTTCCTGATTATCTAGGAAAGGCTGCTCATAAAAAAGTTTAGTCGTAATAATATTTGCAGAATGAAATCCAAGATCTTTATCCAACATTAAATGAAGTTGCTTTACCACAACAATAGAAGCTATCAGCAAAATCAGAGAAAGTGTAAACTGAATCGTGGCCACCACATTCCTTCCCGCCAATTTATTCCCTGATAAAATTTGATTTTTCAGGATTTTAACAACTGATATTCGCAGGTAAAACACCGAAGGATAAATCATTGCACCCAAAACAAGGCCCAACAAAATAACCAGGTTTAGCAAAAATACCTGCCAGGCTTCCGGGTTCAGTTCAACTCCTGTTATCCGGTTAAAATGTGGCAGCACAAAAATAAAAGCTCCGGAAATCAGTATTGCTGACAAACAAATAAGCACACCCAACTCTGTCAGCTTTTGATAAAAAACATGCTCTTGGCTTGCTCCTGAAATTTTATTGATCCCAATGTTTTTAACAGATGAATTAATGCTGATGATCTGCAAATTTGAAAAGTTAAGCAGTGTGATAACGAAAATAACCACTACGATAGCAAATAAAATATAGATGTTTTTAGGATTGCCATGTTTTGGGAAAAGCCCGTTAAATGAAGCCCCCGAGTCGTTGTTGTATATTTCATCGAGAGCCATCACATCCATGCGGCTGCTTTTAAACTGCGGATGTTGATGCCCCAGGTTCTTTATTTTCTCCACAAAACCGGTTTTATCGAAACCGCCATCAACCAAAATAAAATTAACACCCGAACGACTAAATGAAGCGGAATGCTCCGGCAGAATAAAGTCGAAAGTAATGGAACTGTTGGAAGGAGGAACTTCGATAATTCCTTTTACCGTATAATTTCGTTGCACTTTGCCCGACATTTTAACCATCTTCCCCATCGGATTCTCGGCACCAAACAACCGTTTGGCAAACCGGTCGGTAAACAGCACTGCATCCGGTTCTTTCAACACAGCTCCTCGATCTCCTGTTTTTAGCTTGAAATCAAAAATATCCAGGAAAGTACTGTCGACCACAATTCCTTCGGGAGAAACAGACCTATCTTCGTATTTGAAAAGGAACTCACCCTTGGTAAATTTCTTTACACCTGTAAAATTCTCAATTCCGGGATAATCCTTATAATTAAACCCAAAAAACAAATTGGCCTCAATTGCCTCCAACTGACTTTCGGCCGATTGCTGAACCGTTAACAGATAAATATCCTTTTCTCGTTTGTGAAAATCATCCATCGACAATTCGTTGTGGATGTAAGTAAACAACAACGAAATACAAAGCGCACAAAGCGAAACGGTAAATATACTGCCTGCAAAAACCAAACGATTCGCCTTAAAGGTTCTGAAAGCGTGTTTTAGATAGTGTCTAATCATAGTTCCATTTTTTTATTCACCCCTCAGGGCTTCCACCGGGTTTCGAGTGGCAGCATACCAGCTCACGAAGCCCTAACTCCTTGCTACAGCAGCACCTCTCCCAGTTGCATTTTCACCTCTTCGGTAATGACTTGTCCATCGAACAAATTCACCACCCGGTGGGCAAATTCTGAGTCATGCAACGAGTGAGTTACCATCACAATGGTTGTCCCTTCCCGGTTCAATTCGGTAAGCAGGTTCATCACTTCCAGTCCGTTTTTCGAATCAAGGTTACCCGTAGGCTCATCGGCCAGAATTAGTTTTGGATTAGCCACTACGGCACGGGCAATGGCTACACGCTGCTGCTGACCGCCAGACAACTGTTGTGGAAAATGCTTGCGCCGGTGACTGATTTTCATGCGCTCCAGCACCCGCTCAACCATTGCCTTGCGCTCACTCGCTTTCAGCTTCAAGTAAATAAGTGGCAACTCAACATTTTCGTAGACATTCAACTCATCAATCAGGTTAAAACTTTGAAACACGAAACCGATGTTTCCTTTGCGAAGCTGGGTGCGGTTACGCTCTTTCAGCTGGCCCACTTCCTGACCATCGAAATAATACTGACCGTCCGAAGGGTTGTCCAGCAGCCCTACAATGTTTAGCAAGGTGGACTTGCCACATCCCGAAGGCCCCATAATGGCAACAAATTCCCCTTTTTTTACATGCAGGTTGACTTGATTTAACGCACTAGTTTCAATCTCTTCCGTACGAAATACTTTGGTTAGATCTACTGTTTTTATCATAGTTGTAATAGTATAGAGCAAAGGGCATGGGGCAGAGAGTAAAACATCAGCACCCAAAACATTTGCTCAGTTTCTTAAAATTGATTTTCTAAAATTCGTTATTTTTCTACTTAAAGAGTCTAAATCAGTTAAGACTTGATTCAATTGCTCTTCATCCATAAATTGACGCCTGAAAGCTACAGATGAAATATTGGCTGCCTCAAAAACTAAGCGTCGTGCCATATTCAAAAAGTTAGCAAAATCCTTTGAGGAAAAAGAGCCCGAACCTTCTGCAATATTATTAGAAATACTCAATGATGCAGCTCTTAGTTGTTCTGCTACTCTATAACTTTTTGCATTTCCCATCTCCTCTGCCAAATCAAAAAGCTGATCATTCAATGTAATTGCCTCCTTCCAAATATCTAAATCCATAAATCTAAAATGTGCCATAATTAAAAATTTAAGTGTTTTATTCAATTTATGAATTTTCGTCTGATTATCACTTATTTAGTCAACACACCCCACTGCTCCATGCTCTCTGCCCCATGCCCTTTGCCCTTTGCTACTTGAAGACAATCTTCTCATTATCGCCAAACAGCTCGTAGCTGGAAGTGATTACTTTTTCGCTAGGCTCAAGGCCTTCCAGCACTTCGTAATACTGCGGGTTTTGCTTGCCAATACGGATCGGACGTTTCAAGGCTTCGGTACCGTTTTCATTCAACACAAATACCCACTGCCCACCGGTGCTTTGAAAGAAGCCTCCGCGAGGCAACAACAGGGCTTTTTCCGACTGCCCCAGCTCCAGTTTGATGTGATAAGTTTGTCCGGTGCGAATATTATCCGGCTTTTCACCTTCAAATACCAGATCAATTTCAAACTGCCCTTCCCGAACTTCGGGATACACCTTTCGCACATTCAATTGGTAATCATCGCCATTCCGATCAAAAGCGGCCGCCAAATCACGCCGGACCCGGTCAATGTAATGCTCGTCAATCCTGGCCTTAATCTTAAAGTCGGTTAAAATATGAACCAAGCCCAGTCGCTGCCCACGAGAAATGGCTTGACCGATCTCGGCATCCAGCAAACCAAGCTGGCCATCAACCGGGGCCTTTACATTCAGGTTTGCCAAGCGCTCTTTGGCCATTTTCAAACTCAATCGCGTATTTTCGAGACTCTCATCCATACTGATGCGCTGGTTGGCCCGAAAGATCGAATCCTGAACCATCTTCTGATAAGTCAATTCCTGTTCTTTTTGGGCTAACTCATACTCTTCTTTGGCCTGCAGAAACATTTCTCTGGCAACCAATTCTTCTTTAAACAGACGTTCGTATTGCGCAAACTTTCGCTTGGCCTGAATAACTTTCAGGTCAATCTGAAGCTTTTGCTGTTTGTTTTGTATCTGTTGCTGCTCAATCTGAATCTGGGTATTTCTCAGTTCGTTGGCATGGTAAGCCAACTGCGACTCACTACTCATAATGGTGGTGTTCAGGTCCGTGTTTCTGAGCTTCAAAATAACATCCCCTTTTTGCACCATCTCTCCTTCTTCAATATAAATTTCTTCCACTTTTCCGCCTTCTTCCACATCGAGATAAATGGTGCTGATCGGTTCAACCTGCCCAATAATGGTGATATAATCGTTAAACTGACCATCTTCAACGGTGCTCACGGTCAGCTTGTCCTGCTCGGCCCGAAATACCGACTTATGCTCTGTAAAAGCCAACTGGTACAGCATAAACAAAAAAACAATTACTCCGCCTGCCATATAAAAGTGCTTCTTTTTAAGCCCTTTCTTCTTTTCTATTACCCGATCCATTGTCATTGCTAAAAAATTTTAATTCAAATTCTACCGTTAACTCCCTTTCCTCCTTTCTCCCTTCTCCTTCCGATCATTTCTCCCAAAAGCGGACCCCTTTGTAAAAGTCCACAACCTTAAGCTTAATCTCCCATTGCAATTGGACCAGCAAGCGTTGACCTTCTGTTTTGGCCAAGCGGTTTTTTACCGCCTGCAACTCAATCACATCAATCAAGCCTTCATCATACTTGCGCTGTGCCACCCGATAGGCCAGTTGATCAGCTTCAACCTGCTTGCCGGTTTGAATGTATTCGCGAAAGAAAGCCTGCAAATCCCGACTATTATTCAACAATTCGTAATACACCGTTTGCCTGTAATTTTCGAGTCGTGTGCGCGCCTGTTCCTCGGCCAGCTTGGCTTTCCGAAACTGACTCCGCACCTGGTTCCGTGCAAAAATCGGAATGGCAATGGAAGCCCCAACATACTGGCTTCGATTATTATCCAGCTGATCGCGAAACGAAATCGTTCGGCCATCGGCATCCCGATAGGTTTCGTAATAGCCCGTATTAATGGAAGCATTGAGATAAACGGAAGGAAAAAACTGCCCACGACTGATCGCTACCTCTTTAGCTGAAGCCTGCCATTCGGCTTCCGCAATTTTTACATAGGGAGAAAGTGCTACAAACGAGGAATAAAGAGAGTCGGCAACCACCGACATATCGGCTGCAACAGGCGGTTCTCCGCCCTCAATCTGCACTTGCTGTAATCGTTCAGCAGGTAAATTCATTTCCTTGCCAAGCCTTAACGTCACCTCTTCCAACTTATTTTCCGACTGCAGAAGGTTCAGTTTTTCCTTTTCGTAGGTAGCTTGCATCTCAGCCAGATCCATTTTGGCTTTCAAACCTGTTTCTATTAGTATTTCTGCTTTCTTCAAATTGATCTCCGACAAACGAAGTTGTTCGCGGGCAATAGCCACCATTCCCTGATAATAAATCACATCGTAATACGTCATCAAGATTGAAAAAGCCAAATCATCCTGATGATTCACCTTCTCCCACTTGGCCGCTTCGAGTCTGAATTTTGAATACGCAATCCGGTTTTGCTGAACAAACCCCTGAAATACCGCCAGACTGGAACTCAAACTGTTCGAATTATTAAAAAATTCGGTATTGACAATATCATTGGTATTCGGATCAACCGATCGTCCGATGCTTAGTCCGGCCGACGAAGAAGCTGACAAGGATGGCAATAAATTCAACTTCGACTGGGCGGCATCGATGGTTGCCGCTTGCTGGCTTAACTCGTAAGTATGCTGCGTCAGATTGTGCTCCAAGGCATAGTCGATACATTTATTTAGGCTCCAGCTCTCCTGCCCTTGAGTGAACCCCACCAGTAAAAAAAGAAAGATTATCCCTACTATTTTTCTAATCGCCGTCATATTTTTATTTTTCAACACCATTAACCTAACCATTACAATGCCAAACACACATAAGCCTCATTACCAGCAATAACAAAAAACAAACTTTCTACAGCTGTAAAATATATTGACATGTTTCTGTAAAAATATTTGACAAATCATTGCACCTCCTTCTTTCATACTCTAATTTTGATAAAAAAAATGCCCAAAGGAAATATCCTCCTAGTTGATGATAACAAAAGCGTGCTAAGTGCGCTTGAGATCTTACTTTCTTCGGAATATGACAACGTGAAATGTTTGTCGAACCCCAACCTCATTACCAGCGAACTGCGCAAAACCCAGTACCACTTGGTTCTACTGGACATGAACTTTAAGGCCGGGGTAAACACAGGCAATGAGGGCATCTTCTGGTTGCAACAAATCAAGGAAAACCATCCCGATTTATCGGTTGTCCTCATCACGGCTTATGGTGATGTGGAGCTGGCGGTGAAAGCATTAAAGTCAGGTGCTACCGACTTCATTTTAAAACCCTGGGACAATACCAAACTATTGGCTACCATTCGCTCTTCCATCCAGCTAAGCCTGTCGCGCGAAGAGGTAAAGCACCTGAAGTTGAAAGAAAAAGAGCTGAAAAGAGTGATCAATCGCGAGGAGAAATTTATTATTGGCTCCTCACCCGAATTGATGCAGGTGCTGAAAGTTGTGCGCAAAGTAGCCAAAACAGACACCAACATTTTAATTACCGGAGAAAATGGAACGGGAAAAGAATTGATTGCCCGGGAAATTCATCGCTTATCGAACCGAAAAGACGAAATGCTGGTAAGCGTTGACATGGGCGCTCTAAGCGAATCGTTGTTTGAAAGCGAGTTGTTTGGGCATGTGAAAGGCGCATTTACCGATGCCCGCGAAAACCGGGCTGGCAAGTTTGAAGTAGCCAACAAGGGCTCGCTATTCCTCGATGAAATTGGCAACCTTTCGTTTCACCTGCAGGCCAAACTGCTGGCGGCCATCCAAAACCGCGAAATCACCCGAATCGGCTCAAACCAGTCCATCCCTGTTGACATCCGGCTGATTTGTGCCACCAATAAAAACCTGCCCGAGCTGGTTGAAAAAGGCTTGTTTCGCGAAGATTTACTTTACCGGATTAACACCATTCAAATTGAAATTCCCCCTTTGCGCAATCGGGGAAATGACATCCTGGTGCTGGCTGAATTCTTCCTGAAGAAATACACCTACAAGTACGACAAACCTGCCTTAAAACTGAACAACCAGGCACAAGACAAACTACTCAAGTATCACTGGCCGGGCAACATTCGCGAGCTGGAACACAGCATTGAGAAAGCGGTAATTCTGAGTGAAAACAACATTCTGAAAGCCGATGATTTTTTTCTGAATCCCTTAACAGGATGTCGAAATAAAACCGACTCACTCAGACTCGAAGAAATGGAAAAACGACTGATCCTCCTTGCGCTGGAGAAAAACCCGGGCAATGTTACAGCAGCTGCCGAACAACTGGGAATTACGCGACAAACGCTCTACAATAAAATGAAAAAATTCAAAATCGGATGAACCAGTCATTTTTAGTCAACCTATTAAGCCGGATACTTTTGATTATCCTGATAGCCATTGGCATTGGCTGGACGGCATTTGCCTTACAGCATTGGTTCCTAAGCGCTTTTTTAACCCTTCTCCTGACTGGCTTAGTCTTCAATCTTATTCGTTACCAGAACCGTGTAAATGAACGAATCAACTATTTCTTTGAAGCCATTAAGAATGAAGACTTTAGCCTGGCCCTCCCGGCTCATAAGAATGACAAAATCATTCAGGAACTGAACCGACATCTGACCGAAGTAAACCAGCAAATTCAACGGATCCAAATACAGAATCAACAGCAGGAGCAATACTTTCGGGCACTCATTGAGCATGTTGGAACCGGCATATTGACTTATGATGAACGGGGATTTGTGATTCATGCCAACAGTGCTGTGAAAATGCTATTGGGACTGGAACAATTTACTCACTTGAAACAACTGGCTAAAGTGGATCAACAGCTGGCTAAGACGCTACCTCAGGTTCAGCAACAAGGTCAAAAACTGGTCACCTTCAATGGCAAGCAGGGAAAAGTGACGATTTCCATCAAAGCCAACTCGTTTAAAAATAACGAGCAAACGCTGACCTTGCTTTCAGTTCAAGATATTAACAACGAACTGGATGAAAAAGAACTGGACTCGTGGATGCGCCTGATTCGGGTGCTGACCCACGAAATCATGAATTCCATTGCCCCGGTCACCTCACTTTCTGAGAGTTTGAGCAATTTTTTCCAGAAAGACGGGCAAGCCATCTCGCCCCAAAAAGTCAATGAGAAGATGATTAATACGACCATCCGTGGACTGGATGTGATCAAGGAGCAAGGGCGGGGTTTGATTACCTTTGTGGAATCGTACCGTAAGCTGACGCGCCTGCCAAAACCAGAGAAAAAGCCCGTTCATGTTCACGATCTGCTGGAGAAAATGCTGTTGCTAAACAAGGCCCAGCATCCGGATTCGTCCATTCAACTCAAGATAAGCCTGGAGTCACCCGAATTGATGATTCATGCGGATGAGAAAATGATTTCGCAAGTCTTGCTCAACCTGATTAAAAATTCGCGCGAAGCACTTGTTGAAACAGACAATGCCCAAATTGATTTACTGGCCGGCCGGAACAAAAACGGACAGGTGGAAGTGTGTGTCAAAGACAATGGCCCGGGAATACCCAAAGAGCTGCTCGACGAAATTTTCGTTCCGTTTTTTACCACCCGCGAAAACGGCAATGGTATTGGGCTGAGCCTTTCGCGCCAAATACTAAGGCTGCACAATGGCAGCCTACGGGTTCGGTCGGCTCCCCATAAGGAAACCCTGTTTTGTATGCTTTTTAATGAATAATATTAGTTTACTATTCCCGGGTCCGGGAGTACAATAGCCAGCACCAGGTAAGCAATCAGCATCAGGGGATTAAAGATGCAAAGCCCCACAAAGCCAATGCGCACAATGATCGGATCCAGCTCCGGATTAAAATACTCGGATATTCCGGCGCAAACACCGGCTAATTTTTTGTCGTATGATTTAGTTAATCGTTTCATAGCGTTCATTTTTTAATTGTCATTAGATAAATTTAAACCGATTTTGCGGACACCCTCAACATCTTCCAAATCAAATTTTCCGAAGAAGGAAATTAAAAATTGCCTGTCATCGTCCGATTCATTCCGAATGAAAATATGAAATTCAGATGCCTTGCGCTTGTTTCCAAGCATCCAGATTTCGGCATCGTTTTCATCGTCCACCTCCACAATACGGTCGTAAGCCCGTGGCAACAAGCCCGTAGCTTTGCGTATAAATTCTTTTCCTGTCAACTGCCCTTTTTCAGGATTGTAAGACAGAAAGCGAATTTCATTCAGATCACCTTTGATGGTTTTGCCTTCTTCATCCAAATCAATATTGAAGGCATCAGTCATGCTCTTAGTGAAAGCAAAATAAGTCACTCCTGGTTTATTTTGAAATGTATCGAATAACTTATCACACTTGCTTTGCGCCATTAAACTTGTGCTCGCCAAAAGCAGGCAAACAACGTAAAGAATTTGAATTGATCGAATATTCATGGCTTTAATTTTTTCGGTGCCCTTACCGGGGCCGGCCCGGAAGCCAGCCGCCGGAAAGTTTAAAACACAAGGACACAAACTGTTTTTAATGCTGTTC